>NZ_MVOI01000002.1:0-300000 GCF_002283555.1 Rubrivirga sp. SAORIC476 | reverse complement strand
GGCGTCGGCGAGGTCAAGGAGGCGTTCAAGGCCGCCGAGTCCCGCGTGATGCGCGAGATGATCCTCGACGAGGGCCGACGCCTCGACGGTCGCAAGACCGATGAGATCCGCGACATCTGGACCGAGGTCGACTACCTCCCGAAGGTGCACGGCTCGGCCGTGTTCACCCGCGGCGAGACGCAGACGCTCGTCATGGTCACGCTCGGCACCGGCCGGGACGTCCAGGCCGTCGACCAGCTCTTCGACCAGACCGACAAGCGGTTCTACCTCCACTACAGCTTCCCGCCGTTCTCCGTCGGCGAGACCAAGTTCCTGCGCGGCCCGAGCCGTCGCGAGATCGGTCACGGCATGCTCGCCGAGCGCGCGCTGTCGAAGGTGATGCCGGGTGAGGAGGAGTTCCCCTACACCGTCCGCATCATCTCGGACGTGCTGGAGTCCAACGGCTCCTCGTCGATGGCGTCGGTCTGTGGCGGCTCGCTGGCCATGATGGCCGCGGGCATCCCGATCCACAAGCCGGTCGCGGGCATCGCGATGGGCCTGATCGCCGAGGGCGACAAGATCCAGATCCTGAGCGACATCCTCGGCACCGAGGATCACCTCGGCGACATGGACTTCAAGCTCTGTGGCACCGAGGACGGCATCACGGCCTGCCAGATGGACATCAAGATCGACGGGCTGGCCATGAGCACCATGCGCGACGCGCTGGAGCAGGCCAAGGCCGGTCGCCTGCACATCCTCGGCGAGATGGCCAAGACGATCGCCGAGCCCCGCGAGGACATCTCGCCCTCGGCCCCGCGTCTCATCCAGGTCGTCATCGACCAGGACTTCATCGGCGCCATCATCGGGCCCGGCGGCAAGATCATCAAGGGCATCCAGGCCGACACGGGCGCCCAGATCAACATCGACGAGCGCGACGGCAAGGGCTACGTGACCGTCGCCGCCCCGGACATGGATGCGGCCTACGCGGCCGTGGACATCATCCGTGGCATCGTGACGCAGCCGGAGGTCGGTGAGAAGTACACCGGCACAGTCAAGAACCTGCTGCCCTTCGGCGCGATCCTCGAGATCATGCCGGGCAAGGAGGCCATGCTGCACGTCTCCGAGATGGCCCACGGCTACGTCAACGACCCGGCCGACGAGTGCCAGGTGGGCGACAAGCTGGAGGTCCAGCTCATCGAGATCCGCGACGGTGGCAAGCTGCGCGTCAGCCGCAAGCCGTTCCTCCCGGAGCCCACCGAGGAGGAGAAGGCCGAGATGGCGAAGCGCCGCGAGGAGCGGGGCAGCCGTGACGGCGGTGGCCGGAGCGGCGGTGGCCGCGGTCGTGGCCGTCGCCGCGACTAAGCCTCGACCCCAGCGGCTCGTCCGCTGACAGGACTGCGCCCGCCTCGGCTTCGTGCCGGGGCGGGCGCTTTGTCGTCGGTGCCGCCTGTCGTCGCGCTCCGAGGGATGCCGAGCCAGTCACCCATCCGGGGCAGTGAGCGCCAGAGTTGGCAAGAGCGCGGGACGGGCGCATCTTCCGGCTCCTTCACCCACCACTCTCCTTATGTGGAATGAGTTCAAGACGTTCGCCGTGAAAGGCAACGTCATCGACCTGGCCGTTGGCCTCGTGCTCGGCGCGGCGTTCGCGACCATCGTCTCGTCGCTCGTCGACGGCATTGTGATGCCGCTCGTCGGGCTGCTGATCGGCGGGGTCGACTTCACCAACATCTTCTCCGTCCTCAAGGAGGGCGCGACGCCGGGGCCCTACGCCACGCTGGCCGCCGCTCAGGAGGCGGGCGCCGTCGTGCTCCAGTGGGGCACGCTGATCAACAGCATCGTGACCTTCTTCCTGGTCGCGCTCTCGATCTTCTTCGTGGTCCGCTGGATCAACAACCTCCAGAAGGAGGAGACGCCCGAGACCGAGGCCGCCCCGGAGCTGACGGCCGATCAGGTGTTGCTCACCGAGATCCGCGACGCGCTCGTCGCCCGGCAGCCGTAGCCGACCCCGCCCGCCTCGGCCGTCGTGCCGAGGCGGGCGATGGGGCTAGCCGATCCGGTCGAATCCGGCGTACGCCGCCAGGCGCTCGGGCAGCACGATGGAGCCATCGGCCTGCTGGCCGTTCTCCAGCAGCGCCGCCACGATGCGCGGCAGCGCCAGCCCCGACCCGTTGAGGGTGTGGACGAACTGCGGCTTCTCGCCCTCGGCCGGGCGGAAGCGCACGTTGGCCCGTCGCGCCTGGTAGGACTCGAAGTTGGACACCGACGAGACCTCCAGCCAGCGGCCCTGGCCCGCGCTCCAGACCTCCAGGTCGTACGTCTTGGCCTGCGTCACGCCGAGGTCGCCCGAGGCGAGCACGAGGCGGCGGTAGGGGAGGTCCAGCGCCTGCACCGCGCGCTCGGCGTCCTCGCGAAGCTGCTCCAGGTGGTCGTAGCTCTCCTCGGGGCGGACGAACCGGACCAGCTCGACCTTGTCGAACTGGTGGAGCCGGTTTAGCCCGCGCACGTCCTTGCCGTAGCTGCCCGCCTCGCGGCGAAAGCAGGGCGTGTAGCCGGTGTACTTGATGGGGAGGACGTCCGGCGGCAGGATCTCGTCGCGGAGGTAGTTGGTCAGCGGCACCTCGGCGGTCGGGACCATGTAGAGGTCGTCGGCGGCCGTGTGGTACATCTGCCCCTCCTTGTCCGGGAGCTGCCCCGTCCCGATGCCCGAGGCCTCATTGACCAGGATCGGCGCCTGCACCTCGGTGTAGCCCGCCTCGGTGGCGAGGTCGAGGAAGAGGGCGATGAGCGCCCGCTGCAGCCGCGCGCCCTGGCCGATGTAGAACGGGAAGCCCGCGCCGGTGACCTTGGCGCCACGCTCGAAGTCGACCAGCCCGTGGCGCTCGCAGAGGTCCCAGTGGGGGAGGGGCTCGAAGTCGAACGTCGGGACCTCGCCGATCTCGGCCTCGACCACGTTGGCGTCCTCGCCGCCGACCGGCACGCTCTCGTGGATCGGGTTGGGGATGGCCAGCATGGCGTCCCGCAACTCGGCGTCCAGCCCGCGGACGGTCTCTTCCAGGTCCCTGGCCTGGGCCTTGACCGCGTTCGACTCGGCCAGGAGCGAGGCGGCCTCGTCGCGCTTGCCCGCCTTCATCAGCGGGCCGATCTCGCGGCCCAACTCGCCCTGGCGCTGCTGGACGCGGTTGAGCGTGGTGACGGCCTCGCGGCGGCGCGTGTCGAGGTCGAGCGCCAGGCCGACGGTGGCGGGGTCGCCGAGGCGCTTGGCCTCCATCGAGCGGCGCACGCGGTCGGGGTCGTCGCGGAGGAGGTCGAGGTCGATCATCACGGTCGGGGAGAAGCGGTGCGCAAAGCTAGCCCGGCTCGGTCGGCGGCGGCCCCGAGGCGGGCGCCTTCGCAGGCTCTCCGCCCGGGGGACGGACGCTGGGATCCAGGTCCGGCTCTCCAGTACCTTTCGGCGTCTCCCCCCGAGCCTCCCGTGCGCGTCCTCCTCGCTCTCGTCCCCGTTCTGCTCCTCGCGGCGTGCCAGCCTGCCCCGGCCGTCGGCGCGGCCTCTGACCTGCCGGGCACCACCTGGTCGCTCGAACGGATCGTCCCGACGGATGCCGCGGTGGTGCGCGGGTCGGGCCAGCAGGTTTCGTTCGGGCCGGAGGGCTCGCTCGCGATCGCCTCCTGCAACCAGTGCTCGGGTCGCTACACGGTCCGCGACAGCGTGCTCACGGTCACCGACGCGCTGGCGTGCACGCGGCGGGGCTGCCCGGTCGGTACGGTCGAGCTGGAGCGTTACCTCAGCGGGACGTCCGTGCTGCGGCGCGAGGGCGCCTTCTTGGTCGTTCTCCCGGACAGCGTGGACGCCCAGGTCTTCTTCGTCCCGGCCGACCAGTAGTAGGTCAGGCGGGAGCGTCCAGCCCGAGCCGGTCGCGGACGGCGTCGAGCGCGGCGTCCAGTGAGCGGGGACGGAAGCCCAACTCGCTCTCCGCGCGAAGGATCAGCAGGCCGCCCTGGAGCGGACGCGGCGCGCCCGGATGCAACGCGGCGGTCGTCGCGGGCGCGATCAGCCCGGCGTCGAGGTCGAACGCCTCGGCGACGCGGTGGGCCACGCCGAGGATGGACAGGCTCTCGCGGCCCGAGAGGTGGAACACGCCCGAGCGCCGGAAGCGCACGATCCGCAGGATGCCGTCGGCGAGGTCGTCGTCGTAGGTCGGGGTGCGGAGCTGGTCGGCGGCGACGCGGACGGGGCGCCCGGCGCGCAACTCGCGGATCAGCCAGCGGACGAGGTCGAGCCGCGGCACGACGCCCGCAGGGGCGCCGAACACGAGCGTCGTCCGCGCGACGGCCCAGTCGGTCAGCCGCGACGCCTTGAGGGCGTTCTCGGCGGCCAGCTTCGAGCGTCCGTACGCGTTGAGCGGCGCCGGGCGTGCGGTCTCCGCGTAGGGCCCGGCGGTGCCGTCGAACACGAAGTCGGTCGACGGCAGCACGAGGCGCGCGCCGTGGCGCTGGCAGGCCGCCGCCATCGTCGCGACGGCGTCCACGTTGAGGGCCCAGCAGGCCTCCCGGTCGGCCTCGCAGGCTTCCACCTGCGCCAGCCCGGCGGCGTGGAGCACCACGTCGGGCGCGAAGTCCTGGATCATTCGCTCCACCGCGTCGCCGTCGAGCACGTCGAGGCGGGCCGTGCCGCCGCGCGTGCGGACGACCGCCGTGCTCAGCGAGGTCGCCAGCACGTCGGCGCCGGGCAGGCGGGCGGCAGCGCGCGTGAGCGCCTGCCCCACGAGCCCGTTGGCGCCCGTGATCAGGATGCGGGGCGGGAACACGTCAGTCGCCCCGGCGCTCGGCGACGGAGGCCGCCAGGGCCTCGGCGATGGACGCCAGCGAGGCGCCCGGCGTGAAGACGTGGTCCACGATGCCGCGCGCCATCAGGTCGTCGGCGTCGTCGGATGGGATGGTGCCGCCGGCGACCAGCAGCACGTCGTCCAGCCCGGCGTCGTCGAGCAGCGCCCGCACGCGGGGCAGCACGGTACCGTGGGCGCCCGACAGGATCGACACGCCGACCGCGTCCACGTCCTCCTCCTCGGCCGCGCGGACGACCACCTCGGGCGTCTTGCGGAGGCCGGTGTAGATCACCTCCATCCCCGCGTCGCGGAGGGCGGCAGCGACCACCTTGGCCCCGCGGTCGTGGCCGTCGAGGCCGACCTTGGCGATGAGGACGCGGATCGGGCGGGAGAGCGTGTCGGGCATGCTGGAACCTACAGCTTGAACCGGAGGCCGAGCCCGGCTCCGAGGTCGAAGTCGGTGTCCTCGATCAGCTGGAGGCGCGGGGAGACGAGGCCGTAGATCTCGATCTCAGGGACCAGGTCGACTTCCAGGCCGACTCCCAGGCTCACGCCGAAGTCGTCGGTCGGGCCGCCGGTGCGGACGAACAGGCCGGGGCCGTAGAACACGGACGCAGTCCGCGATCCCTGGAGACGGCGCTCGCGGAGCAGGTAGTGGCCTTCAGCGGAGACCGACTCGTCGAGGTCCCAGCCGACCGCCAGGATCACGGAGCCAGCCCCCTGGCCGAACTTGAGAGAGAGGCCCGTCGGGTCGCCGACCTGGCCGCCGATGGCGAACTGGGCGGAGGCGGGGGCGGCGAAGACGAGAGCCAGCGTGAGAACGAAGAGAGGACGCATGGAGAGAGGGGAAGGGTGGTGGGCCCCCATCAACGCGCAGTCAGCCGCCGGGCTCCCTCTCGCTCTCCGGTGGGTCGAGAGGGAGCGCATTGAGGTGCTCCCGGAGGTCGTCGGCCTCGTCGAGGCGGAGGCGACCGGCCAGGACGAGGCGCAGCTCGCGGCGCCGGGCGGCGGCGTCGTAGCGCGCCTGCTCCTCGTCGGTCTCGGGGGCCAGCGGCGGCACCGGGATCGGGCGTCCGCTCTGGTCGACCGCCACGAAGGTGTAGAACGCCCGGTTGCAGTGGCGGCGCTCGCCCGTCGCGTTGTCCTCGGCCCAGACCTCGATGCCGACCTCCATCGAGGTCGTGAACGCGCGCGTGACGGCCGCCTCCAGCACCACGACTTCCCCGAGACGAACCGCGGCGCGGAAGTCGACCGAGTCCACGCTCGCCGTCACGACCGTCCGGTTGGAGTGGCGTTGGGCGGCGATGGCGGCGCACACGTCCATGAAGTGCAGCAGCCGCCCTCCCATCAGGTTGCCGAGCGTGTTGGTGTCGTTCGGCAACACGAGCTCGTTCATTCGACACGTGCCGACGGAGGGCGGCTTTGCAGTCACGGTAGCGGAGGGGGGCGTATGGAGGCAGAGGGGAACCGGAACGTGACAAACTAGGCTCGTGCCGGGGCCGACTCCGGGCCTGGGACGGGATTCGCGGGGAGAGACGGCTGTCCCTTCTACGCGCATGGCCAACGTTTCCCCCTCACTCCGACTGAAGCGGGTTCTCTGGAGAGCCGTGCACGGAGTGTTCTACCTCGGCGTGCGCCCGCTCGCACAACGAGTGCCGTTCCGGACGCTGGACCGCCTCGGTGGGGTACTGGCCGTCCCGATGGGGCTGCTGCTCGTTCTGTTCGGGGGGCACCATCGGCGCCGCTATCTGCGGCAACTGGGCGAGCCGGCGACGGGACTCCCGCTGATCCGCTACTGCATCCGGGAAGTGCGGTCGCGGCTCCGCGAGACCTTCAGCTACCTCCAGCCTGACGTGCCGATCCAGGTTCGGCCCGGCGCTGCCGCCTGGGCCGAGCTGGAGGGTGCGTCCGTTCTCGTGTCGTGGAGCGCCTTCGGGACCGTCCGCATGGGCATCTGGACGACGGAGACCCGGTGCCGCTTCGTCCGGATTCCGTTCAGTGGTGAGGGGGGGGCGTTGCCGTCGGAGGTGCCGGACGTCACGCAGCGCTGGATCGCCGAGAAGGCGCGAGTTCGCGACGAGGCCTTCTCGGCCACCCAGCTGGTCCCTGGCGGAAGCGTGACGCAGTACCTCCGGGCGCTGCGCTCGGGCACGCCGCTGCTCATCCTGCAGGACGTAATCGTCGAGCCGGGCGCCGTGCCGAACCAGTCGCTTCTCGGCCTGTCGGTGCCCCTTCCCACCGGCGCCGCCCGCCTCGCGCGTGCCGCGGACGCGCCGGTCTACGTCCTCACCGGTGGCATTCAGGATGGCGTCCCGTGGGTGGACGTCGAGGGGCCGATCCCGAGCCACGAGCGCGCGGTGCTGGACCGCATGGAGGCGTTCATCCGGGCCGAGCCGTGGGCCTGGGCCCACTGGGACCTCGCGCTCCGCAGGGCCGCCCCCGCGACCGAGGCCGCCGAGGTGGTGTCCGAGGCGAGCACGGCGCCTGCACCTCAGCGGGTGCCGGCCGTCGCCGCCCATGCGTGATCAGGTCTTCTGCGGCTGCTTCTTCGCGGCCGGGAAGAGGACGTTGTTGAGGATCAGCCGGTAGCCGGGCGAGTTGCGGTGCAGCGACAGGTCCGTCGGCGGGTCGCCGACGTAGTGCTGGTAGTCCTCCGGGTCGTGGCCGCCGTAGAAGGCGAAGAAGCCCTGACCGGCCGGGCCGTAGAGGTAGCGGACCGCGTCCGTGGTGGGGCTCTTCGCGAGCACGACCACGCCGGGCTTGATCATCTCCGGCTGGAAGGCCGTCGTCTGGCCCATGAAGCCGCGCACGCTGGCGACGTGGTTCTGCGTCAGCATGGTGGGGACGGGGTCCCAGCGGGCGGAGAACTCGAAGAGCGTGAAGTAGTCCGTGAGCGGGTTGCGGAGAGCGGGCGGCGGCGGGTCGTCGATGTCGGCGTGCTCGTATTCCATCACGTTGAGTTCGGGATGGAAGTCCTGGAAGGCGAGCGTGCCGGAGTAGTCGAGCATCCCGCGGACGCCCGGCGTCTGCCCGTCGCCGTCGATCTCGGCCGGGACGATGTCGAGCCCGGCGGCGGCGAGCGCGAGGTCGAACGTGTCGGCGCCGGAGCACATCGCGAACAGGAAGCCGCCCTCGACGACGTACTGGCGGATGGCCTGCGCGACGGCCAGCTTGAGCTGGCTCACCTTCGCGAATCCGAACGCTCGCGCCGATGCCTCGGCCTCCTGCTGCTGCTGCTGGTACCAGGCCGTCGCGCCGTAGGCCGAGAAGAACTTGCCGTACTGCCCCGAAAAGTCCTCGTGGTGGAGGTGCACCCAGTCGAACTCGCCGAGCCGCCCGGCGAGCACGTCGGCGTCGTAGATCGTCTCGTAGGGCACCTCGGCGTAGGTCAGCGCCAGCAGGACGGCGTCGTCCCAGGGGAGGGTCTGGTCGGGCGCGTAGACGGCGATGGTCGGCGCCTTCTCCAGCCGGACGACCGACGTGTTGGCCGCGGGCGACTCGGCGTCGGCGACGGCCTGGGTTCCGTTTACCCGCTCGAAGCTCACGCCGCGCGCCCGAAGCTCGGTCTGCAGGTCCGCCTCGGCGGGGACGACGAACGACCCGCCGCGGACGTTCAGCAGCCAGTCCACGTCGAGGCCGCGATCGAGGGCGACGTAGACGGCGCCGTAGGCGCGGAGGTGATCCGCCTGCGCGTCGTCCATGGGGATGAGCAGGTCCTGCGCCGCGGCGGGCAGGGCGAGGAGGGCGACGAACAGGAGGACGTAGGCTCTCATTCCGTTATTGCATGTAATCTAGGAGGCCCCCAGCGTGGCGCGGAGCCGGCGCAGCGCCTCCCGCGCCTCGGGCGCCAGCGGGGAGCCGGGGAAGCGCTCCAGAAGCCTGTCGTACCGCTCGGCGGCGGTCGCCGGGTCGCTCAGTTCGCCCTCGTAGGTCCGCGCCTGGAGGCGCAGGGCTCGGTCCAGGAAGAACGACATCGGCTGCTGGGAGAGGAGGGCATCCAGCACGGCGACGGCCTCGGCGGGCTCGCCGCGCTCGAGGAGCACGGAGGCACGGAGGTAGAGGGACTCGTCGGCAAGCGCGTGCGCGGGGGGAAGGTCGGCGTCGAGGGAGTCGAGTGTCGCCAGGGCCTCGGCCGAGAGGCCGCGGCGGTGGCGGAGCGCGGCGCGGCCGTAGACGTACAGCGGATCGGCGGAGAGGTCGACGTCGGGGCCCGGCAGCACGTCGGGGTCAAGGGCATCGTTGAGCGTCACGCGGAGGGCGATGGCGTCATTGGCGGCCTCGGCGGCCGTGTCCTCGTCGAGGGCCTCGGCGCGGGCGAGGGCGGAGTACATAAAGCCCTCGTAGAAGTCGATCAGCGCCAGCTCGTAGCGCGCCTGCTCCGCGAGCGGGCCGATTCGCACGGACTCGTCCACGTCCGCGAAGCGCTGGCGGGCCGTGTCGAGGTCGCCGCGGCGAAGGGCGACTTCCCCCAGCATCAGCCGGGCGCGGTTGGCGATGCCGACGTCGCGCCCCGCAGCGGCCTCGGTGAGCCGGGCCTCCGACCCATCGAAGTCCCGATAGACATCGCGCAGCAGGTCGGCGAGGAGGAGCGCCGTGCGCGGGCGCTGGTCGCTGATGGGGTAGCGGTTGAGGTAGGCCGTGTAGGCAGCCTTCGCCGAGTCCGCCGCGGGTGTGGGGCCGAGGTCGGCGCGTTCGCGGTCGTCGCGGGCCTGTTCGTCCCAGAGGCGCGCGCGCGCGAACAGCGCAGTCCGCGCTGCGGGGCGGTCGGGGTGCCGGTCCAGTACCTCGTCGAGGGCGCGGGCGGCGGCCTCGGGAGCGCCCGCGGCGGCGGCCTGAGCGGCGAAGATCACCAGCGACTCCCCCTCGTCCTGCTCCAGCCGGTCCAGCGCCCGGACGGCGTCGAGCGCCACGTCGTACTCGCCCTGTTCCAGCGCCAGCCACGCCTGCAACTCCCGGACGCTCCGGTCCAACGGGTCGAGCGCGGCGGCTCGCGCGAAGGCCGTCGCGAACGCTTCGGGAGCGCCCTGCCCGGTGACCATCCGCGTCAGCCGGGCCTGGACGACGGGGCGGAGCGCCGGGTCGCCAGCGAGCGCCTCCAGGTACAGCGCGACCGCGCGGGGGTAGTCGAGCGCGAGGCCGTAGACGTGCGCCAGCTCGACCGACGCGATGGCATCGCCGAGGCGGTCGCGGCCCTGCTGCAGGATGGCCGCCGCCCGGTCGAAGAGCCGAAGCGTGCCCAGTTCGTTGACCACGAGGCGGTAGGTCTGCGCGTCGTCCGGCGCGAGGTCTACGGCCTCGGCGAAGGCACGGTCGGCCTCCTCGGTGCGGTCGGCGCGGTAGAGGGCCGTGCCGCGAGAGGCGAGCAAGGCCGGCGACGGGCCTTCCCGCTCGATGCGGCGCTCCACCAGGGCGACCACGTCGTCGAAGCGGCGGGCGGCGACGTAGGCCTCTTCCAGCTTGATCAGGACGGCCACGTCGGCGGGGCTCTGGGCGAGCAGGTCCTCCAGGAGCGCCGTCGCCTCGTCGACGCGGCCGTTGGCGAGGAGCGTCGCCGCGAGCGCGTAGGCCTGCGAGCCCGTCGGGGCGGCGTCCACGATCGGGCGCGGGCGGGGGATCGGGACCTGCGCCGAGGCGGCCGGGCTCGTCCACGTGGTCACCCCGAGCGACGCGGCCAGGAGAGCGAATCGGAGCCGGGAGGTCGACGGAGTCAGCACGGACGGGCGGGGGCGGGTCGGCAAGGTAGGGAGGCCCGGCGTGGGCACCGCTATCTTGGGCGCCCGCCGTCAACGCCCCGGACGCGCCGTTCGTGCGGCGCCGCTCTATGCTCCCCGACCTTCGCCCGCCCGCGCCGCGCCCCGGCGCCGACCCTCGCGGCGTCGCCGTCCTCGGCTCGACGGGCTCCATCGGCGTCCAGACGCTGGAGGTGGCCGCGCGCTTCCCGGACCGGCTGCGCGTCGTGTCGCTGGCCGCGGGCACGCGCTGGGAGACGCTGGCCGAGCAGGCCCGGGCCGTCCGCCCGGAACGGGTCGTGATCGCGGACGAGAGCGCCTACGCGTCCCTCCGCGGCGCGCTCGCTGGCACTGGGATCGACGTGGCCGCAGGGGCGGAGGCCGTCCGCGCCCTCGCCGAGGACTCGGGTGCCGAGATCGTCGTCGCCGCCATCGTGGGCGCCGCGGGGCTCCGGCCGACGCTCGCAGCCGCCGAGTCGGGCAAGACCATCGCGCTGGCCAACAAGGAGTCGCTCGTGGTGGCGGGCGCGCTCGTCCGCGACGCCGCGGCGCGGTCCGGCGCGGTCGTGATCCCGGTCGACTCCGAGCACTCGGCGCTGTTTCAGTGCCTCGTCGGCGAGCCGGAGGGCTGTGTCGACCGTCTCGTCCTGACCGCCTCGGGCGGCCCGTTCCGCGAGCGCCCGGCGTCCACCTTCGGCGCCATCACCCCCGCCGAGGCCGTCGCCCACCCCAACTGGTCGATGGGGGCGAAGATCTCCGTCGACTCGGCGACGATGATGAACAAGGGGCTCGAAGTCATCGAGGCGCACTGGCTGTTCGACATCCCGGCGGACCGGATCGACGTGGTCGTCCACCCCGAATCGATCATCCACTCGGTGGTCGAGTTCGTGGATGGCTCGTCGAAGGCGCAGGTGGGGCCGCCCGACATGCGGGTGCCCATCCAGGTCGCGCTCTCGTTCCCGGACCGTTGGCCCGCCGACCATCCGCGCCTCGACTGGACCCGCACCGGTCCCCTCACGTTCGAGGCGGCCGACACCGACCGATTCCCCTGCCTGGGCCTGGCCTACGCCGCGTTGCGTGCGGACGGCTCGTCCCCGGCTGCACTGAATGCTGCCAACGAGGTCGCGGTCGCCCGCTTCCTCGACGGCTCGATCCGCTTTCCCGACGTCCCCCGCCTCGTCGAGGCCGGTCTCGCGGTGGCCCGCCCCGCGGGCACGCTCGACGACCTGCTCGCCGTTGACCGGGACGCCCGCCGCGCGGCCTCTGAGGCCCGCGCTCCCTACACTGTCTGACGGCCCGGCCGTCCCCCGTACCTGATGGAGGCCATTTTCAACTCGCTGTCCTACTTCCTGTGGGTCGCGCTCGCGCTCGGCGTGCTCGTGTTCGTCCACGAGCTGGGCCACTTCCTGGCCGCGCGCCTGTTCGGGATGCGCGTGGACGCGTTCTCGCTCGGCTTCCCGCCGAACCTCCTCTACAAGAAGGTGGGCCAGACGGAGTACCGGCTGGGCGCGATCCCGCTCGGCGGCTACGTCAAGATCGCGGGCATGGTGGACGAGAGCATGGACGCGGAGGGGCTCGAAAGCGACCCGGAGCCGGACGAGTTCCGGTCGAAGCCGGTCTGGCAGCGCAGCATCGTGATCTCGGCGGGGGTCATCTTCAACCTCGTCTTCGCCGTCATCCTGTTCGCGGCGCTGGCGCTGGCCTACGGCCGCTCCTACACGCCCGCCGAGAACGTGCCGCTGGAGATCGCGGAGGGCTCGGTGGCGGCCGAGATGGGGCTCCAGTCGGGCGACCGGGTCGTGGCCGTCAACGGCGAGCGCATCGAGCGCTTCGAGGAGGTGTTCACGCCGGAGTCGCTCGCGGGCGACCCCTTCGAACTGACCGTGCTCCGCGCCGACGGCGAGGCCGTGCTGACGGGTCCCGAGGGCCTCGCATCGCAGCTGTCGCGCCTGTCGACCGAGGTGGAGCGGGCGGGCGACGACGCCTCGCTGGAGTCCGTCTTCGGCATCTCGCTGCGGCTCCCGCCCGTGCTGGCATCCGTCTCGGCCGGGTCGGCTGCCGACGAGGCGGGGCTCCAGGCCGGAGACCGCATCCTGTCCATCGGCGGGCAGCCGACGGTGTCCTGGGACCGCCTCACCGAGCAGGTGCAGACCAGCGGCGGCCAGCCCGTCGAGGTCGTCTGGGCACGTCCCGACTCCCTCGGCGCGGCCCGCCCGCCCGCCCGGCTCGTCGAGCGCCGGGGCGCCGCCAACGTTTACGCAGCCGAGATCGCCCCCCGCGCGTCGGGCGAGACCTACCAGCTGGGCGTTCTGCTGGACGCGACGGCCATCGGGCAGCGCACCGAGACCCTCGGCCTCGGCGCCGCGCTGGCCTCGGGCGTCGACCGCACAGTGGGCAACGTGACGGCGACCTTCGGCTTCATCGGCAAGCTGGTGACCGGCCGCGAGAGCGTCCGCGACAACGTCGGCGGGCCGCTCATGATCGCGAAGCAGTCCAAGGAGGCCGCCGACCGCGGGCTGCGCGTGTTCTGGGAGTTCGTGGCCTACCTGTCGATCGCGCTCGCAGTGTTCAACATTTTGCCCATCCCGGCCCTCGACGGCGGGCACCTGGTGTTCCTCGCCTACGAGGCCGTCGTCCGCCGCGAGCCGTCGCTCAAGGTGCGGCTGGTGGTGCAGCAGCTCGGCGTCGCGCTGATCCTGGCGCTGATGGTGTTCGTCATCTTCAACGACGCTGTCCGCTGGTTCGGCTGAGCCGGGTGAACGTTTTCGGAGGCCGGGCATTGGAACAAGCCAGACCCCCGGACCCATGAGCACCGACCCCGACTCGACCCCCATCGACGGCCCCGACCCCATCGACGACCGCGATCCCGAGGTGTCCGGCGACGAGGCCCCGCAGGCGATGCGGCTCTTCAACGAGCCCACCGAGGACGACGTCCGCCTCGACCCGTCGAACCCGGCCTTCGACCGCGTCCAGCAGAGCAAGGACGTGGACATGGAGTACGAGCGCGAGTACAACCGCCGCTACGTGAAGGCGCACGGCGACCACCACGGCCACGAGCCCATCGAGGGCGACGACGCCGAGTGACGTGCGATCCAGACGCCCCGTCCGTTGGAGGACCGTCTCCCCTGGATCCATGCGCCTCGTTTCCGTCGCCTGCCTCGCCTTGCTGTTCGCGTCGTCCGTCTGCGCCCAGGAGGGGCTAAAGCTCCACGCGGTGGCTGACGGCAGCGAGACGCTACAGGAGGTCCTGCTCGACCTGCCGCTGACCGCCATCGCGACCGTCGGGCTGGAGGAGGATGCCGATGGCACGTTTGCAGTCACGGTCTGGCTGGAAAGCGGCCCCGCCGCCGATCTGGCGCGGGTGACGACGGCGAAGGCGGGCTCCGTCGTCGCGGTGACGCATGGCGGGCGCGTGCTGGCGATGCCGCGCATCGCGTCCACGGTGCCGAACGGATTGGTGACGCTCCCCGGGTTCTCCCAGGCCGACGCGGAGGCGCTGGCGGCGTCGCTACGGGGGGACGAAGCGGTCGTGCCGAGTCTCCCGCCTTCAGAGCCGGCCCGGCCGGTGACGCACTCCCCGCCTCGCCCGTGGGGGCGGAGCGTCTCTCAGGCGCCCCCCGCTACGCCCGCCGACGAGCCCCTCGCCCCCTGGGAGCGCCCGACTCCCACCGACGAGCCGCTGGACCGCACGCCTCTGTCCGCCTCGGATGGTCCGTCGGTGGCCGCACGGGCGTTCGTGGAAGCCATTGACGGGCAGGCGTGGGGCCGCGCTGCCGACCGGCTCCACCCCGACGCCCAGGCCGCGCTCCGGGAGGATGCAATCGGCCTGCTCCGCCTCGACGGACCGACGGTGATCGTCCGCGACGGCCTGCAGGAAGGGGCGTTCGCGTTCGCGTCGGTGCTGACGGGGACTGCGCCCGCAGACCTCGGTCGACTATCCGACCGCGACCTGGCGGCGCTCTACCTCGCCGGCCTCGACGTGCTGGGAGTGTGGGGGCCGCCCGGTCCGCCGGTGTCGGTGGTCGGCGAACTCGCCGATGGGCCAGTAACACACGTGCTGCTGCGCGCCCCGGACGGCCTCGATGGTGGCACCTCGGCGGTGACGGCCGTCACGGTGCGTCGAGACGTGGCGGGGGCATGGCGCGTCTTGCTGACCAACCCACAGGGCTTCTGACGGGAGGTCCCCTCAGGCTTCACGCACTCCGATCAACCCGGTGCGTGCGCGGAGCGTAGGCGGCGCCCCTCCCCGCTGATGCCATGCCTCGCGCCGCGCTCGATCTCGCACCCGGAGTCCGCCCTCGCGTGGTCGTCGTCGGCTCAGGGCACGGCGGGCTGGAATGCGTGCTCGCGCTGGAGAGCGCGGCCGTAGACGTGCTCCTGGTGGATCAGAACAACTTCCACACGTTCCAGCCGCTGCTGTACCAGGTCGCGACGGCGGGGCTGGACGTGAACGACATCACGCAGCCGATCCGCCACATCGTCCGCTCCCAGGCGAACACCGAAGTCCGGATGGGCACGGTCGTCGGTGCCGACTTCGAGGCGCGGACGCTGGCGCTGGCCGACGGGGGGACGATCCCGTACGACGTGCTCGTGCTGGCACCGGGGGCGGCGACGGCCTACTTCGGCGTCGAGGGGGCCGAGGAGCACGGCTTCCCACTCAAGAGCGTCGGCGACGCGGTCGCGCTCCGGTCGCACGTCCTCCGCCAGTTCGAGGCGGTCGCGTCCGACCCGTCGCTGCTCGACACGGGGGCGCTGACGACCGTGGTGGTGGGCGGTGGCCCGACCGGCGTCGAGATGTCGGGCGCGCTGCGCGAGTTGTTCGGGGTGTTGTCGAAGGACTTTCCCGCGGTCGAGGTGGACCGGGCCCACGTGGTGCTGGTCGACGGGGACCGGCTGCCGCTCTCCGGCTACGACCCGTCGCTGCGCGAGTACGCCCGCGAGACGCTCGTGGGCAAAGGCGCCGAGGTCCGCCTCGGCGTCAACGTGGCCACGGTCGACGCGGACGGCGTGACGCTGGCCGACGGGCAACGCATCGCTGCGAAGACGGTCGTCTGGGCTGCGGGCATCCGCGCCCACCCGCTCGCCGACGCGCTGGGGCTGGAGCAGACCCGCGGTGCGCGGCTCGTGGTCGATGAGACGCTTCGCCCACCCGGTCACGACCGCGTGTTCGTCGTGGGGGATGCGGCCGGGGCGACGGACGCCGAGGGCGCGCTCTACCCGCAGGTCGCGCAGGTGGCCATCCAGCAGGGCAAGCACGCCGCAAAGCTGATCGAGGCGATGGACTCGGGCGACCTCGCCGCCATCGACGAGCCGTTCGTGTACGACGACCTCGGCCAGATGGCGACCATCGGCCGGAACGCGGCCATCCTGCAGCTGCCCAGCGGCTTCACGCTGACCGGCTTCCTGGCCTGGGTCGGGTGGCTGCTCGTCCACCTCGTGAGCCTGGTGGGCTTCCGGAACCGTGCGGCCGTCTTCGGCAACTGGTTCTACAACTACCTCACCTACGACCGCGGCCCGCGGCTCATCCTCGGGGCGCCGCGCCGACCGGCGCGCGTAGCTTCCCCCGCCGCGCCAGACGCATGATCCCCGTTCACGATTCGCCCGCCCTCGCCGCCGTCCGCGACGCCCTCGTCGCTGCCGACCGCGTCGTCATCACGACGCACCTCCGGCCCGACGGCGACGCCATCGGCACGGAGATCGCGGTCGCTCGCGCCCTCCAGGCGCTCGGCAAGACCGTCCTCGTGCTGAACACCGACAAGGTGCCGCGCAACCTCGACTGGCTCGCCGAGGAGCAGCCGGCGGGCCTGATGGCGGTCTACGAGTCCGGCGACCTCGCCCAGGCCCAGGCCGTCGCCGAGGCAGACGCGCTCCTGGTGGTCGACGCCAACGCGGCTCACCGCCTCGGGGCCGTCGGAGACGTGTTCCGCAAGTCGGGGCGACCGGTGCTGCTGATCGACCACCACCCGGACCCGGAGACGTGGTTCGACGCGCCCTGCGTGCGTACCGACACGGCCTCGGCGGCCGAGATCGCCTACGAACTGATCGCGGGCATCGACCCGGCCCTGGTCGACCGGGCGGTGGCGACGGCGCTCTACGTCGGCATCATGACCGACACCGGCTCGTTCCGCTACAGCGCGACGACGCCGCGGACGCACGCCATCGTGGCCGACATCCTGGAGCGCGGCGACGTGGCGCCGGAGCCGATCCACATCTCGATCTTCGACGGCCGCAGCCGCGAGGGGCTGGCGCTGCTGAGCGCCTCGCTCGCCACCATCACCACCCACTACGAGGGCCGACTGGCGACGATGTTCGTCACCCAGGACATGCTCCGCCAGTCGGGCGCCTTCTTCGACGAGACCGAGGGGCTGATCAACTACGGCCTGTCGCTGGACGGCGTCCTCGCGGCAGTCATCTTCCTGGAGCTGTCGTCCGGCGTCAAGCTGTCGTTCCGCTCCAAGGGCGACTGCCCGATCAACCAGTGGGCGAGCCGGTTCGGCGGCGGTGGGCACGCCAACGCATCCGGGGCCTTCGTCAAGGACGGCCAGCTCTCGCGCACGATCAAGGACGTCGTGGACTCGGCCCCGATGCACATCGTCGCACCGGGCGCGACGGAGGACGACGATGACGACGGGGGACTTTCTGAGGCAGACCTCGCCCTGCTCGCCCAGTTTAAGGGATCGATCGACTGATCCCGCGTGGTGGCCTGTGCCGGCATGCAGGGCGGTGCGGTCTGCGCCGGATTCGCCGGCCCCTCATCTCCTCCGTCTCGTCCCGAACCCGAAGGCGGGATCCTGGCAGCCTCTCGACACCCGAGCCTGCCGCTCGCCCCCACGCTCTCATGATCCACCTCGTCTCCGGCGACCTCCTCGATTCCCCGACCGGGCTCCTCGTGCTCCCCGTCGACGGCGACGGACCGGAGGCGTGGCGCGCGGCGCTCGGCCCCGCATATGAGACCGCGCGGACGGACGCAGCGGCGGCGAAGCGTCCGGCCATGCTCATCCGCCCTGACGGCTCGCGCGTGCTGGTCGTCCGCCTCGGCGACGAACCCGGCCTGGAGCGCTGGCGCTGGGCGGCGGCGGCGGCGGCTCGGCAGGCGGACAGCCTCGACCTCGACCGCGCCGTGCTGGCGCTCCCCCCGGGGGAATCCGCTGACGTGGCGGCGGCCCTCGTGGAGGGCTTCCTGCTCGGCGGGTACCGGTTCGACGCGTGCCGGTCGGAGGACCCGCAGGACCCCGTCGCGCTCGGGCTGTGGGCGGAGACCCCGTCCGACGGCCTGACGGCAGCGGTGGGGCGCGCGGCGGTCCGCGCCGAGGCGACGGCCTGGTGCCGCGACCTCGTCAACCTCCCGCCCGACGCCAAGATGCCGGCGGCGCTGGCCGACCTGGTCGCCGAGGTGGCCGAGGACGCGGGCGTCCGCTGCGAGGTCTGGGACAAGGACCGGATCGAAGCCGAGCGGCTGGGTGGCGTGCTCGGCGTCAACCGTGGCAGCCTCGACCCGCCCCGCTTCGTGACGCTGGAGTGGACGCCCGAGGGCACCGAAGCGGACGCGCCGGTCGTCCTGGTGGGCAAGACGGTGACCTACGACACCGGCGGGCTGTCGCTGAAGCCGACCAAGGACTCGATGGACTTCATGAAGGCCGACATGGCGGGCGGGGCGGCGGTCGCCGCGGCCGTCGTCGGCGCCGCGCGGTTGGGGCTGCCGCTCCGCGTGATCGGGCTGCTGCCGATGACCGACAACCGACCGGGCGGACGCGCCTTCGCGCCCGGCGACGTGCTCACGATGCACTCGGGGGCCACTGTCGAGGTCCTCAACACGGACGCCGAGGGGCGCCTCATCCTCGCCGACGCGCTCAGCCTCGCCCAGCGGCTCGACCCGCGCTGGGTGCTCGACGCGGCTACGCTGACCGGCGCGCAGGGCGTCGCCCTCGGCGAGCGCGTCGCGGCCGTCCTCGCACGGCACGAGGACCGCGACCTCGCCGACCGCGTCCACCGCGCGGGCGACGCCACAGGCGACCTGTCGTGGGTGCTGCCGCTCTACCCGCACTACCGCGAGCAGTTGACGAGCGACATCGCGGACCTGAAGAACGTCGGGGGGCGAATGGCGGGGACCATCACCGCGGCGGCGTTCCTGGAGGCGTTCACGCGCGACGCGGCGGGCGACCCGGCGTATCCGTGGGTCCACGTCGACCTCGCGCGGCCGTCCTTCCTCAACGCGGCCTACGGCTACCGGCCGAAGGGCGCGAGCGGCTTCGGCGTCCGCCTGCTGCTGGACCTGTTGGTGGACGAGGCCGGGGGGGATGCGCGCCTCGCATCTGAACCCGGCCCCTGGACCTCCTCCTGATGCGCGACCGCCCTCTTCTCGCCGTCAGCCTGGGCGATCCCAACGGGATCGGTCCCGAGGTGATCCTGAAAGCCGCTCCGTCCGATCTCGGGGCCGACCTGCTCGTGGTGGGTAGCGCGGCGGTGCTGGGCGCACAGGCCGAGGCGCTCGGCCTCGGGCCGGTCCGCGAGGTGACCCATGCGGACCAAGCGGCGGGGGAGGGGCTCGCCATCCTCGACCCCGACCCGGGCAGCGAGCCGGTGCTCGACGTCGGTCAGACGACGGCGGAGGGGGGGCGGCGCGCGATGGAGGCCGTCGCGTGCGCCATCGACCTGGCGCTGGCGGGCGACGTGGACGGGATCGTCACGGCGCCGATCTCGAAGGAGGCGATCCAACTCGCGGGCTACACCGTGCCCGGCCACACCGAGTTCTTGCAGCAGCGGACGGGCGCGTCGACCGTCGTGATGGTCCTCGCGGCGGACCTCCCTGCCGGGCCGCTCCGCGTCGCGCTGGTGACGATCCACGTCCCGGTCTCCGCCGTCCCGGCGCTCGTCTCGCCGGACCGCATCCAGCGCGTCTGCCGCACGCTCGCCGACGCGCTCCACGCCGACCTCGGCATCCCCGCGCCCCGCCTCGCCGTGCTCGGCCTCAACCCGCACGCGGGCGACGGCGGCGTGATCGGGACGGAGGAGATCGACACGATCCGCCCGGCGCTCGACGCGCTCCGGGTCGACGGGCTCGACGTGTCCGGCCCGCACCCGGCCGACGCGTTCTTTGGCCGGGGCGGCTGGCGCCACGCCGACGCCGTCGTGGCGATGTACCACGACCAGGGCCTCGCCCCGTTCAAGGCGCTCGCGCAGGGGGCCGGCGTGAACGTCACGCTCGGGCTCCCCATCGTGCGCACGAGCCCGGACCACGGGACGGCGTTCGACGTGGCTGGGAAAAACGTGGCCGACGCATCGTCGATGATCGCCGCGATCCGGATGGCGGCCCAGATGGCCGCCCGCCGCGCCGGCTGATGCCCCCGCCTCGATGCCGAGGCGGAGGGAGCCGGTGGGTCAGGGCCCGGCCGAGAACGTCGGATCGCCGCCGCCGTTCACCGCGATGAAGTCGAGCGACCAGGGCGTCAGGTGCTCCATCGTGATCGTGTAGTACCCCTCCGGCGTCCGGTCGCCGAGGTCGAGGCGGACCTCGACGGCGCTGTTCGCCCGGAGCGCGTCCACGTAACGGAACACGAGCCGGCCCGACGGCGCGAGCGTGGGGTCGCCGCCGGCCTGGATGGAGATGAACGCGCCGGAGAGCTCGACGCGGAGGCCGAGGTTCACGGGCGTCCCGGGCGTGAGGTCGAACTGGCGGCGGACGACGCCGTCGCGGAGGTAGACGACCTCGCCGCCCGTGACCGTCGGCGTGGCGCCGGTGTCCTGCACGCCGACCACGAGGCTGCTGCTGCCCGGCGTCCCGGCCACCACGCGCACGGCGCCGGTCGTGGTCGCGCCGGACGGCATCTCCTGAACGAAGACGGCCTCGGTCGCGAACTGGGAGCCGGGGCTGAAGACGAGGCCGCGCCCGTTCCGGGTCGCGAACCCGCCCGCCTGCACGGACGCCGCTAGCGCCGAGCCGTTGCCGAGCCCCTCGGTGCCCATGCCTGACGTCGAGTAGAGCGACGGGACGGCGACGACGCCGTAAGTGCTGCACGAGCGGCCCCGCGCGCAGCGGATCTCCATCGTCCCGGCGTCGGTCATCAGCCCGTTGGGGTCGGCCGGCTGGAGCCACATCGGCCGGGGCACGGCGGGCGCCTGGAGCGTGGGGTCGCCGCCGGTGGCTGCCATGAACGAGAGGTCCTCGACGCCGAACTGGGCGTCGGTCGTCTGCAGGAGCGCTTTCTCGAACACGGCCGGGATCGCGGTCTCCACCTGCGCGATGGCGACGGCGACGGCGTCGCCCTGGAGCGTCGCGCCCTCGATCTGGATCATCACGCCCTTCGGGTCAGATGTGCGGAACGCCGCGACGGCGACGAGGGCCGAGTCGAGGAGCGCGCCGCCCGGCCGCTCCAGCCGGCTGGAGAACGCGAGGCCGGACAGCTCGAGCGGCCCCTCGTCGCCCCACATCCGCGCGATGCGCCGGGTGACGGGGGTGCCCGGCGCGACGAACGCCGAGTCGAGGAACGCCACGCCGCCATCCGGCAGGAAATCGAGCACGTAGACCATGCGCGCACGAGCGGACTGGGCGTCGGTCCCGAACCGGAGGTCGGCGAAGCCGCCGCTGACGGAGCGGAGGTTGACCGCGACGGAGTCGAGGAAGCCGGTCCCGGCGGCGCCCATCGCCCCGGCCTCGAAACGGCTGGTGCCGGTCGCGAACGGCGACGCGCCCTGCGGGAAGGCGTACGACACGCCGCCGCTGTTCTGGAGGCAGGTCAGGAGCGCCGCGTAGGCCGGTCCGCCCGAGACGCCGAGGCCCCCAGCGACGGGTGTGAGCGTGGACCCGCGCAGGCCCTCGTGCTGCAACCCGCCGAACGCGGGCGCCGCCACGCGGCAGCCCTCACGGTCGGCCACCGTCGCCTCGGCGATGGCCCCCAGCCGGGCGGCCGGGCGGGCCTCGCGGACGAGGTGCACGTCGAGCGGTCCCGCCGCCAGCTTCGTGAGCGACTGGGCGGGCGTGGCCGTGCCGTCGGCGAGGCGGAGGCGCCAGAGGTAGACGCCCGCCGCGAGGTCGGAGCGCGGGTCGAGGCGGCGGCCGAGCACGTCGTATAGTTCGACCTCGGCCGCCTCGGCGTCGTGCTGGACCGTGAGCGGACCGGCGCCGAGGGGGTTGGGGTAGGCCGTCGCGTGCTGGGCGTGGGCCGCCGTGGCGAGGACGAGGGCGAGGAGGAGCGGAAGGGCGCGGAGCATGGGGAGGAGGGAGGGTCGATCGTTCATGCGCGATCTGGGCCGAACAGGTATCACGGCATTTTCCGCCGCCGCGTGCTCCCCTGGCCCGACCTTGCAGCGCACCCCGCCCGACCCGTGCCCGCTCCCTACACCGCCCTCGCCCCCGGCTACGACGCCGTCATGGCGCACGTCGACTACCCGTTCTGGGCGGCCTACCTCCAGTCGCTCCTGCGCGAGCATCACCCCGAGGCGGAGACCCTCGTCGAACTGGGCTGCGGCACCGGCGCGCTGGCCGTGTCGCTCCAGCCGTACGGTCCGCCCCCGGGCGGCTACGCCTACCGCGCCTACGACGGCTCCGAGGCCATGGTCGAGGTCGCCCGCGAGCGCGTGCGTCAGGCCGGTCGGCCGGTGGCGCTCGGCACGCTCGCGTTCGGCGACGCGGTCCCCGGCCCGCCCGCCGACGTGGTGGTGCTCGTGTACGACGGCCTGAACTACCTCCTCGACCTCGACGCAGTCACCGCCCTCCTCGCCAGCATCCGCGACGCGCTCGCGCCGGGCGGCGTCGCGATCATCGACCAGTCCACCCCGGCCAACTCGGAGAACCACGCCGACGGGTTCGACGACGCGGGCGAGACGGACGCGTTCGCGTACCAGCGCACGAGCCGCTACGACCCCGAGACGCGCCTCCACACGACCGACTTCGTGTTGACGCTTCCCGACGGGCGCGAGGTCACCGAGACGCACCACCAGCGGGCGTACACGCTCGACGAGGTCCAGGCGGCGGCCGAGGCGGCCGGGCTCGTGCCCGTCGCGGCCTACGACGGCTTCGAGGAGGAGGACGCCGACGAGACCAGCGAGCGCGTCCACTGGGTGTTCGCCCGAGCGGACGACGTGGTCGAGGCGGCGTAGCTTGGGCGCTCTCTCTTTCGCCTCCGTGGACCCCGCCGTCGACTCTGCCCCCGATTCTTCCGCGCCGCCGTCGGCCGGTGCGCCGCGCGAGCGTCCGCTCGTGGAGATCCGCAACGTGGCCGCGGGCTACACCGACCCCAATGGCTCGCGCGTCGAGGTCACGTCCGACCTCAGCCTGACGCTCAATCGGGGCGAGATGGCCTACCTCATCGGTCCGACCGGGAGTGGCAAGTCGACCATCCTGAAGCTGCTCTACATGGACGTGATGCCCGAGTACGGGCTCGTCCGCGTGGGGCCGTACCAGTCGGACACGACCAAGCCGAACGACATTCCCTTGCTGCGGCGGATGCTGGGCATTGTGTTCCAGGACTTCCAGTTGCTGCCCGACCGGAGCGCGTACGAGAACGTGGCCTTCGCGCTCTACGCGACCGGCAAGCGGGGCAAGGAGGTCAAGGAGCGGGCGCTGCAGGCGCTGTCGGAGGTCGGGCTGGGACACCGCGCGAAGGCGCGGCCGAGCGAGATGTCGGGCGGTGAGCAGCAGCGCGCGTGCATCGCGCGGGCGCTCGTCAACCACCCGCGCCTCCTCCTGGCCGACGAGCCGACGGGCAACCTCGACCCCCGCGTGGCCGACGAGATCCAGAAGCTGCTCGTCAAGGTCAACCGCCAGGGGACGGCGCTCCTGATGGCGACCCACGACTATCGCCTCGTGAAGGCCTTCCCGGCGCGGACGCTCGCGCTCGTGCGCGGCCGGCTCATCGAAGTCGACCCGGCGTCGCTGTAGTGACGCGCTTCGGGTCCGTCGTTCTCGCCCTCCTCGTCGCCACCGGGTGTGGCGACGCGCCGCCCGAGGCCGGGCCGGTGGGCACGTCCGAGGTGGACTTTGCGGCCGTCGAGCGGGCCTACGACGCCTGCCTCGACGGGGCCGTGGACGAGGGCGTCGCGTCGTTGGACTCGGTGCTGGCGCAGTCGCCGGGCGCCCCGGACGCGCTCGTCGCGCGCGGCCTCTGCCGCTGGGCTCGCTCGGAGGACCGGGAGGCCCTTGACGATGTGCAGGCGGCCTACGACGACCTCACGTCCGCGATCGAGGCCGTCGAGGCGGGCACGCCTGCGCGTGGATCGGCGCTCGACGAGATCTACAGCCACCGCGCCTTCGTCGCCCAGACCCTCGACGACGGCTGGGTGCGGACGCTGGAGGACCTCGACCAGGCGGTCACCCTGGAGCCCGACGAGCCACGTCACATCCTCGACCGCGGCGTCGTCCAGTCTTACCTCGGCGACACGCTGGCCGCGCGGTCCGACCTGGAGCAGTACCTCGTGCTGGCCGACTCGTTCGAGGTGAGCGACCCCGCACGGCGTGCCGTGGTGGAGAGGCTGCTGGAGGATCTGACGCCTGCCCGCACCGCGGCGCGGTAGCGGACGGCCCGCCTCAGAGGCGTCAAATGGTGGAGGGATGTCGCGATGTCTCTGCGTGCGTCGAGCGCGCAGGTGCAGGGAACGGCCCTATCTTCGCGGCTTCCGTCCTCACCCCCTCGTCCGCCCCATGGAGCTCCTCTCCGTCGTCATCGACGCCATCAACAACGTGCTCCGGTGGCCCCTGGTCATCGGGCTGCTCGGGACGGGCCTGTTCCTGACGATCAAGCTCGGGTTCGTCCAGTTCCGCCGCCTCGGCCACGGCTTCGCCGTCGCCACCGGCCGCTACGACGACCCGGACGAGCCCGGCGACGTGACGCACTTCCAGGCGCTCACGACGGCACTCAGCGCGACGGTCGGCGTCGGCAACATCGCGGGTGTGGCGCTGGCGATCCACATCGGCGGCCCCGGCGCGCTGTTCTGGATGTGGGTGACGGCGCTGCTCGGCATGGCCACCAAGTACTCCGAGGTGACGCTCGCCCAGCAGTACCGCGACGTGCACGTGGACCAGGACGGCAAGGCCTGGGAGGGCTCCGTCTCCGGTGGCCCGATGTACTACATCGAGCGCGGCCTTGGCCGCAACTGGAAGCCGGTCGCGATGTTCTTCGCCTTCGCCCTCATGCTGACGTCGTTCATGACGGGCAACGCGGTCCAGGCCAACACGGTCGCCACGCAGGTCTTCGACTCGTTCGGGGTGCCGGTCTGGATCACCGGCCTCATCACCGCGACCATCGTCGGCGTCGTGATCCTGGGCGGGATCAGCCGCATCGGCAAGGTGACCAGCATCGTGGCGCCCGTGATGGCCGCCGTCTACGTGGCGGGTGCGTTGCTCATCCTGATCCTCAACATCGGCGCGATTCCGGCCGCCTTCGTCCGCATTTTCTCGGAGGCCTTCAACCCGGTCTCGGGCGTGGCGGGCACCGGCGCAGGCGTGTTCCTGCTGACGATGCTGTACGGCGTCCAGCGAGGGCTCTTCTCGAACGAGGCCGGGCAGGGCTCGGCGCCCATCGCGCACTCGGCGGCCAAGACCGACGAGCCGGTCTCGGAGGGCGTCGTGGCGCTGCTGGAGCCCTTCATCGACACGATCATCATCTGCACGATGACGGGCCTCGTGCTCGTCACCACGGGCGCCTTCGAGGCGACCGCTCCGGCCGCCGTCGACCTCGACGCGTCCAACGTGTCCATCGTCGAGGGGTCGCGAGAGGCCGGCTACACGACTTACCTCGGCTCCGAGGCCATCTCCTACGCCAACGGCGTCCCGGAGAACGGCGCAGGCCCCCGCGTCGGCCGCTTCACCGTCGGCATCGACTCGCTCTTCCTGGACGAGGCGCAGACCGTGCCGTTCACGGGCACCATCGATGCTGCGACCAAGGCCGTGCTGACGGCGGACGGGCAGGTCGTGGAGACGTTCTACGCCAACACCGTCCGCACGAGCGCGCCGCTGACGACGCTCGCCTTCGAGCGAGGGCTGTCGCCGATCGGCCTCGGCGGAGTGGGACGCTTCATCGTGCTCATCTCGGTGATCCTGTTCGCGGTGTCCACCTCCATCTCGTGGAGCTACTACGGCGACCGCTGTGCGAACTACCTGTTCGGCACCAAGGCCATCCTGCCGTTCAAGGCCATCTTCGTGGTGATGCACTTCGTCGGCGCGGTGCTGGCGGTGACAACCATCTGGGACCTCGGCGACGTGGCGCTCTCGCTCGTGACGCTGCCCAACGTGCTCGCGCTGCTGCTGCTCTCGCCGGTCCTCAAGAAGCTGACCGACAGCTACTTCGAGCGCCGCCCGTGGGTCGAGAACGAGGAGGCACACAAGAAGGCCAAGCAGGAAGGCCGCCTCTAGGGCGCGAGGCCAGGGGGACGGGGCCCGAGGCCTGTTCCCCGCCTCTCGCTCACCCCCGCCCCGTGCCACAGCCCCCTATCCCTTGCTGACCGTCGTCGACCACCCGCTTCTCAACCGCGCGCTGACCACGCTGCGCGACGTGTCCACGCCGTACGGCCAGTTCCGGCGGACGCTCTCCGACGTGTCGTCCATCCTGGCGTACGAGGCGCTGCGGACGTTGCCCGTCGAGGAGACGACCGTGCAGACACCGCTGGAAGAGACGGTCGGCTACCGGTTGGCCCGCGAGGTCGTGGTGGTCCCGGTGCTCCGCGCCGGCCTCGGCCTCGTGGATGGGTTCGTCCGCTTCGTGCCCGAGGCGCGGGTGGGGCACCTGGGGATGTACCGCGACGAGCAGTCGCACGAGCCGGTCGACTACTACTCCAACGTGCCGCCGCAGGTCAGCGACGCGCGCGTGTTCGTGGTGGACCCGATGCTGGCGACGGGCGGGTCGGCCTCGGGCGCCATCAACCACCTCAAGAGCCGCGGCGCGAAGGACCTCTCGTTCGTCTGCCTCGTGGCCGCCCCCGAGGGCGTCGCCCGGCTGACCGACTACCACCCCGACGTGCCGATCTACACCGCCGCGTTGGATCGCCAGCTCGACGAGAACGCCTTCATCCGCCCGGGCCTCGGCGACGCCGGGGACCGCATCTTCGGGACGACTTGATGCTCACTCCGTTCGCAGGCACGTGTCGAGAGGGGAGGGGCGCGCGGCGCTCCGTGGTGATGCTTGCGCTGGGGCTTCTGCTGGCGGTCGGCGGGCAGGCGCAGGACGTGGGCGTGCCTGCCGCGGTCGACTCGTCGGCCGTGGAAGCGCCGGTGACGCTTGACGGGGAGCCCGCCACGAATTCCGAGGCGGTACCGGTCCCGGTCGAGGCTGCCCCGGTCGAAAGCGCCGAGGCGGCGGAGCCGGAGGAGGCGACGCCCGACGTGGGGTGGCTGGCCATCGTGCCGGCCCTGCTCGCAATCGCGGCGGCGCTGCTGTTCCGACAGGTCATCGTGGCGCTGTTCCTCGGCGTGTGGGTCGGCGCCTGGATCGTTTCCGGCGACGTGCTGACGGGGTGGTTCACGGGCCTGTTCTCGACCATCGTGGCGTACATCCTGCCCGCACTCGCCGACTCCGACCACGCCGCCATCCTGATCTTCTCGATGATGATCGGCGGGACGGTCGGGCTGATCCAGAAGAACGGCGGCACGGCCGCCATCGTGGACGTGGTGACGAAGTGGGCGCGGTCCGCCGGGCGGGGCCAGTTCGCGACGGCCGTCCTCGGCGTGACGGTCTTCTTCGACGACTACGCCAACACGCTCATCGTGGGCGGCACCATGCGCCCCATCACGGACCGGCTCCGCATCAGCCGTGAGAAGCTGGCCTACCTCGTCGACTCGACGGCGGCGCCGGTCGCCTGCCTCGCCTTCGTGACGACGTGGATCGGCTACGAGGTGGGCCTCATCGGCGACGCGGTGGCGAAGCTCCCGGGTTACGACGAGGCGGCGTACTCCATCTTCCTCGGGTCCATCCCGTACTCGTTCTACCCGCTGCTGGCGCTCTTCTTCGTCTTCACGATCACGCTCACGAAGCGCGACTTCGGGCCGATGCTGGCCGCCGAGCGCCGCGCCCGCCAGACGGGACAGCTCTTCCGCCCCGGCTCGACGGCCGAGGCGGCCCAGGCCGAGTCGGAGTTGCTGGAGCCCCCGGCCGACGCGCCGAAGCGGCTCATCAACGCGTTGCTGCCCATCGGGGTGCTGGTGGCCGGCGTCCTCATCGGGCTGTGGATCACGGGCCGGGCGGCCGTCGCGGAGGAGGGGCTGGAGATGACGCTCCAGAACATCGTCGGGTCGGCGAACTCGTACACCGCCATGATGTGGGCATCGCTGGCGTCGGTGGTGGTGGCGGTGCTCCTGTCGGTGGCCCAGCGCATCCTGACGCTGGAGGAGGCGATGGACGCCTGGTACGCTGGCATGCGGTCGATGCTGCTCGCGGTCATCATCCTGATCCTGGCGTGGTCGCTCTCGAACGTCAACGACGCGCTGGGCACGGCGACGTGGCTGACGGAGCGGCTCTCGGGCACACTCTCCCCGGGCATCGTCCCGGCCCTCGTCTTCCTGCTCGCCGCAGCGACGGCCTTCGCGACGGGCTCTTCGTGGGGCACGATGGGCATCCTGATGCCGCTCGTGATCCCGCTGGCCTGGGGCGTACTCGCCGCCGACGGCCTCCACACGTCCGGCGACTACACGCATATCATCTACTCGACCGTCAGCGCCGTCCTCGCGGGCGCCGTCTGGGGCGACCACTGCTCGCCGATCTCGGACACGACCATCCTGTCGTCGCTGGCTTCGCAGTGCGACCACATCGATCACGTTCGCACCCAGTTGCCGTACGCGCTGACGGTCGGCGTCGTGGGCCTGCTGCTGGGGACGGTCCCGACGGGCTACAACGTGCCCTGGTGGGTGATGCTGCCGATTTGCGCCGCGGTGCTGTTCGCCATCATCCGCTTCATCGGCCAGCCGGTGGAGGACCCGGACGTCGTGGCGGAGGCGTAGTCGGTCCCGGTGCGTCCGCCTCGGTGCCGAGGCGGTCGGGCCGACGGTCGCGCGTGTGGGCCGGATGAATCGTCGGGGGCTGCCGAAGACCCGGCTCGGCGGCGCCTTTCGGGGACCCGCATGAGGCATCTTGCGCGCCTCCTCCCACCGAACGCTGTGACTCCGCTCTACCTCGACAACCACCTCCTCGTCGTCAACAAGCCCGCGGGGATGCTGTCGCAGGAGGACAAGACCGGCGACCCGGACCTCGTGACGCTCGCGAAGGCGTACCTCAAGGAGCGGTTCGACAAGCCAGGCAACGTGTTCGTGGGTCTCGTGCACCGCCTCGACCGGCCCACGAGCGGGGTGGTCGTGCTGGCGCGCACGTCGAAGGCCGCGGCCCGGCTGAGCCGCCAGTTCCAGCAGCGCGGGCCCGACAAGACCTACCTCGCCGTGCTCGACGGCCGCCTCGGCGACTCGCCGGACTGGATGGAGCTGGAGGACGGCATCCTCGAACGCGACGGGGGCGGGGTGCGCGTTGTGCCGGTCGGGTCCACGGGCAGCAAGGCCGCGCGCCTCCGCGTCCGGATGCTAGCCGCCGACGGGACCCGCAGCCTCGTCGAGGTGGAACTGCTGACCGGGCGCAGGCACCAGATCCGGGCGCAACTCGCCGCGCGCGGGGCCTCGGTGCTGGGCGACTTCCGCTACGGCCGCCCGACGCCGTTTGCGGACGGGCACGGCATCGCGCTGCACGCCGTCCGCCTGACCGTGGAGCACCCGACGCGGAAGGAGGCCATGACGTTCGTGGCGAAGCCTCCGGTGTCCTGGCGCGGACACTTCGACCGGGCCGTCGCGATGGCGGTGGGCGCGCGCTAGAACGCGACCGAGAACTCACCCCCCGTCACCCGAACGGTCCGGCCTGCGACGAACGCATCGAAGGCGAACGTGCCGCTCGCGCCCCCAGAGGACAGGCTGGCGACGGTCAGTGTGCCGCCGGTCGAGGACGCCGTCTCGGTGCCGTCGCTCGCGTCGCCTGCGTAGAGGACCTGAGCCGTGCCGTTGAACAACGTAAACGGCTGGCCGGCGGCCAGCGGCGCGGCGGAAAAGAGAAGCGTCAGAGACCCGCTGTCTGCCGACTCCCGCGCCGTCAGGACGAGCGAGCCGCTGCTTCCCACGCCGCCCACGCAGGTCGACGCGAACGGCACGCCGTCGATGGTCGCGGTCAGGCTCCCGGTGCCGGGACAGGGCGATCCGGTGCCTTCTGCGGGCTCGGTGCTGTCGCAGCCGAGCGCGAGCGTGGCGAGAAGGGCGGAGAACAGGATCGTGCGCATCAGAACCGGAGGAGGGAGAGTCGCATAATGCCGGGTCCGCTCGGGCCGGGCGTCCCCGCTGCCGGGGAGGCGCTCCGCTTCGTGCTTGCCGATCGCAGCGAACGGGCTCACCTTCGCTCCACGCTCCACGCTCCACGCTCCACGCTCCACGCTCCACGCTCCACGCTCCATGTCTCGCCCCACGCTCGACCCCATCGAAACCCGCGTCGCGGGCGCGCTCGCCGAAAAGGCCCTCGCCACGCCCGACCACTACCCCCTTACGCTCAACAGCCTCGTCGCGGCGTGCAACCAGAAGTCATCCCGTGACCCGGTGACGGCGTACTCCGAGCGCGAGGTCCGGGACGCGGCGGAGCGGCTGATGCGCCGTGGGCTGGCCGGGACGACGGCCGGGGCCGGACACCGCGTCGCCAAGTTCCGCCACACGCTGGACCGGGCGCTCGACCTGTCGCGCAGAGAACTGGCCGCACTGGCCGTGCTGATGCTGCGCGGCCCGCAGACGCCCGGTGAGATCCGCACCCGGACGTCCCGCCTCGCCGATTTCGCCAGCGTGGACGACGCCGAGGAGGCGCTGTGGATGCTCGCCGACCGCGACGAGCCCCTCGTGGTTCGCCTGCCGCGGGAGCCAGGCCAGTCGGCCGACCGCGTGGCGCATCTGCTCTCGGGGGACATCGACGTGGCGCCCCCCGACGAGCAGGCCGAGACGGACGCGCTGCCCGTCGCGGGGGGGGCGACGCTGGCCGAACGGGTCGCCGAACTGGAGGCGGAAGTCGAGCGCCTGCGCGCCGAGATGACCGCTTTCCGAGCACAGTTCGAGTGAGCGGGGGGGAGGTTCGAATCGGGCCTGGGCAGCTCGAGAAGCCGATTCAGTCGGGGCGTTTGGTGTGACAAACCGGTGGCACTGCCGGTTGCGAGATTGAGCCACATTGACCTCGCACATCATGACTCCCATCGGACCGACCAACATCGAACTCGCCGACGCCCTCGATCAGATGGCCGAGGTGCTCCTCCGGCGTGGGGAGCCCAACCCGTACCGCGTCCAGGCCTACCTCCAGGCCGCCGCACTGGTGCGTGACCTCGACGAGCCTGTCGTGCGTCTCTATGGAGAGGGCGGCATCGCGGCGCTCCGCGCGCTGCCGGGCATCGGCGTCGCCATCGGCCGCCACATCGCAGACTACATCGAGACGGGCCGCATCGGTCTGCGCGATCGCCTCCTCCGCGCCGACGACCCGGTCGCGCTCCTGGCGACCCTCCCGGGCGTCAGCCCGCGCCTCGCGCGGCGGTTCGTCGACGACCTCGGCATCCGCTCGTTCGCCGAGTTGGAGCGCGCCGCGCACGACGGCCGCCTCCTCGGTCTCGACGGCATCGGGCCCCGCACCGTCGAGGCGATCCGCCTCCAGCTCAACTCGATCCTGAACCGCGCGTCGCGACGCCGCAGCCGCCGCATCCGTCGGCAGGTGGCCCAGCTCGCCGCGCGGCCGGTCGCGGAGGAGCGTGCGCCGGAGCCGGCCCCGGTGGCGACCATCTACTCGCTCTTCCCACCCGCAGCGGCGTAGCGAGTGACGCCCCCGCCTCGGTGCCGAGGCGGGGGAGCTAGAACTGGCGGCCGAGCGTCAGCGCCACGCCCGCGTCGCGCGGGTACAGTGCCGACCCGAACAGCCGCGACCCGTAGACGCCCAGCCCCAGGATCGCGCCCCGGTCGGTGGGGTAGCGCACGATCTCGGCGCTGAGGCGTCCCCCGAGGAAGAACTGGCTCTCGGACCCGATGGTCTCGGTCCCGCTGGAGATCACGAGCCCGCCCTGCAGGTAGGCCGGGCTCTGTCCGAGACGGCGCGCGACCTGGATCGAGCCGCCGAACGCCGCGAACACACCGTCGATACCGCGGTCCGGATTCTCCGTCTGGAGCACCGAGAGTTCGAAGGCAGCGGGAACGAGCCAGGTCTGGGCGTTCGCCGACCGGATGCCGTACCCGATGCGGCCGCCCACGCCGTTCGCCCCCACCAGTGGCCCGCCGCTGACGAACGAGCGGATCGACTGCTCGGCGGCTTCCGCGAGGGGGGAGGGCGATGAGACGGGCGCAGCCGTGGTGTCGGCCGCCAGCTCGGCCAGGGTGCGGACGACGGGGCTCTCCTCCCGGTCGAGCGGGGCACTCGACAGGAAGGTCACGACCGCCTGGTGGAGTGCCTGAGCCATCCGAGCCGCATGGCGCCGGGTCACGTCCAACGCCGATTCTTCGACCATCGCCTGCCCCCTCCCCAGGTCGGCGAGGCCCTCGCTCGTCTCCTCGAAAAAGCGAAGCTGGACCTCGGCGCGCCCAAACTCGGCGGCTGCCGTGGTCTGCTCACTCACGTAGAGCACCTCGACCCCGACGACGATGGGACGCCGCCCAGGAGCCTCCGGGAGGAGGGCCTGGAGGTATGAGGCGAGGGCGGGCAGAGTCCCGCCGTCCATCTCGACCGTCCGGCGCCGGTTGAAGAGGCCGACCTTCGCCTCGCCGACCGTCGTCGTGTCGGCTCGCAGATCAAGGACGCGGATGACCATGATCTCAGGCTCGCCGGAAAGAGGAGTCGGGCGGGGGAGGTCGAGAACGACAGACTGTGCCGTCCCGACCGATGGGGCGAGGACGAGGAGGAAGAGGAGCCAGCGCATGGGGTCGTGGAGACGGGCACCGAAGGTACCCGGCGGCACTGTGCGAGCAATGTGGATGGGGCGGGAATCGGTGCATGCCCGTTGATGGACGGAACCCGATGTGCCCTCATTCCACGCCGCAGGGCCTCTACGGGGTGGTGCTCCGACGGACCCGGCCTCCCGACCCCTCTTCGGTCGCCGACCGACCGAGGCGGGCAGGCAGAGGTCAGGGGCGCGCCCCCTCTGCCGACCCGACGGCGAACGGGTCCGACCACCTCGGGTCGGTCGCGAGCGTGGTGTCGGTGAGCGTGTTCAGGAACGCCACGAGAGCGGCGCGCTCCTCGTCGCTGAAGTTCCTCTGCTTCGGTTCTCCGTCGCGTCCCCGGAGGCGGGGGTCCAGGCGGGGGCTGGGCTGGATGCCCGAACTGTAGTGGTCCACCACCTCTTCCAGCGTCGCGAAGCGGCCGTCATGCATGTAGGGCGCCGTGAGCGCCACGTTGCGGAGCGACACCGTCTTGAAGACGCCCCGGCCGCTGCTCCCCTCGGGGACCGTCGCGTCCAGGCCGTTGTCGGTGGGGCCGGTGCCCATGAACATGTCGCCGGAGTGGCATTCCTCACAGCGTCCGCGACCGAAGAACAGCTCCAGCCCCTGGTTCTCCTGCTCTGTCAGCCCATCCAGGGGCCGCCCGAACACGTCCACCTGGGCCTCGCGGGCGGCATCGTAGCGAGAGTTGGAGGCCACGATGGAGCGGACGAACTGCGACAGGGCCCGCGCGACCCGGTCGCTCGTAATCTCGGGCGTGCCGAAAGCGTCCGCGAACAGGCCCGGGTAAAAGTCGGTCGCCTGGAGGCGGGTCGTCATCTCGTCCAGCGTCAGGCCCATCTCGACCGGGTTCTGGATGGGCTCCAGGGCCAACGTCTCCAGCGACCGGGTGCGGACGTCCCAGAAGAACCGCTGGGTGCGGTCGTACCGGGCGAAGGAGAGGGTCATCGAATTGCGATCGGTCGGCTCGCCCTGGAACCCGACGCTCAGCGGCCTCGGGTCTGAAAAACCGTGCTCCTGGCGGTGACACGAGGCGCACGACACCGTCTCGTTGCGGGACAGCCGCACATCGTAGAAGAGCACGCGCCCCAGCGTGGCGCCCGCGTCCGTGATCGGGTTGTCGGCCGGGGTGGAATCCCAGCGCAGGATCGAGTTGTCCTGGAGATGGAGGGGCAGCGCGACGCCCTCGTAGTCGTAGGGGGTGGCGGGCAACACGGGCGTCCCGCTTGAGCGGGTCGCGAAGGTCGCGCCGATGGCGACCACGGAGAACACGATGAGCGAAGCGAGACGCAGCATGCCGACAGGGGCGGTAGGTAGGCAAACCTACGGTGGACAGGGCCGACGGGTTGGGAACGGCCCCCCGGCCGGGCCGAGCGCGTCCCGCACTGCCTCCGGGCTTCTGCTCTGGTGTGGGACCGCGTGCTGCTGCTCGTGCTCCGGAGGAGAGGATTCACAGGCCCCGAGAGATGGACGCACTCCCTCTTCATGGACCCCGATTCTGCCGCGCGGGTAGGTTGGAAACCTACACAAACCTCCCTGTGGCCGACCGACCTCTCCTGCTCAGCGTCAGCGCCGCCGCGGCGCGATTGGGCGTCCATGTGGGCACGGTCCGGCGGTGGACGGACGACGGGCAACTCCCCGAAGTGCGAACCCCCGGTGGGCACCGCCGGATCCCCGCCGAGGCTGTCGAGCGGCTGCGCCGGGAGCGCGCCACGACGGCTGAGGAGCCGACGGCCCTGGCGGCATCCGAGCCCTCGGACCCCGCCAGTGAGGCCTGGGCCGAGCATGCGGTCGTCCACGCGCGCTACGAGGTGCGCTCCAACGGCGACGCGCCCTGGAACCAGGCCTTCGACGCGACCGAGCGGGCGCACCGTCGCGAGACGGGCCGGCAGCTCGTGGGGCTGCTGCTCCGCCACGTCGCCGACCAGGGAGACTCGGACGCGCGCAAGGCCGAGGTCCGCCGGCTGGCGTGGGGCTACGCGCTCGACATGAAGGACCGCGGCCTCCCGCTCACCGAGGCGCTGCGGGCGACGCTTTTCTTCCGCGACATCCTCACCGAATCGACGGCCTACTACCCGCGCTTCGACGAGAAGCCCGCCGCCGACCAGATCGCGCTCATGCGCCGTGTCAACGAGTTCATGAACGACGTGCAACTCACGATCGCGAGCGCCTACGAGTCGGACGCCCAGTTGGAGGAATGAGCAGCCACGAGTCCATCGTCGCGGTCTGGCTGGATGGGGCGTCGTGCCCGGTCGAGGTGCGTGAGGCGTGGGCGCTGGACGCGCTCGACGCCGACCGGCTGGCCCGTGCGGCGCGCGAAGAAGGCCTCGGCGCGTGCCTCGTGTCGACCTGCTTCCGGGTGGAGCTGTTTGTGTCCGGCGACCGTCCGGCCGAGGCGCTGAAGGCGTGGGCGCGCGAGCAACTGGCCACGGCCCGTCCCGACGCGCCACGCGACGGCTTCCTCGACGCCGAGGGCGAGGACGCGCTCCGGCACCTGTTCCGCGTCGCGGCGGGGCTGGAGTCTGCCGTACTGGGAGAGGCCCAGATCCTGGGGCAGGTCCGGCGCGCGCGCGCCGCCGCCGAGGCGGCCGGGGTGCTGCGGCCCGCCCTCCGCGCCGCCTTCGACACGGCCGTGCGCACGGGCCAGTGGGCGCGGCGCGTGACCGACCTCGGGCGCGGCACGGCCTCGACTGCCTCGGCCGCGGTGCAGTGGGTGGAGGACGCCGTCGGTACGTGGAGCCGACGGCCGGTGCTGGTGCTCGGAGGCGGCCAGATGGGCCGCCTGCTCCTGGGCCGATTGGCGGACACCGGGGCAGAGGTAACGCTCGTATCGGCCCACGCGCCCGCCCACCAGGGGTTCGCCGTGGTCCACCCCGACGCGCTCGCCGACGCCCTGCCCGGAGCCAGCGTGGTGTTTACCGCCACCGACCGGCTGGCCCTGCCGCTCGCCCTCGCCCGCTCGGCCTGGGCCGATGGACGCCCACGCGTCGTGGCTGACCTCGGCGTGCCTCGCAACGTCGCGCCCGCCGTGGGGCGCTTGCCGGGCGTCGCGCTGGCCGACATCGACGCGCTCGGCGCGGTCGTGGACGCCGGGCTGGCGGCGCGCGAGGCGGCCATCCCGGAGGTCGAGGCGGCCATCGAGACGGCGCTCGGCGGGCTCCGCGACGCGCTCGCGGGCCTCCGCCGGGAAGCCCTCGTCGCCGACTTCCGCCGCCGCGCCGAGGCCATCCGCCAGGAGACCCTCGCCTCCACCGAGGCCGACGACCTGGATCAGCTCTCGCGGACGCTCACCAACCGCCTCCTCCACGACGTGACCGCCGCCCTCCGCTCGGCCCCGGCCGACGACGACGCGCTCCGCGCGCTCCTGTCCCTCGACGATGGCTGAGATCCTCCGCCTCGGCACCCGCACATCGGCCCTCGCCATGTGGCAGGCCAGCCACGTCGCCCGCGCCCTCGAAGCCGCGTGGCCGGGCCTCCACGTCGCCCTCGTGCCGTTCGTCACGAAGGGGGATCGGACGCTCGACAAGCCGCTGCCCGAGATCGGTGGGAAGGGGCTCTTCACGCAGGAGCTGGAGGAGGACTTGCTCGCAGGCCGTCTCGACCTCGCGGTTCACTCCCTCAAGGACCTTCCGACCGCCGACCCGGACGGCCTCGCTCTCGGCGCCATCACTGAGCGGGCCGACCCGCGCGACGCCTGGGTCTGTCCGGCGGGCCACTCCCTGGCGGACCTGCCCGAGGGCGCGGTCGTGGGCACGAGCAGCCTCCGGCGCGCCTCCCAACTGCTGCGCGTCCGGCCCGACCTGACGATTCGGTCCATCCGCGGCAAGGTGGAGACGCGCATCGAGAAGACGGCGACCGGTGGCTACGACGCGACAGTCCTGGCCGTGGCGGGCCTGGCGCGGCTCAAGCGGATGGACGACGCGACCGGGATCCTCGACCTCGACACGATGCTGCCCGCTCCCGGGCAGGCGGCGCTGGGCGTCCAGGTCCGCGCCGACGACGATCGTGTGGGTCGGCTCGTCGCGTCCGTCGACCACGCGCCGACCCGTCAGGCCGTCGAGGCCGAGCGCCACTTCCTGACGGCCCTCGGCGGCGGGTGCAGCGCGCCCATCGCCGCCCTCGGCACGGTCGACGGCGGCCGGCTCCATCTCCGTGGGCGCGTGTGCTCGGTGGACGGCGCGCAGACGGTCGAGGTGGAGGATGCCCTCCCGCTCGGCCCGACCGTCGCGCACGATCTCGGCCACGCCCTCGCCGAGGCTGCCCTCGCCGACGGCGCCCGCGTGCTGCTCCCATGAGCGCTGAGCGTCCTCTCGCCGGCCGGCGCATCCTGAACACCCGAGCGTTCGAGCAGTCTGGATCGCTGGATGCCGGGCTGCGCGCGCTCGGTGCCGAACCGGCTGGCGTCCCGTCGATCTTTTTCGAGCCGCCCGACGACCTCGGTCCGCTGCACGAGGCGGCGCGATCCATCGACGAGGCGGCGTGGGTCGTCTTTACCAGCGGGACCGGGGTGGAACAGGGGTGGGGGGCGATCCGCGAGGCGTGGCCCGACGGGCTGCCTGCGGGCATCGGCGTCGCCGCCATCGGCTCTGGCACCGCCTCCGCGCTCGCCGAGGTGGGGGCACCTGTCGACTTCCTGCCCCCTGAGGCCAGTGGCGACGCCCTCGTCGCGACGCTCCCCGTCCGCCCCGGCGACCGGGTGGTGCTGTTGCGGTCGCACATCGGCCGCGAGGCCATCGCGACGGGCCTCGCCGCGCGCGGCGCGGACGTCCGCGACGTGACTGCGTACTGCACACGCGTCGGCGCAGACCCGCACGGCGTCGATATGGGGCTGATGCTCCGTCCGGACGCGATCACGTTCACGTCGCCCTCCACCGTCCGCGGGTTTCTGAAGGGCGTGGGCGACCTGCGCCGGCTGGACGGCATCCCGCTCGTTCCCATCGGTCCCGTGACCGCCGAGGCACTGACCGACGCCGGGCTGCCCGTCGCCCGGATTCCGGAGGACTACACCATCCCGGGCCTCCTCGACGCCCTCGTCACTCTGTTCTCGACCTCCGCGGACGCCGAGACCCCATCGACCCCATGATCGACCTCGCTCCTCCGGTTTCGCTCGGCCCCGACCGGCCGATGCGGCTCCGGGCTTCCGCCGCCGTCCGGCGCCTCGTCCGCGAGACCCGGCTGCACCCGGCCGACCTGATCCTGCCGCTGTTCGTCAAGGCAGGGGAGGGGCTCCGAGACGAGATCGCGTCCATGCCCGGCGTCTTCCAGTTGTCCGTCGACGAGGCGGTCCGCGAGGCCGAGCGCGCCGCCGAGGTGGGCGTCTCCGGCGTGCTGCTGTTCGGCCTCCCGGAGCACAAAGACGCCGAGGGCTCGGCCGCGCACGACGACCGCGAGGCCGTCCAGCGGGCCACGCGGGCGATCAAGGCCGCGCTCCCCGATCTCGCTGTGATCACGGACGTCTGCCTGTGCGAGTACACCGACCACGGTCACTGCGGCATCCTCGGGCTCGACGGCGGGGTGGAACTGGAGGCCTCGCTGCCCGCCCACGTCGCCGCGGCCGTCAGCCACGCCCGCGCCGGAGCCGACCTCGTGGCGCCATCGTCCATGATCGACGGCGTCGTCGGGGCGATCCGCGCCGGGCTCGACGGCGCCGGGTTCGGACACGTCGGCATCTTCAGCTACGCCGTCAAGTACGCGTCGGCCTTCTACGGGCCGTTCCGCGACGCCGCCGACAGCGCTCCCGCCTTCGGCGACCGACGGACGCACCAGATGGACCCCGGCAACGTCCGCGAGGCGCTGCGCGAGGCGGCGCTCGACGTGGCCCAGGGCGCGGACCTGCTGATGGTCAAGCCGGCGGTCGCCTACCTGGACGTGATCCGGCAGATCCGCGACGCCTTCCCCGAGCGCCCGCTGGGCGCCTACCACGTCTCGGGCGAGTACGCCATGCTGAAGGCCGCCGCCGAGCGCGGCTGGCTGGACGAGCGGCGGGCGGTCCTCGAAGCGCTCACCGGCATCCGCCGCGCCGGGGCCGACCTCATCATCACCTACTACGCGACCGAGGCGGCACGCTGGCTGGCAGAGGGCGAGTAGCCCCTCGCACGCACTCCCGATTGCGCTGCGTCGAGGCCCGTCCACAAGCACTCTCGGTGAAGCCGTCCGCCACGGTGCGTCCGCGCTGATCCCCGCTCCTCGTCTCGCGTACCTGATTTTCAACCGACACTGAAAATGGCTCTCGACCTCCAGCCCGCTGTCCGTCCGACGCCTTCCGATGCCGCTTCCGGGGCGCCCGCCTCGGACGAGAGCGGGGGAGGGCTCAGCCTCGCCGAGCGCGGCAAGACGGCCGACGGCGCGCCCCAGGCGCTCGACCGGCGCCTGTTCGTCCAGTTCCTGGCGTACACCGACTGCACCGACCCGGCCCGCCTCGCGGATGCCGCCGAGGCGGCGGGGGTGGGGGGCGTCGTCTACGCGAGCGCCCAGGACCCGCGCGGCGTCGGCGTCGCGCTCTTCCACGAGGACGCCGCTTTCTTCGTCGAGGACGGCCGGGCGCTCCACACGTCGGCCGCGTTCGCCGGGCTGACGCCGGTCCCCGCGCTCACCATGCTCGGGCGGACGTACTCGATCGGCTACGAGCAGGACCTGCTGGGCGCGCTCGTGGCGAAGCCGGTGCAGACCATGACCGACCCGGACTGGCCGTGGGCCGTCTGGTACCCGCTCCGCCGGAGCGGCCGCTTCGAGCGCGAGCCGCGCGACGAGCAGCGCCGGATGCTGATGGAGCACGGCGGCATCGGGCGGTCGTTCGGCCGCGCCGGTCTGGCGCGCGACGTCCGTCTGGCGTGCCATGGGCTCGATCCCAACGACAACGACTTCATCGCCGGGCTGGTCGGAAAGGACCTGCACCCCCTCTCCGCCGTCGTCCAGCGGATGCGGTCGACCCGGCAGACGGCCGAGTTCATCGAGAAGCTGGGCCCCTTCTTCGTCGGCCGCGCCGTCTGGCAGAGCGCCGGGCCCTACGCCTGGGCGCTGCAGCACGAAGGCACCGGCCACTGATTCCGGTTCGGGGTTCGGGGTTCAGGGTTCGCCTCCTGAGGCCTTGGGCGCCGAACCCTGACCTCCGAACCCTGACCTCCTCCGATGTCCCGATTCCTCGACGCCCTCGCGGGCAAGCCCGTCGACGCCACGCCCGTCTGGTTCATGCGCCAGGCCGGGCGCTACCTGCCCGAGTACCGCGCCATCCGTGAGAAGCACGACTTCCTGACGATGGTGAAGACGCCCGAGATTGCGGCCGAGATCACCCTCCAGCCGATCCGCCGGTTCGGGCTCGACGCGGCTGTGATCTACTCGGACCTCCTGCCGCCGCTCCAGACGATGGGGCTGGGGCTGCACTTCGAGAAGGGCGTCGGGCCGGTCATCGAGAACCCGATCTCGTCGACGAAGGACGTGGACCTGCTGGCCACGCCGCCCGCCTCGGAGACGATGATGTACACGCCCGAGGCGATCCGTCTGGTCAAGGCCGAGTTGGACCCGCTTGGCGTCCCGGTGCTCGGCTTCGCGGGCGCCCCGTTCACGCTCGCGGCCTACGCCATCGAGGGGGGCGGGTCGAAGAAGTACGAGAAGACGCGCGTGTTCATGTACACCGAGCCCGCCGCCTGGGCCCGCCTGATGGACAAGCTGGTGACGGTGGCGGGCAGCTTCCTCAGCGAGCAGGCGAAGGCCGGGGCGAGCGCCCTCCAGGTGTTCGACTCGTGGGCCGGGGCGCTCTCGCGCTACGACTACGAGCGCTACGCGGCGCCCTACACGGCCAAGTTGATCGCCATCGCCCAGAAGACGGGCCTTCCCGTCGTCCACTTCACCACCGGCACCGCGGGCCACCTCGACGCCGTCGCGAAGGCGGGCGGCGACGCCATCGGGGTCGACTCCGGCCCCTCGCTCACCGAGGCGCGCGAGCGCGTCGGCGGCCTGCCCATCCAGGGCAACCTGGACCCGTACCTGCTCCAGGCGCCCTGGCGCGAGCTCAAGGCCCAGACCGACCGCGTGCTCGCCGAGGCGCCCGCGACCGGCTACGTCTTCAACACTGGCCACGGCCTCGTGCCGGCCACCCCGCCCGATATGGTCGCGCGGCTGACCGACTACGTCCGCGAGCAGACGAGCCGCTAGCGCGCGGGTGTCGGGTACGCCTGAAACCCTTCGCGCGGCACCCAACCGCCCGCGGCCGACGACCGCACGCCTTCCCGATTCCTGACGACCCATCCCAATGCCTGACCCGACCAAGCCCATCGGCGTTCTCTTCATGGCCTACGGCGGCCCGGAGTCGCTCGACGAGATCCCCGGCTACCTGTCCGACATCCGCCACGGGCGTCCGACGACGACGGCCGTGCTGGACGAGATCACGAACAACTACCGCTCGATCGGTGGCCAGTCGCCCATCCTGGGGCTGACGCAGGCGCAGATCGACGGTGCGATGGCGCACCTCAACCCGCCCGGCGAGCCCGCGCGCTACAAGGCCTACCTCGGCATGCGCCACTGGGCCCCGTGGATCGAGGAGACAGTCGGCCAGATGCTGGACGACGGCATCGAGCGCGCCGTCGCCATCGTCCTCGCCCCGCATTTCTCGTCGATGTCGATCGCGAAGTACCAGGCGAAAGTCAAAGCGGGACTGGACCTTTACCGCGGGGACATCGCGTTCAGCTACGTCGATGCCTACTTCGACGCGGACCTGCTGATCGACGCGTTCGCCGCGCGCGTCCGCGAGGGCATCGAGCAGTTCCCCGAGGCCGAGCAGGACGACGTGCACGTGGTCCTGAGCGCACACAGCCTGCCCGTCCGCATTCTCGCGATGGGCGACCCGTACCAGGACCAGCTCTGGACGACGGCCCGGCTGATCGCCGAGCGCGCTGGGCTCCGCGAGGACCAGTGGAGCTGGAGCTACCAGTCGGAGGGCCGCAGCCCGGAGCCGTGGCTCCAGCCGCAGCTGGAGGACCACGTTCCGGCGCTCAAGGCCGAGCGCGGCATCGACAAGGTGGTGAGCCTCGCCATCGGCTTCGTGAGCGACCACGTCGAGATCCTGTTCGACATCGACATCGAGGCGCAGCGGGCGGCCACGGAGAACGGCATGACGCTGGTCCGCCCGCCGTCGCTCAACGACGACCCGCGCTTCGTCCGCCTCCTGGCAGAGTTGGTCGAGGGCCAGGCCGCCGAGGAGGGCTGGGTCGACTCGGCCGTCCGCGCCGCCTCGGCGGGGGCGCCGACCCTCCCGATGCCTGCGGGGACGCTGGACGCCTCCGTCCCGGCCTGATCCAGGGCGTGCTGTGTCTCGTCTCACTCCCTCCCGTGGATGACCCCTGACCGATCCGATGTCCTCGTGCTCGGCGGCGGCGTCGCCGGGCTGGCGGCGGCGCTCCGCCTCGCCGAGTCGGGCGTGAGCGTCCGTCTAGCAGAGGCGTCGGGGCGGCTCGGGGGCGTGGTGCAGACGCTCCGCCACGACGGCTTCACGGCCGACGTGGGGCCGGACGTGTTCCTGACCCGCAAGCCCGCCGCGGCGCGTCTGGTGGAGCGCCTCGGCGTCGAGACCGCGACGCCACGGGGCGGCGCGCTCATCCAGCGGAACGGACGGCTGCACCCGCTCCCGGCCGGACTGACCGGCCTCGTCCCCGGCCGCCTCGGTCCGCTCCTGCGCACGCCCGCGCTCGGGCTCGGCGCCCGGCTCCGCGCTGCCGCCGAGCCGTGGGTCGGCGCGCGCACGGACGACACGGATGAAAGCCTGGAGGCATTCGCCGTCCGCCGCTTCGGCCGCGGCGCTTACGAGGGACTGATCGAGCCGCTGCTCGGCGGCCTCTACGGCGCCGACGACGGGCCGATCTCGCTCCGGGCGACGCTGCCGCACCTGCACGACCGCGAGCGCCAGGGCCCGCTCCTCGCCCTCCGAGGCGGCGCGACTCCGACCGGGGCGTCCCCGTTCGCGCGCCCCGTCGAAGGCATGGACGCGCTGACGGACGCCCTCGCTCGCGCCGTCGCCGAGGCGGGGGTGGCCGTCGAGACCGAGGCGGCGGTCGAGACGGTCGAGCCCGGCTTCGTCGTTCGGCTTCGGGGCGGACGCTCCCTCTCGGCCGGCGCGCTGCTGGTGACCCTGCCTGCGCCCGCGGCGGCGGCGGTGCTCCGGCGGCTCGATCCTGCCCTCGCCGAGCCACTGGCGGCCATCCCGATGGGCACGGCCACCGCCGTGATCGTCGGCTTCGCGTCCGGCGGGCTGAGGGTGCCGGACTCGTCCGGCTGGCTCGTGCCCCGCCGGGAGGGCGGCCCGGTCCAGGCCGTGACCCTGTTGTCGCGCAAGCATATGGGCGTTGCTCCCTCAGGGTATGATCTCGCGCGCGTCTTCCTTCGCGCCCCGTTCGCCGCCTCCGCCGACGAGGCCGCCTGCCTCGGCGCCGCCGTCGACCACCTTCGGCAGCACCTCGGTCCGGTCGGGGCACCGGTCTGGGGCGTCGTTCACCGATGGGCCGAGGCGATGCCTCGCTACACGCTCGGCCACCTCGACCGGCTGGCCCAACTCGACGCCGCCGTGTCCCGCCACCCTGGCCTCGCATTCGCCGGGGCCTCGCTCCGCGGCGTCGGCCTGCCGGACGTGATCGCCGGGGCGGAGCGCGCGGCCGACGACATCCTGACCTCTCTTCCACTCCCGACCCGATGACCTCGCCCACCACGCAGTCCGAAACCCTGTTCGCCCACGCTCAGGCGCTGATGCCCGGCGGCGTGTCGTCGCCCGTCCGCGCCTTCAAGTCCGTCGGCGGCGTCCCGCGCTTCATCGACCGGGGAGAAGGGGCCTACCTCGTCGACGCGGACGGCAACCGGATGATCGACTACGTGATGTCGTTTGGTCCGCTCCTGCTGGGCCACGCGCCGGAGGCCGTGACGCGCGCCATCGCCGATCAGGCTGCGCGGGGGACGAGCTTCGGCGCGCCGAGCCCGCTGGAGAGCGACCTCGCCGAGCACATCCGGTCCGTCTACCCGTCGATGGAGCGGCTCCGGTTCGTCAACTCCGGCACCGAGGGCGCGATGAGCGCCGTCCGCGCTGCCCGGGCCTTCACCCGGCGCGACAAGGTGGTCAAGTTCGACGGCCACTACCACGGCCACGCGGACCTGCTGCTGGCGAAGGCGGGCAGCGGCGTCGCCACGCTGGGCCTGCCCGACTCGCCCGGCGTCCCGGCCGCCGTCACCGCCGACACGCTGGTGGTGCCGTTCAACGACCCCGCCGCGCTGCGGGCCGTGTTCGAGGCCGAGGGTGAGCGGATCGCCGCCGTGCTGGTCGAGCCCATCGCGGGCAACATGGGCATGGTGCGGCCGGCCGAGGGCTTCCTGGCCTTCCTCCGCGAGATCACCGAGGCGCACGGCGCGCTGCTCGTGTTCGACGAGGTGATGGTCGGCTTCCGCGTCCACCCGGGCGGCGCGCAGGCGCTGTTCGGCGTCACGCCGGACGTGACGATCCTGGGCAAGGTCATCGGCGGCGGCCTGCCGGTCGGCGCGTACGGCGGCCGGGCCGACGTGATGGAGATGATGGCTCCCTCCGGCCCGGTCTACCAGGCCGGGACGCTGTCCGGCAACCCGCTCGCGATGGCCGCCGGGCTCGCCCTCTTCCGCGAGGCCAACGCGACGGGGGCGTGGCGACTCGCGGCCGACGCTGCGCGCGACACCGCCGCCGCCATCCAGTCGGCCGCCGACGCGGCGGGGGTGCCGGTTCAGACCACCAGTGAAGGGGCCATGTTCGGGTTCTTCCTCAACGCGAACCCCGTCATGGATTATGCCTCTGCCGCAACGAGCGACCGCGAGGCGTTCGCCCGCCTGCACGGCCTACTGCTCGACCGCGGCGTGTACCTGCCGCCGTCGCCCTTCGAGGCCTGCTTTACCTCCAGCGCCCACACGCCCGACGTGGTCGCCGAGGCGGCCGAGGCCTTCCGCTCGGCGTTCGCCGCCCTCTGATCCCGACCCCGGGACCTCTGACCTCGGCACCGCGCCCGGGGACCCGACATGACTGAGACCTCTTCGCCCGTCCCGCCGAAGCGCCTGCTCGGCGTCCTGTTCCTCGGGACGCTGCTCGCCGCCCTCGACATCGCCGTGGTCGGTCCCGCGCTGCCCGCGCTCCGCGAGGCGTTCGGGCTGAGCGAGCGCGCCGTCGCGTGGACGTTCACGGCGTTCGTCCTCGCCAACCTGACCGGCCTTCCCGTGATGGCCGCTCTCGCCGATCGCGTGGGGCGGAAGCGCGTCTACCTGTTCGACATCGGCCTCTTCGCCGTCGGCACGCTCGTCGTCGCGCTGGCGCCGTCGTTCGGCGTGCTGATTGCGGGGCGCGTGGTGCAGGGGTTCGGGGCGTCCGGCATCTTCCCCGTGGCGACGGCCGTCGTCGGGGACACGTTTCCGCCCGAGCGGCGGGGGCGGGCCGTCGGCCTGCTGGGGGCCGTGTTCGGGATCGCGTTTCTGATCGGTCCCGCGCTCGGCGGCATCCTGCTGGCGGTCGCGAGCTGGCGGTGGCTTTTCGCGCTGTCCCTGCCGCTGGCCCTGCTGGTGTTCGTGTTGAGCGCGCGGACGCTGCCGGAGTCGCGGGCGGCGGCCCCGCGTGCCTTCGACGCGGCCGGCGTGGCGACGCTGGCGGCCCTGCTGGCGGCTCTCGTGGTGGGCCTGAGCGGGCTGGACGCATCGGCCCCGTGGGGCGGCCTGACAGAGGCGTGGGTCTGGCTCCCGCTCGCCCTGGCGGTTGCGCTGCTCGTGCTGCTGGTGAGCGTCGAGCGTCGGGCCGAGGCGCCGATCCTGCGTCCGGGCCTCGTCTCGCGCCGCCCCGTGCAGGCCGCCTGTCTGCTGGCCATCGGCGCGGGGATCGTCGAGGCGACGTTCGTGCTGCTGTCGTCCTACGCGGTCGCCGCCTTCGGCGTCGAGCGGTCCACGGCGAGCTACCTGCTGCTGCTGCTGGTGGCGGGCGTCACGGTCGGCGCGCCGGTAGCCGGGCGGATGCTGGACCGCGTCGGCGCGCGCTCGGTCGTGACGGTGGCGATGGGGCTGGTCGCGGCCGGGATGGGCGTCGTTGCGCTGGCCCCGTCGCTGGCGGTCCACCTCGTGGGGACGGTCGTCCTCGGGCTCGGGCTGTCCGGCATCCTGGGCTCGTCGCTGGCCTACATCCTGCTCGCCGAGGCCGGGGCCGACGAACGCGCGGTCGCCCAGGGACTGTCGACCATCTTCCTGAGCGTCGGCCAGTTGGTGGGCGCGGCGACGCTGGCCGCGCTGGCGGCCTCCTCCGCCTCGGCGGTGGCGGGGTACCAGGCGGGGTTCGGGTGGATCGCGGTCGGCGCGGTGGTGCTGGCGGTCGTCGCGCGCCAACTGCTCGGCGGCGCGACGACCGGTTCGTGCTGAGGATCGGCGAGCGCGTCTGGACGGGGATGGACCCCGACGGCGCGACCGCGCTCCGTCTGGAGGCGCCGCGCCCGAACCCCTCGGCCGAAACCGCGCGGGTGGCCAACACGCTGCCCGAGGCGGGCATGGTTCGGCTGACGATGGTTGACATGCGCGGCCGCGAGGTGGCGACGCTGACGCCCGGTCGGCATGAGGCGCAGGTCGACGCCGGGTCGCTGGCGGCGGGCGTGTACGCGGTCCGGCTGACGGCCGGGAGCGACGTGCAGACCCAGCGGCTGGTCGTCGTGAGATAGGGGAGAAGGTGCGAGGTCCGCTCAAGCTTCACGGGGGCGGAGGCGATACCACGCCCTCAGAAACGCCCCCGGTGTAGTTTTGGGGGCCTCGCCCTCCCCCCGGACATGCCCGCACTCACTCCCGATTCCCGAGTCTTCGTCGCGGGCCACCGCGGGCTCGTCGGCTCCGCCGTCGTGCGCCGCCTCGCCGCCGACGGCGTCGAGATGGTCACGCGCACGAGCGCCGAACTCGACCTGCGCGACGGCGCCGCCGTCCGCGCGTTCTTCGAAGCCGAGCAGCCGACGCACGTGGTCCTGGCTGCGGCCAAGGTGGGCGGCATCCTCGCCAACCGCGACTTCCCGGCCGACTTCGTGGGCGACAACCTCGCGATCGCCTACCAGGTGCTGATGGCCGCCCACGAGGCCGGGCTGGGCGAAACCGGGCGCGTCGTGAACCTGGGCTCATCCTGCATCTACCCACGCGAGGCGCCCCAGCCTATGAAGGAGGAGCACCTCCTGACGGGGCCCCTGGAGCCGACCAACCGACCCTACGCCATCGCCAAGATCGCGGGCATCGAGATCGCCGAGGCGCTCCACCGCCAGCACGGGGACGACGTCATCAACCTGATGCCGACCAACCTCTACGGCCCGGGCGACAACTTCGACCTGCAGTCGAGCCACGTGCTTCCGGCGCTGATCCGCCGCTTTCACGAGGCCAAGGGCGCCGAGGCGGACGGCTCCGACGCGCCGGTGACGCTCTGGGGCACCGGCTCCCCGAAGCGCGAGTTCCTCCACGCCGACGACCTCGCCGACGCGGTCGCCTTCGTGCTCCACCTCGACGAGGCCACGATGCGCGCCGCCGCGCCGGATGGCCTGCTCAACGTCGGCGTCGGGGACGACCTGTCGATCCGCGAACTCGCAGAGCTGATCCGCGACGTGGTCGGCGCCGAGAGCGAGATGCGCTGGGATACCGATAAGCCCGACGGCACGCCCCGCAAGCTGCTGGACGTGAGCCGCCTGCATGACCTGGGCTGGTCCGCCTCGGTCGGCCTCCGGGACGGCATCGCCTCCACCTACGACTGGTTCCTCGATTCCACCGCCTCTGTCGAGGCCACCGCTTGATGTCCGAGATCACACAACCCCGCCGCCGCGCCCTCATCACCGGCGTGACCGGCCAGGACGGGTCCTACCTCGCCGAACTGCTCCTCGCCAAGGGCTACGAGGTCCACGGCCTGAAGCGCCGCGCGTCTTCGTTCAACACGCAGCGCATCGACCACCTCTACCAGGATCCACACGAGGAGGAGGTCCGGTTCAAGCTCCACTACGGCGACCTGACGGACTCCACGAACCTGATCCGGATCGTGCAGGAGGTCCAGCCGGACGAGATCTACAACCTCGCGGCCATGAGCCACGTGGCGGTCAGCTTCGAAAGCCCGGAGTACACGGCCAACGCCGACGGCATCGGCACGCTGCGTCTGCTGGAGGCCATCCGCATCCTGGGCCTGACCGACACGCGCTTCTACCAGGCGTCCACGAGTGAGCTGTACGGCAAGGTGCAGGAGGTGCCGCAGTCCGAGACGACGCCGTTCTACCCGCGCTCGCCCTACGCCGTCGCCAAGCTCTACGCCTACTGGATCACGGTCAACTACCGCGAGGCGTACGACCTGTTCGCGACCAACGGCATCCTGTTCAACCACGAGTCGCCGCGGCGCGGCGAGACGTTCGTGACACGCAAGATCACGCGCGCCGCCGCCCGCATCTCGCTGGGCCTGCAGGACACGCTCTACCTGGGCAACATGGATGCCCAGCGCGACTGGGGCCACGCCCGCGACTACGTCGAGGGCATGTGGCGCATCCTGCAGCACGACACGCCCGACGACTGGGTGCTCGCGACCGGCCACATGACGACCGTGCGCCACTTCTGCGACATGGCCTTCAAGGCCGTCGGCATCGCGGTGCGCTGGGAGGGCGAGGCCGAGGAGGAGGTCGGGTACCGGGAGGACACCGGCGCAGCCATCGTCCGCGTCGATCCGCGCTACTACCGCCCGACCGAGGTCGAGCAGCTCCTCGGCGACCCGTCGAAGGCCAAGCGCGAGCTGGGCTGGGAGCCGGGGGTGACCGTGGAGCAGCTGGCCGCCGAGATGGTCACCGCCGACCTCGCCGTCGCCCACGTCCAGCCGGAAGTGGCGTAGCGCCGTGATCCGCTCCGCCTCGGTGCCGAGGCGGGCGGGTCAGACCCCGCGCTGGAGGCGGTCCCCGAGCGCCTTGGGCAGGCCCACCTTCGCGATCTCGGCGACGGTCTGGGCGCGGTCGTAGTGCTCCCGGAGCAACTCCACCGTGAAGGCCTCCGTGTCGAACAGCGCGAACCCGAGGCGCGGGTCGCGGTCGCGGGGTTGCCCGACGCTGCCCACGTTGACGAGGTAGCGGTGCCCCTCGCGGACGCGGAAAACGCCCAGCGTGTCCGCCACGATCGCCTGCCGGTGGGAGTGGCCGATGAAGCAAATCGGCGTGTCGAAGGCGTCGAACTGGATCTGTGTGTCGCGCATCGACTCCAGCCGCGGCCACTTCTCGGGCTTGAACGGCGCCGCGTGGACGAACGTGGCGTCGAAGGCCTCGGCGACGAGGGGCAGGTCGCGCAGCCACGCCCGCTGGTCGTCGGAGAGCATCGCCCGATGCAGGTCGACCGCGGCGCGGCCGTCGCGGGGCAGCGCCTCGTCGTCGGAGCCCGCGACCGCTGCGTCGTGGTTGCCCAGGATGTTGACCGCGAACTCCGTCCGCACGATTTCCAGGCACTCCGAAGGGGAGGGGCCATAGCCGACCACGTCGCCGAGGTTGACCAGCGCGTCGGCGCCCCGAGCCTCGGCGAGCTGCAGAGCCGTGCGCAGCGCAGGCAGGTTGGCGTGGATGTCAGAGAGAACAGCGACGAGCAAAACGGAGGTCCGGACGAGGGCCTATGAAGTTACCTGCCGTTCCGGCCGGACACCCTCCGTCGGGGTGTCAGATGGCGGCTACGGCCTATATTCGCGTGTGCTCCTCTAAAGCCCCTCCCCACCATGATCGATCAACCGTATCCGACGGCGGCAGACCGCGGCGCTCCCGGCGCCCCTGTTCGCGGAGAAGACCCGTTCTACTACGGAGATCGCGACGGGATCGACCTCCGGGCGCTCCTGGACATCCTGCTCCGCGGCAAGTGGATCATCCTCGGTGCGGTGCTCGCGCTCACCATCCCGGTGATGGTGTACTCGATGCTGAGCCCCTCGAAGTACCGCTCGTACGCGATCCTTCTGGTGGACAAGACCGACACGGACCTCGCGGACGTGCTGCCGGAGGCGATGCCGTCCGGCTTCTGGCGGCAGGAGCGCAACCTCAGCAACGAACTGCTGGTCCTCGACCAGTCGATGCCGCTCGCCGAAGCGGTCGCCGCCCGGCTCATCGAGGCGGAGACGGTGCCGGGCACCAACCGTCCCCTGCCGATCCTCAGGGACGATGACCCCTCGACGCCGCTCACGGTCCAGGAGGTCGCCTTCCGGCTCCAGCGCGGCTCCATCAAGTCGACCATGGAGACCGGCGGCGCGGACGCCATCCGCGTCAACGCGGTCAGCACGGACCCTCAGGAGGCGGCGCTGATCTCCAACACCTATGCCGAGGCCTTCGCTCAACTGACGCAGGACCAGAGCCGCTCCGGCGCCTCGGCCTCGCGTGAGTTTTTGGAGGACCAGGTGGAGACGCAGAACGACCGCCTCCAGGAGACCGACGCGGCCGTGGAGCAGTACATGCTTCGCGAGGGCGCCGTGGCGCTTCAGGAGGAGACCTCCCGCCTCGTCGACCAGATCGCGACGCTCGACGCGCGCCGCGACCAGGCACAGGTCAACCTCGTCACGAAGCGGGCGGAGCTGGCGGCGCTCCAGAGCGAGCTGTCCCGCCTGGAGAGCCAACTCGGGACGCGCCTCTCGTCCAACCTCGACAGTGAGCTGGCCGCGGCCCGCGAGCGGATCCAGCAGTTGAACGCCGAGCTGGAGGTCTTCTACCGTCAGAACCCGGCACTCCGCAACGACACCAACCCACCGGCCAACATCGCGCGTCTCCGCACGGAGCTCGCGCGCGTCGAGGCGGACCAGGAGCGCATCGCGCGGCAGCTCTCGGCGCAGTCGCTCGCCTCGGGCTCCAGCCCGGACGATCAACGCTCCGGATTCGTCCGCGCCGCCGACCTCCGGGCCCAGATCTCGGCCGCTCGCGTCGCCGTCCGCGGCCTCGAGGCCGAAGTGAGCCAGGTCAGCTCCCGGCTCGGGCAGTACGAGAGCGAGCTGTCCAACGTCCCGGCGCAGTCCATCGAGCTGGCGCAGCTGGAGCGCGAGCGGCAGGCCGCCGAGACGCTCTACGGCGCCCTGGAGCAGAACCTCCAGCAGGCGCGCGTCGCCGAGCAGTCGCAGCTAGGCTACGCCCGCGTGATCCGCCCGGCGTTCCCCACCCCGGCGCCGTTCTCGCCGCTCCGCGCCCGCAACACGATCCTGGCGCTGCTCTGCGGCCTCGTCTTCGGCTCGCTCCTCGCCATCGGCAAGGTGCGCCTCGACCACCGGATCCACACGCCGGACGACCTCGCCAAGCTCGGCCACGCCATCATCGGCACGGTGCCGTCGACGACTGCGCTCGTGAAGGAGGAGTACGGGGGGGCCGATGTCGCCGAGGTCAACGGCCGGATGGTGGACACGCACGTCGTGTCGCTGCTCAACCCGATGGCCACCGCCTCTGAGTCCTACCGCGCGCTGCGGACGAACATCCAGTTCAGCCGCCCGGACGTGGTCATCCAGACGATCCTGGTGACCTCTTCCAATCCGAGTGAGGGTAAGTCGGTCACGTCGTCCAACTTGGCCGTCGTGTTCGCGCAGGCAGGCCGCCGCGTGCTCCTGGTCGACGCCGACCTCCGGCGCCCGACGGTCCACAAGAAGCTGGGCATTTCTCGCGAGCCGGGCCTCGTCCAGCAGCTCTTCTCGTCCGAGTCGATCCAGGCAACGACCCTCGACCAGCTGGCCGACGACCTCTACGTGCTCCCGGCCGGGTCGCTCGCCCCGAACCCGTCCGAGCTGATCGGCTCGCGCCGGATGCGCGACCTGATCGCGGACATGCGGACCAAGTTCGACATCATCATCTTCGACGCCCCGCCGGTGCTGGCCGCGACCGATGCCGTGCTGCTCTCGACCCAGTGCGACGCGACGCTCGTGATCGCCCGTGCGGGCCAGACGAAGGACTTCGAACTCAACTCGGCGTTGGCCGCGCTGAAGGACGTCGGCACCAAGCCGAGCGGCCTCGTGCTCAACGCGTTCGACGTCCGCCAGGCGTACGGCTACCGCTACAAGTACGCCTACCGCTATGGCAACGCGTACGGATACGGCAGCCCGAAGGCCGCCGACCAGCCCGACGCATAACGCGGAGTCCCGTCGTTTCCTCCCTCTGTCCGTAGGCCATTCCATGGCCGTGAAGCCCTCTCCATGCGCGCTCTCGCCGTCCTCGCCCTGATCCTGACCGCGTCCGCCTCGGCGCAACCCCCGACGCAAGGGGGCTCGCTCGGGGTCATCGAGGGACGCCAGGTCACCCCCGGGGGATACTTCGTCAACGCCCAGCCCGGTCAGGCCATCACCCGCGTCAATGTCTGGGGGCGCGTCGCGCGACCCGGCGTCTACGACCTGGGGCCGGAGTTCGACCTGATGGGGGTCCTGACGCTCGCGGGCGTGTCGAGCGAGCGCACGCCCATGGAAGGCGACCCGGAGCTGGTCCTCCGGCTGTACCGTGCCGGCCGCGGCACGCCCGTCTATGAGGCGACGCTTCAGTCGTTCCTCAATACCTCCGAGCCGCCCGCGATCCAGTACGGCGACGTGATCGAGGTCGAGTATGAGACGGCAGCCCGAGTCGCGGTCGTCGGCGCGGTGGCCCGGCCCGGTACCTACGAGGTCGGGCCGTCCTTCTCGGCGCGCGACGCCGTCGCCCTGGCGGGAGGGCCCGACTACACGCCGCTCCGCGCCAACGAGACGCGCGAGACCACGGTCCGCATCTACCGCGGCGACGTGGCCGACGGAATCCCGACGTACCAGGAGACGCTGGCGACCTTTCTCTCCGGTCCGTCGCCCGACCTGCTGGACGGCGATGTGATCGAGATCGACTCCGTGACGGACTCCGGGTGGACCACGCGCGACACGCTGACGGCGGCGGGCGTCGCGACCTCCGGGTTGATTGCGGTCGTGCAGATCATCCGCTTTCTGAACACGAGCAACTGATGCGCTCCCAGCGACCGGGGGTCCTGATCACCGGCGGGGCGGGCTTCATCGGGTCGGCCATGGTCCGGTCTGCGCTGGCGCGCCGGCCCGAGCACCGCGTCGTTACGCTCGACGCGCTGACCTACGCGGGCTCGGTCGCCAGTCTGGCGGACCTGGACGGGGCCGAGCGCCACACGTTCGTGCACGGCGACATCCGCGACGGAGCGCTCGTGCGGGACCTACTTCGGGAGCACGCGGTCGGGCTCGTCGTCCACCTCGCGGCCGAGTCGCACGTGGATCGCTCGATTTCCGGCCCCAGCGCCTTCGTCGAGACCAACGTGCTCGGCACCCAGACCCTCCTCGACGCGTGCCGCGAGGTGTGGGACGGAGCCGACGGGGTCCGCTTCCACCACGTGTCGACGGATGAGGTCTACGGCGATCTCGGGCCCGACGACCCCGCGTTCACGGAGCAGACGCCCTACGCGCCCTCGTCGCCGTATTCGGCCTCCAAGGCGGGCTCCGACCATCTGGTCCGCGCCAGCGGGCGGACGTACGGGTTGCCGGTCTCGATCACCAACTGCTCCAACAACTACGGGCCGCGCCAGTACCCGGAGAAGCTGATCCCGGTCGTCCTCCAGCGGGCGCTCGCGGGGGAGCCCATCCCGGTCTATGGCGACGGCGCCAACGTCCGCGACTGGCTCTTCGTCGACGACCACTGCGACGCCATCTGGACGGTCATCGAGCGAGGAGCGGTCGGGGAGACCTACAACGTCGGAGGCCATGCCGAGGTGGGCAACCTGGACCTCGTGCGGATGCTGTGCGCGATCCTCGACGAGCGGCGCCCGGCGTCGGCCCCGCACGCGGACCTGATCACGTTCGTGACCGACCGGCCCGGCCACGACCGCCGCTACGCCGTCGACACGGCCAAGATCGAAGCGCTCGGCTGGTCGCCGAGTCAGTCGCTCCGGACGGGCCTGGAGGCGACCGTCGACTGGTACCTCGATCATCAGAGTTGGGTCTCGACCGTGCTCGCCGAGGCGGAGGCGGGGGCATGAAGGGCATCCTCCTCGCTGGCGGCCACGGCACCCGGCTGAATCCGGCCACGGCAGTCGTCAGCAAGCAATTGCTGCCGGTCTACGACAAGCCGATGATCTACTACCCGCTGAGCACGCTGATGCTGGCGGGCATCCGGGAGATCCTCGTCATCTCGACGCCCGACGCCCTCCCCGCCTTTCGCCGACTCCTCGGCGATGGTGCGGGCTGGGGCCTCGACCTCCAGTACGCCGTCCAGGATCAGCCCCGCGGCCTCGCCGATGCGTTCCGCGTTGGGCGCGACTTCCTCGCCGGCGCCCCGGTGATGATGATCCTGGGCGACAACGTGATCTACGGAGGCGGCCTGTCCGCCCACCTCGGGCGTGCGGCGGGCCGGACCGAGGGCGCCACCATCTTCGCCTACCCGGTACGCGACCCGGAGCGCTACGGCGTCGTCGAGTTGGGCACGGACAGGCGTGCGGTTCACATCGAAGAGAAGCCGACCCAGCCGCGCTCCAACCTCGCCGTCGCCGGGCTCTACGCCTACGGCCCGGACGTGGTGGAGGTCGCCGCCGAGCTGACCCCCTCGGCGCGGGGGGAGTTGGAGATCACCGACGTGAACCGCCACTACCTGGACCAGGGAACGCTCGATGTCGAGGTGCTGGGCCGCGGCATCGCGTGGCTCGACGCCGGGACGCACGAGTCGCTCCTGGATGCCTCCGCGTTCGTCCACTCGGTCCAGGCGCGTCAGGGGCTGATGATCGCCTGCCCGGAGGAGATCGCCTTCCGGCAGGGCTTCATCTCGCGCGATCAACTCGCCGTTCTCGCGCGGGATCTCGCCTCTAACGACTACGGGGCGTACGTGGCAGCGCTCGCCGAAGGGGCCTCGTCGTGACGTTGCACGCTCGCTTGCTCGATCGGATCGCCACGCGCGACGCGCAGGTCGCCATCGTCGGCCTCGGGTACGTCGGGCTGCCGCTCGCGGTCGCCTTCGCCGAAGCAGGCTTCCCCGTGGTCGGCTTCGACACGAGCGCGGCGCGAGTGGCAGAGCTGGCTGCAGGCCGCTCCCATGTCGAGGACGTGGCGGACGCCACGCTTCGCGCCGCCCTCGACGCGGGCATGCGGGTCACCACCGACCCCGATGTCCTCGCCGACGTGGACGCGATCTCCATCTGCGTCCCGACGCCGCTCCGCAAGACCCGCGACCCCGACCTCTCCCACGTGCTCGCCGCCTCTGAGGCCGTCGCGGAGCGGATGCGGCCGGGCCAGCTGGTCGTGCTGGAGAGCACCACCTACCCGGGCACGACCCGCGAGGTGCTGGTGCCGCTGCTCGACGCCCGCGGGCTGACGGTGGGGGAGGACGCCTTCGTGGTCTTCTCGCCCGAGCGCGTGGACCCGGGTCGCACCGACTGGACCACACGCACGACCCCGAAGGTGATGGGGGGCATGACGCCCGCGTGCCTCGACGTGGGCACCGCGCTCTACGCGGCGGCCGTAGACACCGTCGTCCCGGTCAGCTCGCCCGAGGTCGCGGAACTGACGAAGATCTTCGAGAACACCTTCCGCGCGGTCAACATCGGGCTGGCGAACGAACTGCTGCTCATGTGCGACCGCCTCGGGCTGGACGCCTGGGAGGTGATCGAGGCGGCGGCGACGAAGCCGTTCGGCTTCATGCGGTTCACGCCCGGGCCCGGTCTCGGCGGCCACTGCCTGCCCGTCGACCCCCACTACCTGTCGTGGAAGCTGCGCGGGCTCGACTACACGGCGCGGTTCATCGAACTGGCGAGTGAGGTCAATACCTCGATGCCTCGCTTCTGGCTGCGCAAGGTGCAGGACGCGCTCAACGAGCAGGGCAAGGCGGTCCGCGGCAGCACGGTCCTCGTGCTCGGCGTCGCCTACAAGCCGGACGTCGCCGACCTCCGGGAGTCGCCTGCGCTCGACATTCTCGCGCTTCTCGACGAGAAGGGGGCCGATGTCCAGTACCATGACCCGCACGTGCCCGCGCTCCAGCACAACCACATGGCGCTCACGAGCGTCGCCGACCTCGACGTCGCGCTCGGCGCGGCCGACGCGGTCCTCCTGGTGACGGACCACGCGGGGTACGATCCCGCGCGCCTGGCCGCCTCGACCGACGTCTTCCTCAACTCCCGTGGCCCGGTCCCGGCGAGTGATCACCCTGACCCAGAGCACCCCGGTGGCCACGCCTGACTTCATCATCGCTGGCGCCGCGAAGTGCGGCACGACCGCGCTCTGGCACTACCTCGACGCGCATCCCGAGGTGGGGATGACGTATATCAAGGAGCCGCGCTTCTTCACCGAGGCCAAGGGCGGCATGGCGCACGGCGTCGTGGACGCTGCGATCCCGCGCTCGGGCACCTACCACCGTGGCTGGGACTGGTACGACGAGCTGTGGCGCGACGCGCCCGAGGGTGGCACGCGGGGCGAGGCGTCCACGATCTACTTCGTCGCCCAGGACGCGCCACGGCTGATCCGGCAGCACGTGCCGGATGTGCGCCTGATCATGATGGTCCGCGACCCCGCCGACCGCATGTATTCGCACTACTGGCAGGAGCAGAAGGCGGGCTGGGACATGGGGCCGTTCCGCGACCTCGTCGACACGGACCACCCGCGCGAGCGCTACTTCGAGACGACGAGCCACTACAAGGCCAACATCGAGCGCTTTCTGGAGCACTTCGACCGGGACCAGATCATGGTCATCGTGAAGGAAGACCTCGACAACGAGCCCGAGCGGATCCTCGAGGAGGTCTTCCGCTTCATCGGCGTCGACCCCGCATTCCGGCCGGCGTCCATTGGAAACCGGTTCAACGTGCAGCGGCTGCCGCGCTTCCCCTGGATCCGCCGCCTCTCGGAGCGTCTCCGGGCGACGGTCGGCGTCGCGCTGCCGCACCCGGTCCGCCAGGCGTTCGGGCGGACGCAGCGGAAGCTGGAGCGGCGGCTCTCAGTCCCCAACGCGTACCCGCCGCTGGAGCCTGACCTCCGGGCGACGCTCATCGAGCGGTTCGAGGAGGACATCCGGTTCATCGAGCAGTGGGTCGGTCGGCCACGCCCGTCGTGGCGTGCGATCCACCCGACCGAGGCAGCCGGTAAGACGCCCCCGGCCTCCCCCGAGGCGACCCGGTGACCTCGCCCGAAGCGACCGACGAGCCATCGACGCAGGCCCCCACGCGAGCCGGCAGGGGGCTGGGCAAGCGGATGGGGAGCGCGTCGGTGATCTACGTCGCCGGGGCGCTGGTAACGAACCTCGCCAAGTTCCTCCTCGTCCCGTTCTACGTCCGCTACCTCACGCAGGCCGAGGTGGGGATCGTGGTGTTCCTGCAGGCGGTCTCCTACGCGCTGGCGCGGGTGTACCCCCTCGGCCTCGGGCAGGCCATCAAACGGTACTACGTCGACTTCGAGGTCGAGCGAGACGCCGACCGGTTCACGGCAGGGATCTGGTGGGTGGTGACGGCGGTGGCCGTCGCGCTGTCGGTGCTGCTGATCCTGAGCGTGCCGCTGTGGGGCCAGTACGTCGGCTCCCAGATCAAACCCTCCTATCTGGTCCTGTCGATCCTGATCGCAGCGTTGCAGGGGAGCGCCACGATCCCGCTGATGCGCTACATCGTCCGCCAGCAGCCGACCGCCAACACGGTGTTCACGATCCTCCAGATGGTGACCATCACCGGGGCGATCATCTACCTCGTCGCGGGCCGGGGGATGGGGGTCGAGGGCGTGCTCTGGGGGCAGGTGATCGGCTACGCAGCGTGGGCGGTCATCTCGGGCGTGCTGATCAACGCTCCTGCGCGCCTGAAGCCGACGTTCGGCAAGCTCGGCGAGGCGTTCCGCTACTCGATCGTGCTGCTGCCGCACCTCCTGTTCATCTGGGGCATCACGTTCGCCGACCGGCTCGTGCTGGAATCGAAGGTTAGCCTGGAGGCGTTAGGAGTCTATGGCATCGGCTACCAGATGGGGACGCTGCTGACGATCGTCAGCATCTCGATCTCGAACGCGTGGCTCGCCCAGTTCTTCCGGACGGGCGAGACGGAGCGGGGGCCGAGGATGTTCACGACGACCTTCACGACCATCTTCCTGCTGATCCTGTTCATCTCCCTGGGGCTGTTCCTGTTCGCCCCCGAGATCATCGCCGTGGTGGCGAGCCGGGAGTACGCCGGGTCGGTGCTGATCCTGCAACTGGTGGTGGTCGCTCACGTCTTCCACGCGGCGAACCAGTTCTTCATGCTGCCACTCTTCCTGGTCAAGAAGACGAAGCACATCTCGACGTCCACCGGGCTGGGCCTGCTGGCCAACGTCGTCGGGCTCGTTGTCCTGGTTCCGTGGCTCGGCATCGTCGGCGCGGCGCTGGCGACCATTATGGCCTATCTGGCCGCCTCGGGCTCGTCGCTGTACTTCGCGAAGCGGAGCTACCCGGTGGCGGTGGAGTGGCGCAAGGTGGGCGTAGGATCGGCTGTGGCGATCGGCCTCGGCGTCGTGGGGGGGCTGGTGTTCAACGAACCTTCTGTCCTGGGCGTCCTTGCGAAACTGGGCCTGTGTCTAGCTTTCCCGCTCGCGCTCCTGGGCTGGCCGGGCGAGTCTCTCGTCGACCGCGACGCCTTGAGTCGGTTGCCGCTGGTCGGCCGTTTGATGCCCGGCGCCTCCTCCCGTCCCCCCACCGCGGATGCTCCCTAGCGCCCCCACCCTCCGAGCCCAGACTGGCGCTCGCCCGCGCCAACGCATCTCGGGCGCTCGCCGCGTGATCCTGCTCGTGGGGTCTGCCGTGATCGTATTCGTGCTGGGGGCGGCCGTTGCGTCGGTGGTGGCGCTCGGATCGGTGGACTATGCGCTGCTCAACGTGGCGGGGGCCTGTTGCCTGGCGGTGCTGCTCTGGGTGCCGTTCCTCAAGCCCGACTACCAGCCCATCGAGCCGCTGAGCTTCGTGATGCTGGCGGTCCTGGTCGGGATCACGCTGAAGCCCGCCTACATCGCGTTCGGCCCGGAGTACATGGAAGGGTACCTGCTGCTGAACCGCCAGGAGCCCGCGTTCCTGCTGAATGGGGCGTTCCTGGCGCTGGTGGGGCTGTCGATGCTCAGCGTGGGCTACCTCCTCGTGCTGCCCCGCCCCGGCCTGAGTCGGCTGCGTGTGTTTGCCACGCCGGTCTGGAGCCGGGATCGGTTGGTGCTGGTCGGCTTCGTCAGCATGGCGATCGCGCTGGCGGCGATGTACCTCTACATCGGAAAGCTCGGGCTCTCGGGCGTGATCGAGGACTTCTCGCGCAAGCGGTTCTATGAGGTCGAGGGGGCCGAGTTCGAGCGGAGTGCCCTCGGGTACTACCGCACCGCCGCCTCGGTGGTCGGGCCGGTGTTCCTGTTCGTGCTGGCGTGGGCGCTCGGGCGGAAGGCCAAGATCGGCAAGGTGGAGATGGTGTTCATCGGTCTGCTGGTGTTCATGTCGGTCGTGTTTCCTTTCTTCAACAGCAGCCGCACCAAGGTCCTGATGATCCTGCTGGAGGCGCTGGTGATCTGGAAGTGCGTCCGCGGCCGGATCCCCACCTGGATGGTGACCGCCATAGGCATCGGCATGCTGGCGCTCCTGCTCCTGCTGACGGCGCTGCGCCCGAAAGCTGCCGAGGTGAGCAGCTTCGGAGACTTCCTCGGCGTCAACGCGCTATTGGAGACCACCGTCGGGAGCCGGCACTTTCTGGACCTCACCAAGACCTCGCACATCATCGAGGGGGTCCCGGATCAGTTGACCTACCAGTACGGGATGACTTACGTCGCGTGGGTGTTCATGCCGGTCCCGCGCACCGTCTGGCTCGACAAGCCGGCGCTCGGGGCCGGGCCCATCATCGGGCAGCAGATCTTCGGGATGCAGCGGGCGGGCGTGCCACCAGGTATGATCGCCGAGGCGTTCCTGAACTTCGGTTACCTGGGGGTGCTGTTCTGCCCGTTCCTGATCGGGGTGGGCCTGCGATGGTGCTATGAGCTCTTCAGGCCGGTGCTGCACACCGCGTCGGGTGCGTCGCTGTACGCGGTCACGCTCATCCCCGTGAGTTGGACCACGATCACAGGCGGGTTCAGCCAGATGATGGTGGCGCTGGGCGTCGCCGTCGTCCCGCTGCTGGCCATCATCTTCTTCGTGCGCGTCCGGCAGGGCCCGAGGTCGCATGCTGTTTAACAGCATCCCGTTCCTGGTCTTCCTCCCGCTGTTCCTGGTCGCCTACTTCGCGACCCGGGGGACGGCGCGCATCGTGGTCTGCCTCGCGGCGAGCTACCTGTTCTATGGCTGGTGGGACTGGCGCTTCCTGGGGCTGATCGCGCTCTCGACGGGCATCGACTACAGCGTCGGCATCAAGATCGTCGAGGCGGAGGCGCAGGCGGTCAAGAAGCGATGGCTGATGCTGAGCCTGGTGAGCAACCTGGGGCTGCTGGCCGTCTTCAAGTACTTCAACTTCTTCCTCGACTCGGTCTACCGGGCGACGGCGGTGTTCGGCTTCAGCGAGTCGCCGATGTTCCTGCAGGTGATCCTGCCGGTCGGCATCTCGTTCTACACGTTCCAGACGCTGAGCTACTCGATCGACCTGTATCGCGGGTCCATCGAGGTGGAGCGCAACCTGCTCCGGTTCGCGACCTACGTGGCCTTCTTCCCGCAGCTGGTGGCCGGGCCCATCGTGCGGGCGAGCCTGCTGCTGCCCCAGCTCAAGCGGGACCACCCGTTCCTCTGGAGCGGCTTCCTCCTCGGCCTCGGGCAGGTGCTGCTGGGGTACGTCAAGAAGGTGGCCATCGCCGACTCGCTGGCGCCGTTCGTGGACCGGGTGTTCGACGCCCCGGAGGCGTTCACACCCATCAGCGTGGCCATCGGGGTGTTCTTCTACGCCTTCCAGATCTACTGCGACTTCTCGGGCTACTCGGACATCGCCATCGGGCTGGCGCGGATGCTGGGCTTCGACTTCGGGGTCAACTTCGACACGCCGTACTTCTCGAAGAGCTTCAGCGAGTTCTGGACCCGCTGGCACATCTCGCTGTCGAGCTGGCTGCGCGACTACCTCTACATCCCGCTCGGCGGCAACCGCGGGGGGACGCTCAAGACATACCGCAACCTCTCGCTCACGATGCTGCTCGGCGGACTGTGGCACGGTGCGAGCTGGAATTTTGTCGTGTGGGGAGCGCTCCACGGGCTCTATCTCGTGGTCCAGCGCCTGCTTGGCCCCAGCTACGGCCGCCTCGTGGACCGGCTGAGGGTACCCAGGCTGGTCTCGGACGGGCTGATGATGCTGGTCGTGTTCCTGCTGACCTGCTTCGCCTGGATCTTCTTCCGTAGCCCGGACTTCTCCACCTCCGCCGAGGTCATCGCGCAGATCGCGTCACTCGACAGCCTGCGTCCGGCGGACATCCAGCTCAAGGTGACCGTGCTGAAGGGCTTCCTGCTGATCGGGATGCTGGTCGCCGTCGAGGTCTGGAGCAAGCGCGTGGTGCTGCCCTCGGTGGTGCTGGACCGCCCGGTTTTCCGGACGCTGGCCTACGCGGCGGCGCTCTGGATCATCTTCCTGTTCGGCGCCTTCGACGGCGGACGGTTCATCTACTTCCAGTTCTAGATGAGCGCCACCGACACCTCTCCCGTCTGGAAGCGCGTCGCCTGGGGGCTCGCGCTCGTGGCGGTCATCTTCGTAGGCGACCGCGTGATGGCGGCCGGGCTGAACGCGGCCATGATGGGCACGGGCAACCGGTATGCGGTGATCTACCGCGGCGAGGCGCCGGGCGGCGTCCTGCTGCTGGGCAACTCGCGCGGCGTCAACACCTTCCACCAGCCGACCATCGAGGAGGCCATCGACCGGCCCGTGTTCAACGCCAGCTTCAACGGCACCTCGACGCAGTTCGCGAAGGTGATCCTGCGGGACTACGTCGAGCGCAACCCGACGCCGCGGCTGGTGGTGCTGGAGGTGACCGGCCTCGCGGCGGGCGTCAACCAGCTCCAGAACTTCTTCCCGTTCGGCAGCGAGTCCGCCCGCCTCGACGCCTACCTGAACGAGGCGGTCTCGCCGACGGTGGCGACTGCGCGGCGGCTGTTTCACCTGTACAACTACAACGGCGAGATGCTCTTCCGGTCGCTGGCCGCGGCGGGGGCGACCGACCAGGGCGAGATCAACCGGTACACGATCTCGCCGGGTCTGATCGCGTCGACGCGCCGCGAGACGCCCGAGCCGCTGCGGTCGAACCCCGAGAACCTCGCCGCGCTGCAAGAGATCGTGGCCTTCTGCGAGGCGAACGACATCGAACTGCGGCTCGTGATCGGGCCGTACCTGCCGATCTACCGCGAGCGCATCCCCGCCTATGACGAGTGGGTCGCGAGCGTGCGCGAGGCCGCAGGCGGGATGCGCGTCTGGGACTACTCGCTAGCCATCGACGACGAGACCGCGTTCGCCGACCGCGTCCACATGAACTACCGCGGGGCCCGCCAGCTGACGCCGATCCTCGTCGCCGACGGCCTCTTCGACCTCGACTCCGCGGCGCCCGCCGACACGACCCTCACCGAGCCGACTCCATGACCGACGCCGACCTCCGGTTCTTCGTCCTCGGCGCCCAGAAGTCGGCCACGTCGTGGCTGTACTACTGCCTCCGCGACCACCCCGAGGTGGTCCTGCCGTCGGCCAAGATCGAGCACGGCTACCTGGGCAGCCCGCTCTACGAGGAGAAGGGCCACGCGTGGTACCTCGACCGCTTCCCTGAGGCGCCCGCGGGCGCCGTCGGCGGCGACGTGGCGGTGGACTACCTCCTCGACCCGGACGCGCCCGCGGCCATCGCGGCCCATGTCGAGGCCCCGCGCCTCGTCGCGCTGCTCCGCAACCCCGTGGACCGCCTCGTCTCGGCCTACTTCTGGTCGCTCCGCAAGAACCAGCTCGACAACGAGCCCCTCGACACGCACCTCGGCTTCTTCCTGAACCAGGGCGTCGGCTTCCCGGAGCGTCACCAGAACCGGTTCGTGGACGAGCTCGTGACGCGCGGCTTCTACGGCCAGCAGCTGGAGCCGTACATCGACCGGTTCGGCGAGGACAGCCTGCTCGTGATCCTCTACGACGAGGTCAAGGAGGACCCGGCGCGCGTCGTCGAGCGCGTCTACCGCCACATCGGCGTCGACCCGGCATTCGTGCCGGACAGCCTGGGGACGCGCCCGAAGGTCAACACACGCAACCGGGCGGTGATCGCGCTGGAGCGCCTCACGAAAGGCCGCAAGCTGGCGCGCGTGACCGACCGGATGCACCGCCTGCTGTCGAAGGTGTCCGAGCCGCCTAAGGAGATGACCGACCGCCAGCGCGCCGACCTGCTGGCTCGGTTCGAGCCGCACATCCGCCACACCGAGGCCGTGCTCGCGCGCTTGCCGGAGGCCAACCGGCCCGTGACCACCGACCTCACCGACCTCTGGACCTGATGCAGCACCGCCGCAATCTCACCAAGCCGTCCTACGTGCTCCAGAAGCTGGCCCTCTACGGGCGCAGCCGACTCACGATGGACCGCGAGGATGTCCTGCTCGCGTTCTACCCGAAGACCGGCTCCACCTGGGTCCGCTTCTTCCTCTACAACATCCTGACCGGCAGCGCGTCGCAGGCCACGTTCGACGAGGTCAACGCGGCGATGCCGGAGTACGGCAACCCGACGATGTTCACGCCCTGGCCGTTCGAGGGGCCGCGGCTGGTCAAGACGCACCTGCCGTTCTCGCCGGTGCTCTTCGGCTCCAACCGCGTGATGCTGACGGTCCGCGACCCGCGCGACATCATGGTGTCGCTCTACCACTACGCCAAGGCCAAGAAGACGCTGGAGATGGAGGGCACCATCCATGACCTCATCTACGACGAGGAGATGGGCATGGAGCCATTCTTCAAGCACTTCGCCTCGTGGAAGCCCCGCGCCGGTCACATCGTCCGCTACGAGGACCTGAAGGACGAGCCGATCGAGGCATTCGGCGGCATCTGCGCCTACCTCGGCCTCGACGCCGACGTGGAGGCCATCGAGGCGGCCCTGGAGAAGTCGAGCGTCCAGCGCATGCGCGACGCCCAGAAGGCGAGCACGGAGTCGTTCAAGAACCACGATCCGAACTTCGTCTTCGCCCGCAAGGCGACGGCGGGCCAGTGGCAGGAGCACTTCGACGAGCGCGCGCTCACGTACTACCGCCAGCTCTGCGACACGTACGGCTTCGATCTGTATGAGTAGTCGCGGCGGAACGGTCACTCTCGTCTACGACAGCCCGATCAGCTTTTCGGGCCAGTACGCCGCGACCGCGCTGATCCGCGACACGCTGGCCGACAGCGACTGGACCTTTCAGGCGGTCGAGTACCCGGCCCTGGACCGGACCGCTGGGACGCTGAAGCGCTACGCGAGCTATGCCGCGAAGACGGCGCGGTGCTGGGCGGCGCTCGCCCTGCGGGCCAGGCCGGGGACGATCCTGCACATCAACCTGCCGCAGAGCCCGGTCGCGTTCGCGAAGATGGGCTGGCCGCTGCGGCTGATCGAGTCCGTGCGCTCCGGCGTGCCGGTGGTGGTGTCGCTGCACGGGAGCGTGTTCATGTCGTGGGAGCGCGACCAGAGCGAGGCGCAGGCCTTCCTCCGGATCCTGCGCGCGGCCGACGTGGTGACGGTCCTCGGACCCGTTCAGCGCGCCCGTCTGGTCGAGTGGGGCATCCAGGTAGACCGGGTGCGGATCGTGGAGAACACGTCCGAACTGACACCCGTCTCGGACGACGCCGTTATTGCAAAGCAGCATGCCGCAGAGCAGGAGCCGGTCCGGCTGCTGCACCTGAGCCTGCTCGTGGAGTCGAAGGGCTACCCGGAGTACCTGGAGGCGCTGGAGATCCTCGGCACCCGCGACCTCGGGCGGCGCGTCGAGGCGGTCCTGTGCGGCCCGCCCTCGTTCACGTCGTTCTGCACGCGGTTCACGACCGTCGAGTCGAAGGCCGCTTGGATCGAGGAGCGGTTGGCGGCCATCAACGCGTCCGACTCGGTCTCGGCGACCTGGATCCCGGGCGCGCGGGGAGAGGCGAAGGAGGCGCTGTTCGAGAACGCGCAGGTGTTCGTCTTCCCGAGCCAGTTCCCCGTCGAGGCCCAGCCGCTCGTGCTGCTCGAAGCCATGGCGAGCGGCTGCGCGCTCATCTCCAGCACCGTCGGCGAGATCCCGTCGACGCTGGGGGAGGGGACCGCGCTCCTGCTCGACGAGACCACCCCCGTCGCCATCGCCGACGCCATCGAGCGGCTCGTCCGCGACGCCGACCTCCGGGCGTCGCTCGCGCAGGCGGGCCTCGACCGCGTGCGGACCACCTTCAGCCTCGACCGGTACGCGTCCACCTGGGACGAGATCTTCTCCTCGCTGCTGCCCGCCTCCGCATGACCCCGCACCGCATCCTGGTCACCGGCACCGACGGCATGGTCGGCCGCTGGGTCACCGACCTGCTGGTCGCCGAAGGCCACCACGTCATCGGCGTCGACAAGCGCGACCTGACCGAGAGCCGCCCCGGCTACGACAAGCACGTCCTCAACATCCTCGACCGCGACGGGCTCCTGGCGCTCTTCGCCGCCGAGCAGCCCGAGGCGGTCGTCCACCTCGCGGCGCGGACGGACCTGGACGGGGAGACGCTCAAGGACTACGACGACAACATCACGGGCGTCCGCAACATGTGCGATGCCGTCCGGGCGACGGGCTCGGTACAGCGCGCCATCTACACGTCGTCGCAGCTCGTCTGCGAGATCGGCTACACGCCTGCCTCGGACACCGACTACAAGCCGACGACGGTGTACGGGGAGAGCAAGGTGCGGACCGAGCAGATCACCCGCGAGGAGGATGGCGGCGGCGTCACGTGGTGCATCACGCGCCCGACCACCGTCTGGGGGCCGCACATGAGCGAGCACTATCAGTCGCTGCTGCGCTACATCCAGCAGGGGCGGTACTTCCACGCGGGGCGCTCGCCGCTCCACAAGTCGTACGCGTACGCGGCCAACATCGCGCACCAGTACCGCCAGATGCTGCTCGTGGACGCGGAGGCGATCCACCGCAAGACGTTCTTCCTGGCCGACTACGAGCCGCTCTCCCTGCGCGCCTACACCGACGGCCTGCAGAAGCGCCTCGGCGCGAAGCCGATCCCGACGATGCCGCTGCCGCTCGCGCGAGCGCTCGCGAAGACCGGGGACCTGCTCAACGCGGCCGGCCTGAGACGCTTCCCGTTCAACTCGTTCCGCCTCAACAACATCCTGACGGAGTACGTGATCGACCTCTCCGCCACCGAAGCCGTCTGCGGGCCGTTGCCCGTGGGCTTCGAGCAGGGCGTCGACGAGACGGCCGCGTGGTTCCTCGCCAAAGAGAACAGCTGATGGCCGCCCTCGACAAGCCCCTCGTCGTCCTCGGCGCCGCCCGCTCGGGCACGTCCATGACCAGCCGCGTGCTGATGCGCCATCCGGACGTGGCCTTCTGGATGGAGCCCAAGTACATGTGGAAGGTCGGCCGCCCTCTCGCCCCCGACGACGTCCGCACAGCCGACGAGGCGACGCCGAGCGTCCGGAAGTACATCCGGAAGCAGTTCGAGGCGTTCGCCGAGAAGGAGGGCAAGCCGCGGTTCATGGAGAAGACGCCCAGCAACTGCTTCCGCGTCCCGTTCGTCCACGCCGTCCTGCCCGATGCGAAGTTCCTCCACGTCGTCCGTGACGGCCGGGACGTGACGCGGTCGGCCCTCCGGATGTGGACGAAGACGCCCGACAAGCGGGCGCTCAAGCGGCGGCTCTCCAACCTGGAGATTCCGCTCCGTGACGCCCCCTTCTACGCGGCGTCCGTGCTGCGTGACGTGGTCGGACGGCAGCTCTTCCCGGCCAAGGCGTTCGTGTGGGGCCCCCAGTTCCCCGGCATCCGCGAGGTGCGGGAGGAGCATGGCGTCCTCGGCGCGTGCGCGACCCAGTGGCGCGAGAGCGTCTCGGCGGCGCTGGCCGGGCTGGAGGGCGTCCCCGAGGACCAGCAGATGACGGTCCGCTTCGAAGACGTGATGGCCGACCCTGAAGGCGTCATGTCCATGATCTTGGAGTTCTTCGAACTCCCGCCCAGCACGGAGGTGCGAGACTACGCGCGGACCTTCGTCGACAAGGACAACGGCACCTCCTACGAGGACGAGCTCGACCCGGCCGAGATCGATCCGTTCCTCGAACCCCTCCGCTCTCAGCTCGGGTACTCCTGAGCCCCTGGCCCCATGGCAAACCCCAGTCTCCATCAAAGCGCCTACCCCGAGGCCCGCTTCGGCGGCTTCTCCCGTGTGGATGGTACCGTCGCGTTCTACACACGCGTCCGCGCGCTCGTGCACCCGGGGATGAAGGTCCTGGATGTGGGCTGCGGGCGCGGCAAGAGCGTCGAGAACGCCGTCCCCTTCCGGCGGGACCTCCGCAACCTCCGCGGCCTCGGCGATCACGTGCTCGGCATTGACGTGGACCCCGGCGCCTCCGAGAACCCGACGCTGGACGAGTTCCGGCTCATGGAGGACATCGAGAACTGGCCCGTCGAGGACGCCTCCATCGACCTCATCCTCTCGGACTACGTGCTGGAGCACGTCGAGGACCCGGACGCCTACGTTCGCGAACTGCACCGCGTGTTGAAGCCGGGCGGCATCTTCTGCGCGCGGACGCCCAACAAGCTCGGCTACGTCGCGCTGGTGGCGCAGGTGGTCCCGAACCATCTCCACGCCAAGGTGGTGGGCCAGACGCAGGAGAACCGCGAGAGCCACGACGTCTTTCCGACGTTCTACAAGATGAACACCGTGGGCGCGGTCCGGAAGGCGCTCGGGCCGGCCTTCGAGACGGAGATCGTCCGTCACGCCGGGGAGCCGACGTACTTCACGTTCTCGCCGCTGGCCTACCGGTTCGGCGCGGTCATGCACCGCATGCTGCCGGGGCCGCTCCAGAACCAGTTCTTCGTTTTCGCGCGCAAGCGGCGCTGACCCGATGGCGAAGCGCCTCCTGTTCGTCAACCAGCACTACTGGCCCGACGTCGCCGCGACCGGCCAGATCCTGACGGACCTCGCCGAGCACTGCGCCGCGCGCGGCTTCGAGGTCGAGGTGTTGACGGGCAAGGCCAAGTACGTCTCCGGTGGCCTCGACGCGCCCGCAGAGGAGGTCCGCAACGGCGTTCGCATTCGCCGCCTCGCGACCACCTCGTTCGGCCGCGGCTCCAAATTGGGCCGAATTGCGGACTATGCGGGCTACTACCTGGGTGTTCTCCGGTCGCTGCTGACCGGTCCGCGCTACGACCTCGTCATCGTGCTCACGACGCCGCCGCTGCTCGGCTACGCGGCGTCCATCGCGAAGCGGGTGCGCGGCCAACGGTACGCCGTCTGGTCGATGGACCTGCACCCGGAGGCGGAGATCGCTGCCGGGATGCTCGCCGAGGACAGCCTCCCCGCCCGCCGCCTCCACGCGTTCAACGACACGGGCTACCGCCATGCCGACCTCGTCGTGGACCTCGGCTTCCGGATGAAGGAGCGCATCGCCCAGCGCGGCGTCAAGGCGGACAAACTGGTCACGCTCGGCGTCTGGAGCGACGGTGGCGACGTGACGCCGGTCGAGCGCACCGCCAACCCGGTCCGCCAGTCGCTGGGCATCCGGGACGACCAGACGGTCGTGATGTACTCCGGCAACGCCGGGCTGGCCCACCGCTTCGACGAGGTGCTGGAGGCCATGCGGATGCTGCGTGACGACGATCGGTTCGTGTTTCTGTTCGTCGGCTCCGGTCCCCGCCGTGCGGCCATCGAAGCGTTCATCGCCGAGCACGACCTGGCGAACGCCACGTATGTCGACTACTTCCCCCGCGAGGACCTCGCCGCGTCGCTGTCCACCGGCGACATCCACCTGCTGACGCTCCAAGAGGAGATGGCGGGCATCGCGGTGCCGAGCAAGCTGTACGGCGTCATGGCCGTCGCGCGACCCGTCGTGATGGTCGGCCCCGCGCGCTCGGAGCCCGGCCGGACGATCCAGGAGCACGACCTCGGGGCGGTCATCGACCCGGTTGCCGGCGACACAGCTTCTGACCTGGTGGAAGCGCTCCGCCGCCTCGGCGACGACCCCGGCACGCGAGCAGAGATCGGGGCCCGGGCTCGGTCCGTCTTCGAGACCGAGTTCGACCGGCCGGTTCTCACGGAGCGCTGGGCACAGCTGTTGGCAGCGCACACGGAGCAGGTGCTCGACGAGGTGACCGAAGAGGTCGGCGCCGAGACGGCGTAGAGGCACGCAGGGTCGGTCGACTCGGGAACGGCTGCGCCACCGGCCGACGGTGACTCGGTGCCGCGTCGATCGGAGCATCCCTCGCAGAGAAACCAGACCAGGACAGAAGGATCAACAGTCAAATAAGAGTCCGTTAGTGTCGTGGTTGGCTCCCTTCAAGTGGACGAATGGGAGTGGGGGATTGCCCGGTATAGGAAATGAATACTAGTCGATACGCGCGTGCTGGGCCGATTCGGCGGCTCAGCCGGGCTTCGGTGGTGAGAGGGGGCTAGCGCGCATGGGGCATGCCGCGTATCTATGTGGCCACTGAGCAGTGTGAGTTGTCTACGACTTCAGATCTGCAAAGGGCCCTGAAGGGCCATGCTCAGAGCGCTCCGCGCTACCACCACCTGAGGCTTCCATCCGCGTCCGCGCGGTCTCCTATTTCTAGGTGCCAGGCCTCCATGCGTGTAACGTCAATCGAAGAACATGGCGCAGTCAGTTGTCGCCATATGTTGAGCCAAGTTCAAGCTGAGGTGAGGGCCGATTGTTCATGGCTGGTCCCGCGCAGCGCTCCAGGGGCGTCCGTCGTCCTCGACCCATACCAGCGGACATCCGAAAGCCCCCGTGCGATCGCATCAGGAGCCGGAGGTCCCAATCGAGTTCGCGTACTTGGGCTGCGCTCCCCTGCCAGAGTCCGGGCGAATGAGCGCGTTGGCGGGCGTAGAGGCCCCGCTGGGATCTCACGGGTTGCCATCGCGAAGGTGCTCATCGGAGCGGAGTCCCTGGCGGGTGGCCTGCGGACGACGCGGGCGGTCGAGATCTGTACCCGCTGTGGACAGGGGCAGAGTCCGGAACGCACCCCGGGCGGTGTCCCAAGAGGCTTGCCTAGAGCAGTGACTAGCGAGACCTGAGGCGGCCGACGCTCCACCTGTGTTTTGGCGGGTTCAAGCGTGCTGTCAGGTAGGCATGTAGAGGGTCGTATATGACAGCTGTATTCTTTTCATATTGTATGTAATTGAGAAACTAAAAAACACATGTTTTTCCTTCGGGTCTTCTGGCCCTAGGGTCTGCGGCGACCGCCGCACTCTCCGCCCACTCCGGGCATCGTTTCACTCCTTCCCCAACATCCCATGAGGTACTTCCTCGTTCTCGCCCTCGCACTCGGTCTCGCAGGAGCGGCCAGCGCACAGAGCAACACGTCGACGATTACCCAGTCGAACCAACACAACGATGCAGTCGTCGATCAAAACGGATCTGCCGCTACCAGCACCGTGACCCAGTCGGGCAACGGGACCAATGACTCACGCATGAACCGGGTGCGCGTCACTCAGGATGGCGCCGGCGCATCGTCGACGGTGTCGCAGGCCGGGTCAGACCGCAACGAGGCGGAGGTCATCCAGAACGGTGACAACGCCTCGCTGGTCGAGCAGACGGGAACGTCGCTCGGCGCGGAGGTCCGGCAGACGGGCGACTTCAACGATTCGCAGGTTCTGCAGCGAGGCAACAGCAGCCAGGTCGGCAACCCGCTGAATGGCTCGGCCGCGGGGGTGATCCAGACAGGCGACAACAACACCTCCCTGGTGGACCAGGACCCCTCGACGTATGCCACGACCAACGTCGATCAGACGGGCAACTTCAACGGGTCGACCGTGATCCAGGAAGTGACCGGTGGTGCGGGCGGCAACCGCTCGACCGCGAACGTGGATCAGCTGGGGGACCACAACGCGTCGAACGTCACCCAGACCAGTTCGACGAACAACGCGCGTCTGGACGCCTCCGTCCTCCAGGATGGCAACTTCAACTCGTCAGCGCTCACGCAGAATGGGCAGGACAACACGGCGGCCGTGTCCCAGGACGGCGACAACCACGCCTCGACCCTGACCCAGTCCGCTGAGGATGCGATGGCGACTGTCGACCAGACGGGGAACAACCAGACCTCGTTCGTGACGCAGCAGGATGACGCTGGAGCCACCGCGACCGTCCGCCAGGGCAATGGCGTGTCTGGCAGCCAGTTCAACACGTCCAACGTGACCCAGAACGCGCTCAACGCGATCGCGGATGTGACCCAGGAAGGGTCCTACAACGCCTCTGAGGTCACCCAGGGGCGGACCGCTGGGACCGCGTACCAGACGAACGGGCAGGAAGCCTTGATTCTCCAGACGGGTGACTCGAACTCGTCGTTCGCGACACAGACCGGCTCCTCCGGCGAGTTGGTGGTCTTCCAGTCGGGAGACGTGAACGTGTCGACGGCGGTGCAGTCCGGTTTCGCCAACGAGTCCGGGGACATCGGGTCGCTCGCCGCGGGGGTGAACCAGAGTGGCGCCTTCAACGAGAGCACCATCACGCAGAGCGGCCAGCTGTCGTCCGCGCTCGTGGATCAGATGGGGGACTACGGGTTCGCCTCGATCACGCAGAGCGTCAACAACGCGCCGAACCCGGCCGGTGGCCCCGACCCGCTGGTGTCGACCGCCTCCATCGAACAGGCGGGCTCGGACCATTCGAGCACCATCGTTCAGTTCGGGGGGAATGACACGCAGAGCGCGCGGCTCATGGACGCCACCTCGGTTCAGAGCGGCACCGGCAACAACAGCTTCATCTCGCAGACGAACTCGCTGATCGACGCGACCGCCTCGGGCAACGTGGCGCTCTCCACCCAGATGGGTGACTACGGCCTGTCCACGATCATCCAGGACGGTGTCGGCCACTCGGCGACGCTGTCGCAGGGCGGGAGCTACAACACGTCGACCATCAACCAGACGGCCGTCAGCAACTCGGCGACCGTCACGCAGAACTAGCGCGCCTTCGCGTGTGGGGACAGCCTCGCTGTCTGGGTCGGCGGCCGGTCACCCGGCCGCCGACTCGTTCGTTTCTGTCGGCCCCGCCGCTCATCCCGTGTGCCTCGGGCCGGTGGTCGGCGAGACCTGGAGGGGCCGTCGAGAGATGCCCGGGGTCCGAATCCGACCGTCAATACCGAATCGTCTGGTAAGGGAGGCCCCAGCGTAGCTGCAGGAATCCCGTCGCGGAGCGGTTGCGGCCATCCTCCTCGTCGTCCAGGCTGTGGTACACGAGCCCGCCGCCGAGGTGGACCTCTGGCAGCACCTCCAGGCTCGCCCAGCCTTCCAGGATCGACTCGCGCTGGCGGACCCCCTGGAGCGTCACGATGCCCTCGTTGGACACGCGCGTGTCGTACGAGAGCGTCGCGTCGGAGCCGAAGTTCTCGGTGGCCGTGTTGCGCCCGCGGACGGTGTGGGACGCGTGCAGCCCGACTTCCAGCCGAGGGAAGGGCGCGTAGAGGATCCACGTCGACAGGTCCGACGTGTTCGGTCCGGCGGGATGGCCCAGGGGGTCGTTGTAGTGGACGTAGGCGCTCGACTCCGACCGGTGCGAGTACAGATACGGCCGCTGCCGCGCGTACTCGGCGCGCACCGACAGGCCGCGGACGCGCGCGTCTCCCCAGCCGGGGTCGACGAGGTGGACGCCCCCGAGCAACCCCCACTTGTTGCCCCACCAGTCGTCGGTCAGGCGGCTCGTGCGGAGCTCGTCGATGAGGAGTTGCCCGTAGAGCCGGTAGCCGGGCGCCGCGTTCCAGGCCAGTCCGCCGCCGAGCAGGGCGTTGTCGAACGTCCCGAGGTCGCCCTCGATGGCGCGGTAGAAAACGACCGGGTTGAGGTACGCCACCTCGAAGCCTGACCGCGCCCCGCCAGTCGAGTCGTCGGCGAAGACGAGCATCTCGAAGATCTCGGCCTGCACGTTGCCGGGTAGGTCGACCGCGATCTGATGGAGGGCGGTGTAGCTGCGCGGGTACAGTTGAGGCTGGCCCGGGACGCGCTCCACGGGGCGAATGCGGCGCGAGTAGCGGTTCGTGTAGCGCAGGCGCCAGAACCGAGTCCGGATCTCGACGTGGTCCTGCGGCGCCGCGTAGTCGGACAGCTCCAGCGATCCCTCCCCAAAGCCGTAGTTGGCACGCTCTCGCCCGGCGCGGACCTCGAAGTACTTCGTCGACAGCCCCAGCACACCGGTCGCGTCGAGGTAGTCGTACACGTCGTCGTCGCCGACGAGTTTGGTGAAGCCGAGCCGGGAGGCCGTGAACTGCTCCCACTGCACCCGCGACGGGCGGACCTGATTCTCGGTCACCCGCGACTCGAGGAAGATCGGCCCGATGTGGCCGGCTGCTCGGACGCCGCGCGACGCGCGGTACGTGATCGTCCGCGGGTCCTGCGTCGGGGTTTCGGTCCGGTTGGAGAGCCCGAGGTCGGTGTAGATCAGCGGCTGGAGGCGGAACGCGTAGTCCTCGCCGTCGACCGCCAGCAGCGACTCGCCGTCGCCGTAGACGTTGGTGCCGAGGAGGCGCCGCGCGGCTTCGGCGCCGGGTGCCGGAGTGATGCCACGGTACCGATCCAGCCGCGCCCGGTCGGCCCGGGACAGTGCCACCTCGCCCGCCTCGACGCGCCCGGCGAGGGAGTCGAGCATCCGCTGGGCCTCGTACGCCGAGAACGGAAACGTGGTCAGCAACTCCCCGTCCAGTGCACCCGCGGTTTGCTGATGCTGGAGGAACCGCTGGAGCGGGTCGTCGAGGGGGAGGAGGCCCTCATCGACCTGGGCCGAGGCGGCGGCCGAGAGGAGGAGGAGGAGGGAGAGAAGGCGGCGCATGAGCGGGGGGAGGCTCCCGGAAGGTACCCGGTCCGCTGCGCGGTTCCTCGCGCTAGCCTTCGGCCTCGGCAGGCGCTTCGCGGCCCTCGAACGCCCACGCGAAGAGCGTGGCGAGGGTGGGGCGCAGCGTCGGGCGCGGCACGATCCGGTCCACGAAGCCCTTCTCGACCAGGAACTCGGCCGTCTGGAACCCCTTCGGCAGGTCGCGCCCGATGGTCTCCCGGATGACGCGCGGCCCGGCGAACCCGATCAGCGCGCCCGGCTCGGCGAAGTTGACGTCGCCCAGCATCGCGAACGAGGCCGTGACGCCGCCGGTCGTCGGGTGGGTAAGCACGGAGACGTAGGGCAGGCCGCGCTCGGCGAGCACGGCAAGGTTGGCGCTGGTCTTCGCCATCTGCATCAGCGAGAGGGCGCCCTCCATCATGCGGGCGCCGCCCGACTGGCTGATGACGACGCACGCGCGCTCCTCGTCCACGGCCCGCCGGACGGCCCGCGAGATCACCTCGCCGACCACCGAGCCCATCGATCCGCCGATGAACGAGAAGTCCATCGCCGCCACCGAGGCCGGCTGGCCGCCGATCCGGCCGGTTCCGCTCACCACGGCGTCGTTGAGCCCCGTCTTGCGCTCCGCAGCTACGATCCGGTCCGTGTAGGCCTTCTTGTCAACGAAGTCCAGCGGGTCGCCCGAGTGGAGCCCCGCGTCGTGGCGCGTGTAGACGCCCTCGTCGAACAGCAGCCCGAGGTAGCCCAGGCCGGACATCGGGAAGTGGTGGCCGCAGCTGGGACACACCAGGAGGTTCTCCTCAAGCTCCCGCTGGCTCGTGATGGTGTCGCAGGACGGGCACTTCTGCCAGTAGCCCTCGGGCGTCTCGTTCCGGTCCCGACGGTCCGTCTGGATCCCCGCCGTGTCTCGCTTAAACCAGGCCATGAATGGGACGGAGCGCCGTCATAGGTTCGAAAGTCACAAGATACCTCGGGGCTGTGACGTCGCCACGGGCTTGAGGTAGAGCGGCTCCAGGCTCGCGAGATCCTCGGCCTCGGCCGACGCGTGGAGTCGTTCTCCCAGGCGGGCGACCGCGACGGCGGAGGGACGCAGGACGATACGCGGGACCTCGGGGCGGATGCCATCCAGCCGGTCCGCGCCCGGGCCGCCCAGCGCGACCACGGTGGAGGGGAGCCACCGATCCACGTCGGCTATCGCGAGGGCCGAGGCCTCGGCGGTCTCCTCGCCCTGGTCGACCACGGCCGCGTAGACCTCCCCCCGACGGGACGGGAGGACGGCGACGAGGGGGCCGTGGGCGGAGGCCGAGGCGGCGAGCGCGTGCAGCGTGGGGACCGCGACCACGGCGGCGCCGGTGCTCAAGGCGAGGCCCTTTGCCAGGCTCATCCCGATCCGGAGGCCCGTGTACGAGCCGGGCCCGGCAGAGACGGCGATCAGGTCGAGGTCGGCAGGCCGGCGCCCCGTGTGCTCGAAGGCCTGCTCCACGAGCATTGCGAGGCGGGTGCCGTGCGAGCGCGGTACGTCCAGCGTCGCCTCGAAGCGGACGCGGCCGTCGTCCACGAGGGCGAGGGCACAGAGGTCGGTGGCGGTGTCGAGTCCGAGGGTGAGCATGGTCTCCGGAACGACCACCGGAGCGCACGGTTCGGAAGGAGTTGGAAGCGCTTCTTGACATTTCCTTCACGGCCCGGCATCTTGGCGCTCCGCCGTCCCTGGTCCTCTTTGTCGACCCCCTCACCATGACCGTCTACGACGCCGCTCACATCCGCAACGTCGCCCTCGTGGGCCACCAGGGCTGCGGGAAGACGACGCTCGCCGAGGCGATGCTCTACAGCGCCGGGGCGGTCCCGCGCATGGGGACTGTGGAGGACGGCTCCACCGTGAGCGACTTCCACGAGTCGGAGCGCGAGCGCGGCATGTCGGTCTTTACGTCGGTGCTCCACGCCGAGTGGGAGGGGCACAAGATCAACGTGCTCGACACGCCCGGCTACCTCGACTTCTCGGCCGAGACCATCACGGCCCTCAAGGTGGCGGACACCGCCGCGTTCGTGGTCGACGCCGCCGAGGGCATTCAGGTGGGCACGGAGCTCGCGTGGACCTATGCCGCCATGACGGAGACGCCGGCCCTGTTCGTGCTCAACAAGCTCGACACGGCGGACTCCGACTTCGCCACCACCCTGGAGCGCATTCAGGACCGCTTCGGGCGTGCGGCGATCCCGATCCAGCTTCCCGGCGGTACGGGTACGCGGACCATCATCGACGTGCTGCTGATGAAGCAGATTCGGTTCGACGAGTCCGGCCAGGCGCACTTTGAGCCTATCGACGAGGCCTTCGCGGCGCGGGCCGCCCAGCTCCACAACGACCTCGTGGAGAGCATCGCGGAGAACGACGAGGGGCTGATGGAGCTCTACTTCGAGAAGGGCGAACTGTCCGAGGCGGAGATGCGGACGGGGCTCCACAAGGCCATGATCGCCCGTGAACTCTTCCCGGTCTTCCTGACTGTGGCGAGCGAGAACGTCGGCGTGTCGCGCCTGATGAGCTTCATCGACAACGTCTGCCCGAACCCGACGGAGATGGAGCCCCCGCACATGGACGCGGGCGAGGTCCACGTGGACGCCCAGGCGAGCCCGGTCGCATTCGTGTTCCGCACCATGGCCGAGGAGCACGTCGGCGAGTACTCCTACCTCAAGGTCTACGACGGCATGCTGACGGGCGGCATGGACCTGGAGAACGCCCACGACGGCTCAATGGAGCGTCTCGGCGCGCTGTTCGCCGTCAACGGCAAGGACCGCGACGGCGTCCCCCAGTTGGTCGCTGGCGACATCGGCGTGACCGTCAAGCTGAAGCACACCAGCACGGGCGACACGCTCCGCGCGCGAGGCTCGGACGCCGTCGTGACCCCGGTCGAGTACCCCGAGCCTCGGATGCGGCTCGCCATCCACGCGGTCCACACCGGCGAAGAGGACAAGCTGGCGCAGGGCCTCGCACAGATCGTGAAGGAGGACCCCGCGCTGGTCGTGGAGCACGACGCCCACCTCGGGCAGGTCACGCTGGCGGGACAGGGCGAGATGCACCTCGACATCGCCAAGTACCGGCTGGCGCACCGCGCCAACGTGGAGGTCGCCTTCGACCGGCCCAAGATCAGCTACCGGGAGACCGTCCGCGGACGGGCCGAGGCGAAGTACCGCCACAAGAAGCAGACGGGCGGCGCCGGGCAGTTCGCCGAGATCGCGATGCTCGTCGAGCCCATGGACCGGGACTTCGTGCCGGACGGGCAGATGAAGATCCGCAACGAGCACACGGCGGAGACGGAGTGGGGCAGCCGCGTCCACTTCGTCGACGCCATCGTGGGCGGGGTGATCGACATGCAGCGCTTCTTCGGCGCCATCCAGAAGGGCGTCGCCGACATGCTCCGCGAGGGACCGGTGGCGGGCTACCCGGTCGGCGACGTGCGGGTGGTGGTGTTCGACGGCTCGATGCACTCGGTCGACTCGAACGAGAACGCCTTCAAGACGGCGGCCAAGATGGCCTTCCGGGACGGATTCCGAGACGCCAAGCCCGCGATCCTGGAGCCGGTCGTCGAACTGGAGGTGCTGGTGCCGGGCGACTACATGGGGGACGTGTTGGGCGACCTCAACACGCGCCGCGCGCGCATCCAGGGGATGGAGGCCGAGGGGCCGTTCCAGAAGATCACGGCGCACGTACCGGAGGCGGAACTGTACCGCTACTCGACCTCGCTCCGCTCGATGACCCAGGGCCGCGGCCTCCACCGCGCCCGCCCGAGCCACTACGACCCGGTGCCCCGCGACGTGCAGCAAACGCTCGTTTCCTCCCGCCTCGCGGACGCGGAGTAAGGGCGTCTCGTCGTCCGACTGCGATAGGGTGGGGGCTGGACTGCGCCCCCCCAGGGCCCCGACTCTCGCACCGAGGCGGGCGAGCTTGGGGTGATGACCGGGTACGGATGGCGCAGCCGCGGCGTTATCTTTCCTTACACGACGAAGGGATTCATGCTCGGACTGAACAGCGGCCGGATGGCCAAGCCGCGCGGCTACTCGTACCAGCCTCGCTTCTACGACCCCGAGGCGGACGCGCGCCGGAAGCGGCAGCTTCAGTTCGTCCGCCCCAGCGACAAGCGCCAGCGCAAGACCAAGCAGCCGCAGTTCGTGGCGGTCGGCCTGGGGCTGGTGCTCGCGTTCTACTTCTACATCAACATCGAGACGATCGTCGAGCGCGTGACCGCGTTCGGGGGATGGTTCTTCGGCTAACCCTCCGATGCGCACGCCCGACGCCTCGACCGACGGGCTCATCCAGGCCCTCCCCGACACGCTCGCGAGCAAGATCGCGGCGGGCGAGGTCGTGCAACGCCCGGCCAACGCCCTCAAGGAGCTGATCGAGAACGCTCTCGACGCCGGGGGCTCGTCCGTCGAGGTGGTCCTCAAGAAGGCCGGCAGTGAGCTGATCCAGGTCACCGACGATGGCTGCGGCATGGGCCCGGGCGACGCGGTCGCCAGCTTCGGGCGCCATGCGACCAGCAAGCTGCGGCGCTTCGAGGATCTGGAGCACCTCCGCACGCTCGGCTTCCGCGGCGAGGCTCTGGCGTCCATCGCCTCGGTCGCGCAGGTGGAGCTGACCACGCGGCGGCAGGGAGACGAGGAAGCCGTCCGCGTGCGCGTGAACGGTGGCGATCTGGAGGACGTGGCCCCTGCGGCGGCGCCGAACGGCACCTGCATCGCGGTCCGCAACCTGTTCTTCAACGTCCCGGCGCGGCGGGCGTTCCTCAAGAGCCCCGCCACCGAGTTCAAGCACCTCGTCGAGGCCTTCCAGGCGCTGGCGCTGTCGCACCCGACGGTGGGCTTCACGCTGGTCCACGACGACACCGAGGTGTGGCGCCTGCCCGCCACCGACGGCCCCGACGCGCTTGCGGTCCGCCTCGACGCGCTGGCGGGTGGGGGGCTGGAAGGGAAGCTGGTCCCGGTGGAGGAGGCGACGAGCTACCTCTCCATGCACGGGCTCGTGGCATCGCCCGAGCGGTCGCGACGCAGCCGGGGGGAGCAGTACCTGTTCGTCAACGGTCGCTTCGTCAAGAGCCGCGCGCTCGACCACGCCGTGGTGTCCGCCTTCGGGGCGCTCCTTCCCGAGCGGCAGCATGCCCTCTACGCGCTCTTCCTCGACGTCGACCCTCGGCACGTGGACGTGAACGTCCACCCGACCAAAACGGAGGTCAAGTTCGACGATGACCGGGGGGTGTACAGCTTCGTCAAGGCCGTCGTGAAGCGGTGTCTCGCCGAGAGCGGGCTGGGGCTGTCGTTCGACCCGCTGGCGCGTCCGGTGGGCCCGTCCGACCCGCCTCCGTCTCCTTCGTTCGAGCCTCCACCGGCCTCGTCGGACCTGGAGGGCCCCATCCCGTCGGCGGCGACGGTGCCCGCCCGGGGCGACGGCTCGTCGCGCCCCGCGATGCCAGCGTCCGTCCCCACGTTCCGCCTCGAAGCCGGCTCCGGGCTCGGGGCGATGCCGCCGCTTCCCGACCGTGGCGACCTGGAGCCTGTCCCACCCACGATCCCCGACCCGACGGTCGGGCCGATCCCCGCCCGCCTCGGCCCCGCGTTCGACGTGGGCGACGACCTGGAACTGGACGCCAGCGATGCCGACCGCACCTTCTGGCAACTCCACGGGCGGTACCTGCTCTCGCCGGTGCGCTCCGGCCTGCTGGTCGTCGACCAGCGCGCGGCGCACGAGCGGATCCTCTACGAGCGTGCCCTGGCCACGATGGCGAGCGGCATGTCGATCAGCCAGCAGCTGCTCTTCCCGTTCACCGTCGACCTGTCGCCGACCGACCGGGCGCTGCTGAGCGAGATCCTCGGCGACCTCCAGGCGCTCGGCTTTCAGATGGAGGCCCCCGACGGGCAGCCCGTCCTCGTCCGCGGCGTCCCGGCCGACGTGACGCTGGGTGACGAACGGGCCGTGCTGGACGACCTGCTCGCCCAGTTCCGTCGCAACCACGGGCTCCGGCTGTCGGCCCGGGAGAACCTCGCCCGGAGCATGGCCGCGCGCAGCGCCATCCGGCCCGGCCACCCGCTCGGGCCCGCCGAGGCGAAGCTGCTCGTCGACCAGTTGTTTGGCTGCGACGACCCCTTCAGCGACCCGGCCGGACGCCCAACGATGACCCGCTGGTCGACGGACGAGATCGACCGCCGCTTTCGGCCGCGGTGACGCTCGCCGCGCAGGTCCACGACGGCCTTCGTGCTGCGGGTGTCGAGGAGGCGGGCCGGCTGGCGGTCGCCGTGAGCGGCGGGCTCGATTCGATGGTGCTCCTGCGGACGTGCGCCGCCCTCGGGCGGGACCTCGTCGCCCTGCACGTCGATCACCAGCTTCGCTCGAGTGGGCACGAGGACGCCGCGTTCGTCGCCGCTCTCGCCAGGGACCTCGGGGCAGACTTCGAGGGCCTGTCTGTCGAGGTCGCCGACGGGAACGTGCAGGCAGAGGCGCGCCGCGCCCGTTACGCCTCTCTCGCGGAGGCCGCAGACCGGCACGGCTGCCGGTGGGTGGTGACCGCGCACACCGCCTCCGACCAGGCCGAGACGGTGCTGGCGGCGCTCGCCCGAGGCGCAGGCTTGCGCGGGCTGGCAGGGATGCCGCTCGTCCGGCCCCTCGGCCCTGGCGTGACGCTGGTCCGCCCGATGCTGGCCGTCTCGCGCACAGCCGTCGAGTCCGAGGCGGCCACGCGCCGCTGGTCGTGGCGCGAAGACGCGTCCAACGCGGGCCGGGCCTACCGCCGCAACCGCCTGCGCGCCGACGTGCTGCCGTGGATGGAGGCCGAACACGGTGACGGCGTCGACCTTCGCATCGCCGAGTCGGCGACCGCCGCCCGCGCTGCGCTGGGGCTCGTTCAGGAGCGGCTCCAGGCGCTGACGGTCGGCACCGGTCGGCTGGCTGTCGAGGGCCTCCGCGCGCTGTCGCGGGACGCTCAGTCGCTCGTCCTCGCCGAGGCCGCGGCCCAGTGGGCGCCCGAGGCCGGGCGGTCCGCCTCGGTGGTCGCGAGGCTGGCGACGCTGGTCGACGCGGAGGTGGGCGCCTGTGTCGAGAGCGGCGGACTCCGCGTGTGGCGTGAGTGGGCCGCGGTGCGGTTCGAGACGTCGGCCGCGCCTGTCCTGGATGGAATGCTGGTCTCGACGCCGCTCCTGGAGACACCCGACTCCTTCCCCGCCGACCGGTTCACCGAGGTGGTGGACGTCGACCGCGTCTCTGGCAGCGTGCAGGTGCGGGGGTGGCGCGAGGGGGACCGGATCCAGCCTGTCGGGATGGTCGGTAGCCGGCTCGTGTCCGACCTGCTCCGCGAGCGAGGAGTGGCACGTGCCGACCGGGCGCATGTGCCGGTGGTGTTGGTGGAGGGCGAGGTCGCCTGGGTGGTGGGTCACCGCCTGTCCGCCCGGGTCGCCGTGACGGCAGAGACACGCGGAGTTCTGGAATGGGCGTGGCGCCGGAGCGAGGGGGCGGGGTAGCTTCGGTCTCGCTCCCGACTGCCTCATGCCCGAGACCGCTGCCGCCGCCCCCGACATCGTTCACTGCCAGGGGGAGCGCTTTCGGCTCTACCTCAGCGAAGAGGAGATCCAGACCCGGATCCGCGCGCTCGGCGAACAGATCGCGACCGACTACGCCGATCTCGGCGTCCCCATCCTGATCGGGGTGCTCAACGGCGCGTTCATCTTCACCGCCGACCTGATGCGCGCCATCCCGGGCGATTCCGAGGTGGACTTCTACAAGCTCTCCAGCTATGGCGAGCGGAAGGTGTCCAGCGGGCAGGTGACCGAACTCAAGGACATCGACGCCAAGCTGGAGGGGCGACATGTGATCGTGGTGGAGGACATCGTGGACACGGGCCTCTCGATGAAGTACGTCATCGACCAGATCACGGCCCGCAACCCGGCGTCGCTCCGCGCGGCCACGCTCCTCCGCAAGCCCGATGCGGCCAAGGTCGAGGTCTCGGTCGACTACGTCGGCTTCGACATCGACAATCTGTTCGTGATCGGGTATGGCCTCGACTACGGCCAGCTGGCGCGCAACCTGCGGGCGATCTACATCCTGGACGAGGAGTCCGAGGAGGAGGCGTCGGCCTGACCTCACCCGCCTCGGCACCGAGGCGAGGGCCGCGTCCGCTACAACTCGAACCGGACGACGACCTGGGAGCGCACACCGGACGGGCTGTCGGGCGAGGGAGCGAACCGCATCTCGCGGACGATCTCCTCGGCGAGCCCGTCGAGCCCACCGCCGATGGGGGTCGGGACGGCCGTCGTCACCACGCGCCCGGTGCGGTCGGTCTGGAAGAGAACCAGCACGTCGCCCTCGATGCGACCCACCGTGGCCCACCGCGGGTACTCGGCCTCGTCCAGGCGCCGCCGGATCACGTCGGGGTTGCCGAGGCGGCCGAAGTCGAAGCCGGGCAGGAACGCGACGGCGCCGTCGGACGGGAGGCTGGGCGTGCGGACGGTCTGTGGGGCGGGGCGAGGGGCCACGGGGGCCGGAGCTTCGGTCCGGAGCACGGCCAACTCGCTGGCGAGTCGGTCGCGCTCGGCGGCGAGGGCCTCGCGCTCGGACTGGGCAGCGGCGAGCTGGTCGAGGAGAGCGGCACGGTCGTCCAGGGTCGCCGCTACAGGCGCCGGTGTCATCGGGGCGTCCCCACGGAGCGACTCGAAGGCGGCGCGCTCGGCGGCGAGGGCCGCGCGGTCGGCGTCGAGGAGGGCGCGGTCCCGAACGAGGGCAGCCCGCTCGGCATCCAGGGCCGCGCGCTCCCGTGCGAGTTCTTCCATCGAGGCAGAAGGAGCGGTGGCCGGCGACGGGGCCACGCGGAGCCGGTCGCGCTCGACGACTAGTTGGTCGCGCTCGATCCGGAGGGCCGTCACCTCAGCCACTGACCGGTCGAGGGCGGCGACCGCATCGTCCCGGAGGCGGTAGGCACGGTCGCGGTCGGCCAGTGCGCGGTCCCGCTCGGCTTGGAGGGCCACGAGCCGGGCCTGCATCGCATCCAGCGACGACTCTGCGACGGGCAGCCGGGATGCGCGGTCGGCCTGCTCCGCGCGCAGCAGGTCGATGGCACGGTCGCGGGCCTGGAGGTCGGCGCGGAGCTGGGCGAGTTCCTCCTGAAGCGGGGTCATCTGCTCGCGGCTCCGTGCCCAGCCGGCCGCCGAGGCCTCGGCCTGCTCCGCGCGCTGGCGGACGCTGCCGAACTCCGCCGCGAGGCGGTCCCGCTCGGCCTGTGAGGCCGCGAGGGCGTCGGAGAGCTGGTCGCGTTCGGCCCGGAGGCGCGTCGCTTCCTGGGCCAGCCGGTCCCGTTCTCCTGCGAGCCGAGCCAGCGACGCATTGAGCGCGGCGGTCTCCTGCGTCGCCGAGGCCGAGAGCGCCTGCGCGCGGAGGGCGGCGTCGCGCTCCCCCGCGAGACGGTCTCGCTCGACGGCGAGGCGCTCCCGGTCGGCCACGAGGCGGTCCAGTTCGCTCCGCAGGCGGCTGATTTCGGTGTCCTGCAAGTACTGCGCGGCCGGACGGCTCGACAAAGTCGGACGGGGCCCGGAGGCCCGCTCCCTCTGGGACGACTGCTCGGGGAGGGTGCTCCGGCGCCCCCGTCCGGACACGTCGTCGGCGATGGCAAAGCGCGCCGGACCTCGGGAGCGGCTCCGCGACGGCTCGAAGGTCACGTATGCGGTCGTCGGGCCGGACAGCGAGAGGATGGGCTCACGCGAGAGGAGGCGGACGCTCCGGCCGCCGGTCGCGAAGTAGAGCCCGGACCCGTCGAACTGGCCCGCTCGCCGCGCGCCGGCGAAGGGGCGCTCCGAAATCGTGTAGGTGCCCTCACCGGGGACGGAGATCGTGAGGATGCCGAACGGCTGCTGCACCAGCGGCGTGCCGACCGTCGTCAGGCGATCCCCGTCGACCGACAGAAGGGGATCGACGAGCCGAAAGGTGGTCTGCCCCGTGGCCGTCGGGGCGAGGAGGAGCAGGGCGAGAGCAAAGAGAATCCGCATGGGCAGAGGGGGGCAGGCGTCCGCAGGGCAACGCCGCACCGAACCGTTTGGAGTCCAGTATACACGGTCTCCCTGCAATGCTCCCGTGACGCCGCGGGTCCTCAAAACCCGCCGGAGTCGTCAGCCGCGGTCGTGGTCGCTGTAGAATCGCTTCAGGCGAGACGGCGAGACGCCGACGTTCCAGGCCGTCCAGAGCGCCAGGTTGCGAAGCTGCTGGCGGACGGCCCCGACTTCGCGGAACCGGCGGGCCGAGGTGGTGACCTCCATGTCGAGGAAGACGAACCGCCCATGCTGCCGCATCGCCCGGACGGCGTCGAGGTCCTCGAAGATCGGCTGGTCTGGAAAGCCGCCCATGGCCTCGAACACGCTCCGCCGGACGAACAGCGCGCGGTCGCCGAACGCGAACCGATGCCACTGCATCCAGAGGCGCGACTCCCAAAGCCGCATGAACGCGCGGCCGAACGGGCTGAACCCATCCCGGCCCGGGTCCAGGTCGAAGGTCGTGCGGAAGCAGCCCCCGGACACCGCTGGGTCCGCCATCGCATCGCGCAGGGCATCGAGGGCGCCGGGGGGGAGCCGGGTGTCGGCGTGGAGGAACAGCAGCAGGTCTCCGGTGGCCGGTGCCGCGCCGTCGTTCATCTGACGCGCTCGGCCCCGGTCTCCGCACACGACACGGGCCTCCGGCATGGTCCTCTGCGCCGCCTCGGCCGTACCGTCGTCGGAATCCCCCACCGCGACCAGAATCTCGTACGGGCGAGACTGGCGAGCCACGCTCACGAGCGCCGCGCCGATGCCCCCGACCTCGTTCAGAGCCGGGACGACGATCGAGACCAGGGGGGGCGCGGACAGGGCAGGGGGAGGCAGGGCGAGCGAAGATCCGACTGTCCAGCAGGCGCAGCCACCCCGCCTGGCTCTTACCAGAACATCAGCTTCATGCAGAACACCGAGCCGCCGGACTTCAGGAACTCGCTCGTGTCCATCTCGACAGGCTCGAACCCGGCCGCGCGGAGCAACTCGTTGGTGTCCGTGCATCCCTTCTGGATGAGGACGTGGCGGCCGTCGGGCGAGTGGGCGTTGCAGGCGAACCGCTCACGGGCATCGGCCTCGGGCGCCTCGATGACGCGCCGGAAGTGCTGACGGATCGCAGCGATGCCTTCGTCGGTGAACGCACCGGGGTAGTAGAGCGCGGTCTCCTCGTCGAGTGGGCAGAGGCAGGTGTCGAGGTGATAGAAGTCCGGGTCGGTCAGCTCCAGCGCCACGATCGGAAAGCCGAGGGTGTCGGCGAACCGGGTGTACACCTGCCGGTCGGTGCGGTAGCCGTAGCCGCCCCAGAGGAGGTAGCGGCCGGGGTGCCACAGCGCGTCGCCCATGCCCTCGAAGTCGCCGGGCAGGTCGGCGTCGAGCGCGTGGACCTCGTACCCCTCGCCCCCGAAGAAGCGCTCGTAATGCTCGACCTCAGGCTTCCGTTGGGGCGCGTGCATCCGACTCAGGATGACGCCGCGCTCCCCGCCCGGCGTCTGGTACGGGAGCGTCTGGTTGGCACAGAACACCATGTCGGGCAGGTCTGCCACGCCCGCGACTTCCACCACCTCGACGCCGAGGCGCTCGTAGGCGTCCTTCAGGGCGTCCCACTGGGCGCGCGCCCGCGCGGGGTCGACGTCGCCCACGTTGCCCTCCATGTGGGGGTTGATGACGTACTCGACCGCGAAGTGCTCGGGCGTGGTCATCAGGACGCGCCCCGGCCGCGGGATGGCGGGGATCGCGTCCAGCGAGAAGGCGTCGGGGAGGAGGGCGTCTGGCGACATCGGCAGGAGGGGCAGGGCGCGAGAAGGTACCCCGCCCGTGTCGCCCTTACCGCTGCGCCGAGGCGAGGAAGGCAGGCGTCAGGAAGCCCTCCACGCGGACGCCCTCGGCCTCGGCGGTCACGTCCACGCCGTCCAGCACGTCCAGGGCCGACGGCTCATCCTTCATGCCGATGCGCATGGCGGACAGGCCGGCGCGCACCACGTCCCCGACATCGTCGGGGTTGGCTTCGGGCTTGGTGGCCAGGAAGGCGCGGACGGGGACGCCGTCGTCGTCGAAGCGCATCGACAGCACGAACCCGGCCGCTGCGCGAGCGGCGAGCGCCGACGGACCGGCCTCGGCCGGGATCTCGCCCGTCACACGGTCCAGCCCGCGGGCGACGAACCACGCGTCGTCGGGGAAGGCGACGCGGTCGAAAAGGGCCTGGAGGTCCGGCCCGGCCGGACGAGCCGTGGTCCCGAGGCGTTGGACCATGCCGGTCAGCGTGGCCTCGTCGCCTGCCAGCACCATCTGGTCGCTCGCCAGGGCGAAGCCGCCCCGTCGGCCGTCCTCGGACGTGGTGAGGTAGACCGCGGTGCCCTCGATCTGTGTGACCTCGAAGTCCGCCTCGTCGGAGTCGGCGAGGTACCGCTCGATGCGCTCCCGGTCGAACCGACCGTAGGCCACGAACGCCGCCCGCTCGTCCATGCCGTCGCTTACGGCCACGTACATGCGGTCGAGGTCTTCGGCCGGGTCGAAGCCCGTCATGCGCACGAAGTCCTGGAAGTCGGCCGACCCGCGCTCGCTGACCATGCCGAGGCCGCTGCCACCGAGAGCCGTGGCGAGGGCGTCGCTGCCCCGTGCCTCTGCGAGGTTGGTCATGCCGTACACGTCGGCGTCGGACGGCAGGACCGCGAGCGCGTCGGTCGTCTGCGACGACGTGCCGATGCCGGCTGCGGCCACCGAGTCGCTGCATCCGGTCGCCAGCAGGGCGAGGCCCGCGAGCAGCAGGGCGCCGAGGACACTGGCGAGCACGATGCGCGGGATGCGGGAGGGAGTCGCGAGCATGGGACTAGAAGTCGGTACGAGAGAAGAGGAAGAAGGCCAGGCCGTAGCACGCCGCGCCGAATGCGAGCGAGGAGCCCAGCAGCCACGGCGACCCTACGGCCGCTCCGGTGGCGAGTTGCGGCACCACCTGCGTGCCCACGCCGCCGAAGTTGGGGAGGGCCCAGTACGCGCCGGTGACGAGCGGACGCCACGTCGCGTCCACCTGGACGGCCAGTTCGGGGATGGCCAGGATCAGACTCACGAACAGCACGCCCAGGGTCACGATGAACGACAGCGGGCCGCTCCCGCTCCACACGCCGACGAGCGTCACGACGCCGTACACCACCACGAACATGCCGAACACGACGGGGATGGCGAGCAGAAAGCCCGGCGCCCACAGGCCTGACTTGATCGACATGACGAGCCAGACCGCCCCGAACAGGTAGACGAGCAACACGAGCATGACCGCCATCACGGCCAGCAGACGCCCCGCGAGCACCGCCGACCGGGAGAGCGGCTTCGTCAGCAGCACGTCCACCACGCCGCGCTCGGTGAGAGACGCCACCAGCCCCCCGGTCGCGAACAGCGCCAGTAGGATGCCGACCCAGTAGGCGGCCCCGGCTACGAAGGCCTGCGCGCCGAACACGACGCTCTCCAGCATCGTGTCTCCGAACGGGGGCATGTCGTCCCGCGCCGTCCGCGGTTCGCCGTCGGCGTTCAGAATCACGTTCCCCTCCTCGTCGAGGAGCGGCGCGTCTGGATCGACCGACCCGTCGACGGCTTCCTGGCCGAAGAGCCGGGCGCCCGCCAGGGTGCCGTCGACCACGTCCAGTTGGAGGGCGAAGGTGAACGCGACCCACACCACGGTCGCCACGAGAAAGAGGCCGATGACGACCTTGCGGGCGCGCAGTTCGCGGAGGGTGAGCAAGAAGAGGCCGAGCATCAGCGGGGGGGAAGCGGGCCGAGCGTCTCGTCCTGGACGACCTCCACGAACAGATCCTCGAGCGACTGACGGGCGGGTTCGAGCGCCTCCACCTCGACGCCGTCCGCGCGGAGGCGGTCCAGCGCATGATTCAGCGCGGTGCGGTCGGGGAGGGTGAGCAGGGAGCGGACGAGTCCGTCCGGGTGATCCACGGCGGAGGCGTCCAGCGCCGGGCCCAGCGCGTCCAGGGTGTCGGGTGGGAGGGGAGAGGTGACCAGCCGCCACGCGCGGCCCTGGCGCGTGAGGTCGTCCACGGTGCCCATGCGGATCGGGACGCCGCCCTTGAGGATGGCGACGCGGGTGCAGACGCGCTCGACCTCGCTCAGCAGGTGGGAGTTCAGAAACACCGTCACCCCATCGTCCCGGAGGCGCTCGATGAGAGTCCGGATCTCGCGACGGCCCACCGGGTCGACGCCGTCGGTGGGCTCGTCCAGGAACACCAGCCGCGGACGGTTCATGAGCGCCTGCGCGATGCCGAGGCGCTGGAGCATCCCCTTCGAAAACGTCCCAACGGCTCGGTCGGCTGCCCCATCAAGGTGGACGAGGCCGAGCAGTTCGTCGGCGCGCGCCGGACGGTCGGCGGCCTCGACGCCCGCCATCTGTCCGAACACGTCGAGCGTCTGCCGGGCGGTCAGGAACAGTGGGAAGCGGTGGCCTTCGGGCAGGTACCCGACCGGGCGCCGAGCCTCGGGGGTGCCGATGTCGCGGCCAAACATGGTGGCCCTCCCGGCGGTCGGGCGGACGAGCCCGAGAAGCAGCTTGACGAGCGTCGTCTTGCCCGCGCCGTTGGGACCGAGGAGGCCGAACGTCTCCCCGGCGGCGATCTGGAGGTCGAGCGGCTTCAGCGCCTCGACAGGTGGGCGCCCGCGGTACGTCTTGGCCAGCCCGGTGGTGTCGATGGCGAGGTCGGTCATGGCCGCCTGACGCCTTCTCGGCTGCGAAGTTGCGCGCTACGCCCCGGCCGCCGCGGCGTCGGCGTCCGACACGCCCGGGCCGCCGTCGGCGGATTTGACGTAGACCGTCCGGCGCGGGAACGGGATCTCGATGCCGCGCTCGTCGAACCGCGTCTTGATGAGGGACCGGAGCTGGCGCTCGGCGGGGAACTGCTCGCCGGGTTGGACCTGCACGACCACCCGCGCGGTGACGGCCGAATCGCCCAGTGCGAGGAGCGCCTGCACCTGCGGCGCCTCCTCGACCATCACCTCCCGGGCGTGGTCCGTGGCGGCCCACTCCTCGGCGACCTCCTCCAGCACCCGCAGCGCCTCGGTGGCGTTCTGCTCGTAGCTCAGTCCCACCTCGACGATGGCGCGGGCGTAGCCGACCGACTTGTTGCCGAACGTCCGCAGCTCGCCCGCCGGGACCATCAGCAGCTCGCCGTCGAACTTGCGCACCTTGATCAGCCGAAGGCCGACGTACTCGACCGTCCCGGTGTCGGCCCCGATGCGAATCAGGTCGCCGTTGCCGAGCGTGTCGTCGAACAGCAGGAAGAAGCCCGAGATCACGTCCTTCACGAGCGTCTGCGCACCGAAGCCAATGGCCAGGCCCGCGATGCCTGCGCCCGCGAGCAGCGCCCGCACGTCGAACCCGATCATCGCGAGCACCGTCACGATGGTGATGGCCCAGATCACGTAGCGGGCGACCGACCCGAGCAGGTCGGAGGTCGTCAGGACCCGCTGGCGGCGCTTGTCGGTCGCCGGGTCGTCCTGGACCGATGCCACCCATCGCTTCTTGATGCGCGTGACCACGCCGATGGCGAGCAGCGCCAGCGCGATCGTCAGGCCGACGCGGAGCGCGGTCATCCCCACGCCGAGCCAGAACTCGGGCGAGATCACCGCATTGGCGGCCTGGGCCACATCCTGGGCGGTGATGCCCAGCGTAGAGTCCGTCACGGCGGTCGTCGTGTCGGAGGGCGGAGTCGAGAACTGCATGTCAGAGCGAGGCGTCGGGGGGAGAAGGGCGAGGGAGGTGCATGGAGGTGAGCATGGCCCGGAAGCGGAGCGCGGACGTCGCCACGGCCGCCACCCCGATCTGGACCGGCACCGTCGCGCCGAGGGTGTCGAGGCCGACCAGCAGCGCGCTGCCGATGACGGCGGCGGTCGCGTAGAAGCCGCGGTCCAGCACCGCCGGGCGCTCGCCGACGAGCACGTCGCGGATGACGCCGCCGCCGACGGCCGTCAGCGAGCCCATCATCACCACGCCGAGCGGGCCGAGCCCGGCCTGGGCGCCTTTGAGCGCCCCGAGGGCTGCGAACAGCCCGAGGCCGAGCGCGTCGGCGACCATCACGCGGTTCCAGCGCGCCGCGATAGGGCGGGCGGCCACGATCACGGCGACGGCTCCGGCGAGGCAGGCCAGGAAGAACCGCTCGTCGCGGAACACCGCGGGAGGCGTGTCGCCCAGGAGCACATCCCGGATCAGCCCCCCGCCCACGCCGGTCAGCACAGCGAGGACCGCGATGCCCAGCCAGTCGAGTTGGTTGCGGACGCCCTTGAACGCGCCGGAGAGCGCGAACACGAACGTCCCCACGAGATCGAGGGCCGTCAGCACGTCGCTCAATCGAGCGCGGCGAGCCCGGGCAGCGTCTGGCCTTCCATGAACTCCAGCATCGCGCCGCCGCCCGTCGAGACGTGCGTGACGGCGTCCGCGAGGCCGGACTGGTTGAGGGCCGCCACGGAGTCGCCCCCGCCGACGACGGTCAGCGCGTCGTGGTCGGCGGTCGCGTCGGCCAGGGCCTGGGCGACCGCGAGCGTGCCCCCTGCGTAGGGAGCGAGTTCGAACACGCCCATCGGTCCGTTCCAGATGACCGTCCGAGCGGTACCGATCAGCTCGGCGTAGCGCTCGCGGGAGGCCGGGCCGATGTCGAGGCCCATCCAACCGTCCGGAATCTCACCCGAGACGACCCGAGTCTCCGCGTCGGCCGAGAAGGCGTCCGCGACGACGTGATCGCTGGGCAGCACGAGCGTGTCCTTGAACTGCTCGTAGAGCCGGAAGGCGTCGTCGGTCCGGTCGGCCTCGACCAGCGAGGTGCCGACCGAGTGGCCGAGCCCGGCGAGGAACGTGTAGGCCATCGCGCCGCCGATCAGCAGGTGGTCCACCTTGGGCGCGAGCGCTTCGATGACGCCGATCTTGTCGGACACCTTCGCACCGCCGAGCACGGCCACGAACGGACGCTCGGGATCGTCGAGGGCCTTCGTCAGGAACGTGACCTCGCGCTCCAAGAGCTTGCCCGCGGCGTGCGGGAGCTGCGCCGCGACGCCTGCGGTGGATGCGTGCGCGCGGTGGACCGACCCGAAGGCGTCCGACACGAACACGTCCCCGAGGCGGGCCATCTGGGCCGAGAGGTCGGCGTCGTTGGCCGTCTCGCCCGGCAGGAAGCGCGTGTTCTCGAGCAGCACCACCGATCCCGCAGCGGCCCCGTCCACGCACGCCTCGGCGGCGTCGCCGACGGTCTCGTCGCAGAACACGACGGGCGCGTCGAGGAGTGCGTCCAGCACGGCGGCGACCGGACGCAGCGAGTAGGCCGGGTCCGGCGCGCCCTTGGGGCGGCCGAGGTGCGACATCAGCACCGGCGTGCCGCCCGCGTCCAGGATGGCCTGGATCGTGGGCAGCGCGCCCCGGATGCGCGTGTCGTCGGTCACTGTGTCGCCGTCCATCGGGACGTTGAAGTCCACGCGGACGAGGACGCGGCGGCCGGACAGGTCGAGGTCGGAGAGGGTGTTCATCGGATTGAGTTCAGCGTTCGGAGTTCGGAGTTCGGGGAGTCGACTCTGAGCCCCGAACCCTGAACTCTGGACTCGCTACGCCATCAACTTCTGGACGAGGTCGACGGTGCGGTTGGAATACCCCCACTCGTTGTCGTACCAGCCGACCACCTTGACGAGCGTGCCGTCGGTCATCGTCGACGGCGAGTCGAGGATGCAGGAGTGCGGGTTGTGCACGATGTCGATCGAGACGATCGGGGCGGTGCTGTACTCCAAGATGCCCTTCATCGGGCCCTCGGCGGCGGCCTGGAAGGCGGCGTTGACCTCCTCGACCGTGACCTCGCGCTTGACGATGGCCGTGAAGTCGGTCAGCGAGCCGTCCGGAGTCGGGACGCGGAGCGCGAAGCCGTCCAGCTTGCCGGCCAACTCGGGGAGGACGAGGCCGACCGCCTTGGCGGCGCCGGTCGTCGTCGGGATGATCGAGAGCGCGGCGGCGCGGGCGCGGCGGAGGTCGCGGTGCGGAGCGTCCGCGATCCGCTGGTCGGCCGTGTAGGCGTGGACGGTCGTCATCATGCCCTTCTCGACGCCGAACGCGTCGTCGAGGACCTTGACCATCGGGGCAAGGCAGTTGGTCGTGCAGCTCGCGTTGGAGACGATGTCCTCGTCGCCCGTGAGCGTGTCCTCGTTGACACCCAGCACGACCGTCTTGACGCCGCCCTTGGCCGGGGCCGAGATGACGACTTTCTTGGCGCCCCCCTGGAGGTGCAGCCCGGCGCTGTCGGCGTCCGTGAAGCGGCCCGTCGACTCGACGACCACGTCGGCGCCGAGGTCGCCCCAGGGCAGGTTGGCGGGGTCCCGCTCGGAGAGCACCTTGAAGCGGTCTCCGTTGATCACGAGCTCGTCACCCTCAGCCGACACGTCGCCGGGGAAGACGCCGTGGACGGAGTCGTACTTGAAGAGGTGAGCGAGCGTCTCGGCGTCGGTGAGATCGTTGACCGCGACGATGTCGAAGTCGGTGCTGCCGCGCTCGAGGATGGAGCGGAACACGAGGCGGCCGATGCGGCCGAACCCGTTGATGCCAATCTTGATGGCCATGGGGGAGTCGGGGAGAGGAGAGGGAGGCACTACGCCGAGAGTCAGGGTACAGGACTCGTAGCGCTTCCGGGTCCCGGCGTCCGGTGAAATCGCTTGCAAGAGGCGGTCGGGCGCGGGCGCGAACTTTATCTCGCCCGGCTCTTCACGCCGCACGAGGCCGCGGCTCCGCTACCTTTCGCGGTTCGCGGCGTCGGCCGCGCTGTCCCGACTCTCCGACCTCCCCCGATGGCCCAGATCAACCCGCCGAAGACGCTCACCGCCTCGCATCCCCACGACCTCCGGGAGGATGCCCTTGCGACCTCCGCGTCGCGCGGTGCCGAGTTCTTCGAGGACCACCGCAACGCGGTCATCGGCGTGATCGTCGGCATCGTGGTCCTCTCGCTCGCCGTCATCGGCTGGCGCGCGTACCAGGCGAACCGGTCGGCCGAGGGCCAGGAGCTCCTCGGCGCCATCCTGACTGAGTACGAGGCGGGCAACCTCCAGACGGCCCTCGATGGCACCGGCGACATGCCGGGCCTCCTCGAAATCGCCGATCAGTATGGCTCCACGGCCACGGGCGAGCAGGCCACCTTCTTCGCTGCTGACGCCCTCTACCAACTCGGCGACATGGACCGCGCCTTGGAGCTGTTCGAGGACTACGACGGCGACGGGCTCCTCGCTGCCAGCGCCATCGGCGGCCAGGCGGCCATTGCCGAGGAGCAGGGTGATGACGCCAAGGCGGCCCGTCTCTACGAGCAGGCGGCCTCTGAGTTCGTCTCCCCGGCCTCGACGCCGGGTTACCTCCTCGACGCCGCGCGCGCTCACCTCGCCGCGGGCGACACCGAGGCGGCCGAGTCCGCGCTCATGCGCGTGATCGACGAGTGGGAGGCGGCCCCGGAGGTCCGTACGGCGCTCGTGGAACTGGGCGAGGTCCAGGCCACCGCCACCGCCACCGGCACGCCCACGGGCGACGTGATGGCGGCACCGGCCACGCCGGACTCCGCCGCTGCCCCCTCGGCGCCGGTCCCGGTCCCCTCGCCCGCCGAGCAGTAGGCCGGACGACGGATCGCGAGCGGGAGCAGGCCGTAGCTTCGGCATCCCTTCTCGCGCCGCCATGCCGACTGTCCTCATCGCCGACGACGAGCCCGCCATCCGGCGGGCGCTCCGGGAGATCCTCGAGTTCGAGGGATACACCGTCGAAGAAGCTGTCGACGGCGACGAGGCGCTGGAGAAGGCGCGGTCGGGCATCGACCTGCTCCTGCTTGACATCAAGATGCCAAAGCGGGACGGCATGGAGGTGCTCCAGGCCCTCCACGACGCCGAGTCCACGGTCCCGGTGGTGATGATCTCGGGCCACGGCACCGTCGAGACGGCCGTCGAGGCGACCCAACTCGGCGCGGTCGACTTCCTGGAGAAGCCGCCGGACCTGAACCGGCTGCTCGTCACCGTCCGCGGGGCGCTTGCGCGGGGGCAGCTCAAGGTCGAGAACGTCCGCCTGAAGCAGGTCGTCCGGGACGCCGGCACGTCGGACCTGACGCCCATCGTGGGCGACAGCCCGGCCATCGGGCGCATCCAGCAGACCATCGAGCGGGTCGCGCCGTCGGAGGCGCGCGTGCTCATCACCGGCGAGCCCGGCACCGGCAAGGAACTCGTCGCCCGGCACCTGCACGCCCAGAGCCCGCGGGCCGACGGTCCGCTCGTGGAGGTCAACTGCGCCGCGATCCCGTCGGAGCTGATCGAGTCCGAACTGTTCGGTCACGAGAAGGGCTCGTTCACCGGCGCCACCAAGCAGCGCATCGGCAAGTTCGAGCAGGCGGATGGCGGGACGCTCTTCCTGGACGAGATCGGCGACATGTCGCTCGACGCACAGGCCAAGGTGCTCCGCGCCCTCCAGGAGAGCCGCATCACCCGCGTCGGCGGCGACCGCTCGATCTCGGTCAACGTCCGCGTGGTGGCAGCCACCAACCGGGATCTGCTCCAGCAGGTCGACGAGAAGCGATTCCGGGAGGACCTCTACCACCGCCTCTCGGTCATCCTCATCCACGTCCCGCCGCTCCGCGAGCGTCGTGGCGACATCCCGGACATCGCCCGCTTCATCCTCGGGCAGGTCATGCGTCGCAACGGCATGACCGACAAGTCCTTCGCCGACGGCGCGCTGACCCGCCTCGGGCAGCAGGAGTGGCGCGGCAACGTGCGTGAACTGCGCAACGTCGTCGAGCGCCTCCTCATCCTGTCCGACGGCGACGAGATCACCGCGGCCGACGTCGAGCGCTACGTGATTCCGTCCGGCTCGGGCGGATCGGCGGCGGGCCTGATCGACCGCTACGACACGCTCTTCGAGTTCCGCGATCACGCCGAGAAGCTGTTCATCGAGCGCAAGCTGGACGAGAACGACTGGAACGTCTCCGCGACGGCCGAGCTGATCGGCATCCAGCGGTCGCACCTCTACAACAAGCTGAAGGACCTCAACATCGAGAGGCCGGAATGAGCGAGGACCCACACGGCCCGTCGAATCGGCCGGACACCGGCTTTCCCCTGGGCGGCCCCGCCCCCGAGGCGGTCCACCTCGGCAGGGGAGAGGCCCTCCCGCGGGAGGCCGACCTGCCTGTGGTGCCATCTCCGGGCGCAGGTCGTGATCCCATCCTCTCCGCCCGCGGCCTCGGCAAGAGCTACCCGACGGCGACCGGGGCTCTGGAGGTGCTCGCCGACCTCGACGCCGACATCTACCCCGGCGAGCTGGTCGCCATCGTCGGCGAGAGCGGCACGGGGAAGAGCACGCTGCTGCACCTCCTCGGCGCGCTCGACCGGCCGACGGCGGGGGGCGTGACCTTCCGCGGGGAGGACGTGTTCGCCAAGGGCGACGAGGCGCTGGCCGCGTTCCGCAACCGAGCCATCGGGTTCGTCTTCCAGTTCCACCACCTGCTGCCCGAGTTCAGCGCGCTGGAGAACGTCGCCATGCCCGCCCTGATCGCGGGCGGCACGTTCGCCACGGCGACGCCGAGGGCGACCGAACTGCTCCAGATGCTCGGCCTCGGCGCCCGCCTCGACCACCGCCCGAGCCAACTCTCCGGCGGCGAGCAGCAGCGCGTCGCCGTCGCGCGGGCGCTCATGAACGAGCCGGGCCTCGTGCTCATGGACGAGCCCTCCGGCAACCTCGACACGAAGACCGCCGAGACGCTCCACGACGAACTCCTGCGCCTCAGCCGCGACGCCGACCAGGCCTTCGTCGTCGTCACCCACAACCCCGCTCTCGCTGCCCTCGCCGACCGCGTCCTCCGCCTCGACGGCGGGCGCCTCGTGGACGATCGCCAGCCTGCCGACGCTCACCCCGCCTGACCTGGGCCTCTCGTTCCGGCGTCGGAGGGGGCAGCGGTCGCCGGGTGGGCCCGTTCCGCAGCCGAGGCGGTCTGAGGTCATTACATAGGGAGAGGCGTCACTAGATTTGGAGAGCGGTCTCTGCATCCAGTCACTCTGCCTGCCGCACAAGTACTGGTTCTACGGCCTCCCGGTCAGCACCGCCCTCGATGGTTCGCTTTCTCCTGACATTGGCTGTGCTGAGCGTCATGCTCTGCTCCTGTTTCGACCTCGACCCGCTGGACGTGGACCAACTCGTCACACAGGAGGCGGAGTCCGCCTCGGGGACCTCTACTACACCTTCTTCGAGTCGTACATCACGAGCACAAGCGACCACTACTTGGTAAGAGTCCCCCGTGACGGTGGCGACGCCGATACGCTGTACAGCTCTGAGGTCTTCTTCGATCTCGACCTCGTCGACGATACCGCCGTGGTTACGACCTGTAGCAGGAATGCCGAGACGGGCATCGCACCGGGGAAAGTCGAGGTAATCGTGGATGAGGACTTCGACTGCCGTACGAATAGACCCATCCTCGCGAGGAAGTAGCATCGTAGTTGCGTCTCCCCCGGCCGTAGAACCCGCCGCTGTAGGCCGACCGGGAGCGTCAGCGCTCTTGGCTCGCCCGAACAACGGCGCCTACTTTCTCCCGTCCACCCGCCGCGCCGTCAGCCCTGGCGGCTAAGCGTCCCCCTGTTCGGCAGCCTTCCCATATCTCTTATGCCGATAGCAGAAGCCGTATCAACAGCGCTAGGAGCTTTGAGCACTGGGATTCAGATCCGCGACTCAATGGAGAAGGGGGCGGTGGGAGTCAGTCTGAGAGTCAAGCAGTTTGTGATCGGTAGCACGCACTTGGGGAGGGGAGCAGCGCTGGCTTTCATAGCCGTGACCAATGAGTCCGACAGGCCCAGGTCGATTACGGACATAACGATCGATTTTGGTAAATCCAGAGCCTCCAGGGTTCCACTGATCAGCCTGAGCTACCCGACCTTTTCGGATTCCAAGATTGATGCTGAGTCATACGTACACAGTAGCGGGTTCGATGACGTGTCACCACCGTTTCCAGACCTCAGGCGGCTTCCGCAGGACATCTATCTGCGTCCTAATGAGTCGCAGTCTGGATGCGCTCTGTTCGTATTCGAGGACAAGGGCGAGTTGTCTTCGCCACTTGTGATCGTCGAGGTCGGCGGCGTCGGCTTTCTTTCGAAGCAGATCAACTCGGTACCACAGTTGCCTAACTCGCCGCTGTAGGCAGACGCCGGGAGCGAGCGCCCTCACCTCGTCCGAGCGTCGGCGTATCCTTGTGCTCGTCCTCCTACAGTCGCCGCCCGTCGCGGCAAAGCGGCCCCCTGTCTGTTCATCGCCTTCCGACCGATCCATGAACGCAGAACGCAAGTACTGGCTCGTCGGTGCGAACTGGAGCGGAGATGACCAGGCCGAAGCCTTCTACCGTCGAGGCTATTGGGAGATCGGCTACAGCGATTCGGAGAAGCCCAACTTCGCTGCGCGTCGTGACCGAATGGAAGCAGGAGATCGGGTCGCCATCAAGTCCATGCGAGGGCGTGGGGCAGACACCATTACCATCAAAGCGCTGGGAACGGTCAAGGAGGTCTACGACGGCAAGGTCTTCATCGATTGGTTAGTGACGGACCTTCACCGAGAGGTGGAGAGCAAGGGGTGCTTCAAGACGATTCACGGCCCCTATGGGGCTGGCCGGGAGCCGGAGTGGGTCAAAGAGGTCTTCCACATCTAGCCGGGCGGCCCACCGCACCGCTGGAGGTGCCAAAAGTCGAGACCCACGACGCGTCCCCACCTGCCTCGGCCGCCTCCCCGGCAGAGCCGCTCCCTCGAGACCCGCCCCAACTCCTCACCAAGGCCCACAGCCCTAGGCCCCCGGACGCCGATTAGGACCCCTCGAACATCGATTTTGACCTCTTTTCTGGACACCCCACCCACGCCGACAGAATCCCCATCCCCCGACCGGCGTACAGCCAGCCCCGTCCCCGCGCCCCCATGACCGAGACGCTCGCCCTCCCGACCCTCCCCGCCGAGATCGCCCGCGTCGGCTTCGTCCGCGAGGACATCGACCCCACGCTCGACCTGTTCGAGGAGATCGAGCGCCTCAAGCGCGAGAAGAACGCTGTCTTGCTCGCCCACTATTACCAGGAGGGCGACATCCAGGACATCGCCGACTACATCGGCGACTCCCTCGGCCTCGCCCGCGAGGCGGCCCGCACCGAGGCCGAGATCATCGTCTTCGCCGGCGTCCACTTCATGGCGGAGACCGCCAAGATCCTCAACCCGACGAAGACGGTCCTCCTGCCCGACCTCCACGCCGGCTGCTCCCTCGCCGACTCCTGCCCGCCCGACGAGTTCGCCGCCTTCCGCGCCCAGCACCCGGACCACCTCGTCATCAGCTACATCAACTGCTCGGCCGCCATCAAGGCGCAGACGGACATCATCTGCACGTCGTCCAACGCCGAGCACATCGTCCGCCAAATCCCCGCCGACCAGCCGATTCTGTTCGCGCCCGACCGCAACCTGGGCCGCTGGCTGATGAAGCAGACCGGTCGCGACATGTTGCTCTGGGACGGCGCCTGTATCGTCCACGAGATCTTTTCCGAGCAGAAGCTGGCACGCCTGAAAGGGCGCTATCCCGGAGCGCCGGTCCTCGCCCACCCCGAGTGCGAGGAGCCCGTCCTGCGGCTGGCCGACCACATCGGCAGCACGTCGTCCATCCGCCGCTTCGCCGCGGAGTCGGACGCCGACACGTTCATCGTCGCCACCGAGTCCGGCATCCTGCACCAGATGCAGAAGGACAACCCCGGCAAGACGTTCGTCGCCGCGCCCCCGGACAACGGCTGCGCCTGCAACGACTGCCCGCACATGAAGCTCAACACGCTGGAGAAGCTCTACCTGTGCCTCAAGCACGGCCAGCCGGAACTCCACATGGACGAGGCGATGCGCGTCGCCGCCCTCAAGCCCATCGAGCGGATGCTGGACATGAGCGAGGGCGTCAAGTAGGGCCGGGGCCACCGACGGGTCTCCCGGCCGCGGTGCCGAGGCCGGCGCAGTCCAGGGGACGGCCAGTCTCGACACGTCCCCGGGCCGTTCCGCCGACCGCTACCGCCCGAACCGTAGGCCCACCATCGGCTCGAAGCGTCGCTCGACCAGGAAGCGCGGCGGCCCGTCGGCGTACTCCGCCCCGTCCGCCTCGGTGAGGCGGCGGTAGCCGTACCGCGAGCGGACGAACACCATGCCCCGGTTGCCGACCGGCACGTGGACGTTGAGGACGAGCGTGTTCAGCGCCCCGAGGTCCTGGATGAGGTCGAAGAAGCCTCGGAAGTCCTGGCGTTCCAGCCCGAACTCCACGAGTCCGTTGTCGGGAAGCCGGGCCGCGAGGCGGAGGCTGTACGAGCTCGCCCGCTCGTCGCCGATGTGGCGCCGGGCGTACTGCGACACCTCCAGCCGCCCGAACACGATCAGCCGCAGGTCGGCCACCAGGTCGACCCCGCCCGAGAGGCTGTCGAGCGGCGTCCCCGCCAGTTCCGACGCCACGCCGGGGGCGTAGAACGAGCCGTCGTCCACGATCCGGTCGGTGGCGTTCGAGATCGAGTAGAACGGGCCGACGTGGCCTGGCACGAAGCGGCCGGATGAGGCGAACACGGCCACCCGTGCCCGCGCCCGCGCCTGGTCACCGATGTTGGGCGCCCCCACGTCCACCCCCACGCCGACCGTGCCGCCCTTCCCGAGGTACTGGGCATGGGTCACGAACGGGCGCAGCAGGACTGGACCGAGCCCTGCGTACGCGCCACGCACGGTCGCCTCGACGCCCGTCAGCGACGAGTCGCCGGACAGCCCCGACTGGCCGAGGTCGTGGACGCCGCCGAGCGTCAGGCCGAGATCGGTCACCGGACCGACCCGGAGGCCGCTGCGGAGCGTGACCTCCCCGCCCACGATCCCGTCGGCGCGGAGGACGTCGTCCACGAACGCCGTCGCACGCACCGTGCGGGTCCCGGCGGACCCTTCCGCGCCGATGCGCCGCTCGTCCCACGCCGTCGTCGTCCGGTATCGGCTCACCAGCGCGCCGACGCCGAGCGACACGCGCTGCGTCGGCCCGAGGCGGGCATAGCTCGCCTGCCCCGGCACGGCGTTCCACCGGGCGTATCGCAGGACACGCGCGAGGTCGTACAGTTCGTCGTCTTCTGGTCCATACAGCCCCGAGTCGCCCGAGTGGATCGTCTGGCCGAGTCCGAGGCTGAAGCGTCCTGTGGAGGCGTCCAGCGACGCGTGGGCGCCCGCCCGCCACTCGTCGGGCAGGTAGGCCGGTCCCACGCCTGCGCCGACTGCGAGCCCGTCTTCCGGGCGGAGCGTGCTGCCCCACTCCAGCGGATCGTCGGACGAGCCGAACGCGACAGGCTGGGCGGCCAGCGGCGCGCACAGGACGAGGAGGAGCAGGAAGCGGGACGCGCGCACGGATCGAGGAGGGCGGGACAAGCTACCCTTGCTCGACACAGAACCTCACGCGAACGGCATGGTAGGCCCATGCCTCCGTCCCACCATGTTCGACGAACGTCTCCCCCTGTTCCCCCTCGGGATCGTGCTCCTGCCCGGCGAGCCCGTTCCCCTGCACATCTTCGAGCCCAGATACAAGGAGATGGTCCGCGTCTGCATCGACGGAGACCGGCCGTTCGGGATCGTGTACGCCTCCGAGGAGAAGCTCGCCGATGTCGGCTGCACCGCGCGCATCGAGCGCGTCGCGGCGCGCTACGAGGACGGCCGCCTCGACATCGTGGCCGTGGGCGAGCAGCGGTTCGCCGTGGATGAGATCCACCGGGACCTGGAGTACCTGTCAGCGAACGTGCATGCGGTGGAGGACGCCGGGGGGGAGACCGACACCGCGGCACGCGAGACGGCCATCGCACGCCACATGAAACTGCTCGAGATGGCGGGCGAGGCGCCGTCGCCGTCGCGCTATGATCACTCTCTCCCTGTGTCGTTCCTCATCGGGCGGAACGCAGGACTGGACCTCTCCGAGAAGCAGCGGTTGCTGGAAATGGCGCTCGAGTCCGAGCGCATCCAGTTCCTGGCCAACCACCTCGGCGCGCTGCTGGTGCGCCTGGAGAAGGCGCGGGAGTACCGCGACCTCGCACGCGGAGACGGCCACGCCTCCGGACTGCCCGATCTGGATGTATAGCCGAGCCGGGGAGGAGGGAGGAGGCATGACCACGTTCTTCGGTCCCCGTGACACACGGGCGACCCTGGGCGGGGTGATCTTGGCGTCCCGTCCGAGTCGCGCATGATCCCGCTTCGCCTCCACCTGTCCAACTTCCTCTCCTATGGGGAGAACGCACCCGTCCTGGATCTGGAAGGCATCCACGTGGCGTGTCTGTCGGGGGGGAACGGGCAGGGGAAGAGCGCCCTGCTGGACGCCATGACCTGGGCGATCTGGGGCGAGGCACGCAAGTCGGGCGAGTCCCGCAAGCCGGACGACGAACTCCTCCGGGTCGGCACGCGCGCGATGGTGGTCGACTTCTCCTTTCGGATCGGCGGGGTGGACCACCGCGTGGTGCGGAGCTACACCCGGTCGGCGAGTGGCAAGACCTCCAAGCCGGGGCTCGAATTCCAGATCCGCGACGGCGACGCGTGGCGCCCGCTCACCGCCGAGTCGGTGCGCGCCACCCAGGCGGCCATCGACGAGCGCGTCGGGATCGACTACGAGACGTTCATCAACTCGACGTTCCTGCTCCAGGGCCGCAGCGACGAGTTCACCAAGAAGAAGCCCGGCGAGCGGAAGGAGATCCTGGGCAAGATCCTCGCGCTGGGGCGGTACGACGCGATGGCTGCTCGCGCAGGCCAGCGGTGGTCACGTCTGCGCGAGCGGGCGACCGCGCTGGAGGCTGAGGGCACCCGCCTCGACGTCTCGCTGGAGCCGGTCGGGGAGTGGGAGGCCGAGAGGGCGGAGGTCGAGGCCGAGGTGGGGAGGGCCACCCAGGCGGTCGAGGCCGCCGCCGCCGCGCTGGCGCAGGCCACGGCCACGCTCGCCGGGCTCGATGCGGCCAGCCGGGAGGCGACCACGCGCGAGGAGGCGCTCGCGTCGCTGGGTGGACGGCTCGCGGCGCTCGACCGCGACCTCGTCACCGTCGCCCAGCGCATCGAGACGGCGGACGCGCTCCTCGCTCGCTCCGAGGAGATCGAGGCGGACCACGCGCGCTACGAGGCGCTGCGGCGTGAACGCGCGGCACTCGACGAGAAGGCCGCCCTCTTCCGCGGGGTCGATGCGCAGCGCCACGCGCTCCGGCTAGAGATGCAACAGCAGACGGCGGAGGCTCGCGCGGAGATCGTGTCTCAGGAGGGGGCACTCGCCACCCTGGACCGGCAGATCGAGGCCGACACTGAGGCCGCGGCGGGACTGGCTGCGGCGGAGGCTGCCCACGCCCGCGCCCTGGCCGCAGTCGACGATCTCCAGCGGTTCGAGGCCGTCGCCACCGAGCGGGCCGGGATCGAGAAGAGGATCGAGGCCCTCGACAAGCAACTCGCCGCCGACAAGGGCGCGCTGGAGGGGACGCGGGCTCGGATCGTGGAAGAAGGCAAACGGCTCGCCGCAGAGGTCGCCGCGGCGCAGCCAGTGGAACTGGACGCGCTCCAGACGGCGGTCACCGCAGGCCAGGACGCGGCGACGCGGCGCGAGCACCTCCAGGCCGAGGGCACCGAGGCGTCGCGTGCGGTTGGCGCGTTCGAGGGGCGGCTCCAGGCGCTCGCCGCCGAACGGGCAGCCGTCGAGGAGAAGCGTCGTAGGCTGGTCGACTCGGAAGACGACACCTGCCCGACGTGTGGGACGGATCTTTCCGACGCGCACCGCGCGGACGTCCTCGCAGGATATGCCGAGTCGCTGCAGGCCCTGGCGGACGCACAGGCGGCAGTAACGGCGGACCGCGACGAGGCGGTCGCGACGCGGGACCGACTCCGCGCCGAGTACGTCCGCCTCGGTACGGTCGTCGAGGCCGGTGACGTGGCGACCCGCGACCTCCGGGCAGCCCGCGACCGTGCCGAGCGGGCGGAGGCCATGCAGGCGCGCCTCGAAGAACTTCGTGCCGACGTCCGGCGGCTCCAGAAGCAGATCGATGCGGAGGACTACAGCCCGAAGGCCCGCGCCGAGCGCACGGAGCTGCAGGAGACCCTCGCGGGCGTGGACTACGACCCCACGGGGCACGCCGCTGCCCGCGCCGAGGCGAAACTCCTCGACCACTGGGCACGCCAGGTGCGAACGCTGTCGCTCGCCTCGGAGCGGCTCTCGCAGGCGACCGCCGACCGAACGCGCCGCGTGACAGCGCTCGCGGACCGCCGCGCGGCCCTCGATCGTAACGACCACAACGCGGAGCGAGCCCAACGCATGGCCGCACTGGACGCGCAGGTCGAACGTCTCGAGTTTGACCCTGCCGAGCACGAGCGGGTCGGCAAAGCATTCGACGCCCTGGCCGACGCACCCCGACGGTTGGCCGAACTCCTCGACGCCCGGCGGCAGCGTGCAGAGCTGGGCGAGCGCCGCGCCGCGCGGGTCGAGGAGCGAGCTCGCGTGGAGCGTGACCGGGGGGCTCAGGCGGAGGCACTCGCCGCACTTCAGGACCGTCTCGCAGCCCGGCCCGAGGCGGAGCGCGTCCGGGACGCCGCCGAGGCGGACCGCCGGAGTGCCGCAGCGCGGCTCGCGCAGGCGCAGGAACGCCTCGGCGCGCTCACCGAGCGCCTGGCGAAGGCGAGCCGGGACCGGGCCCTGCGGACGGAGGTCCGCGCTGAGCTCAAAGAGGTCAAGCGGGAGCGAGCCCTCTACGGGCACCTCCGCCGCGCCTTCGGGAAGAATGGGATTCCCTCTCTCATCATTGAGGAGACCCTTCCCGAGATCGAGGCCCGCGCCAATGCGTTGCTGGAGCGCCTGAGCCGCGGCCGGACGCGCGTCGCTCTCGAGACCCTAAAGGACAAGAAGACGGGCGGAGGCACGCGCGAAACACTCGACATCCGGATCACGGACGACCAGGGCGTAGCGCGAGCGTACGAGACGTATTCGGGAGGCGAGGCCTTTCGGGTCAACTTCGCGCTCCGCATCGCGCTGAGCCAGATCCTCGCCGAACGGTCCGGGACTCAGATCCGGACCCTCGTGATCGACGAGGGGTTCGGCACCCAGGACGCCGAGGGGCTACAGCGGCTGATCGGCGCCATCCGCGCGATCCAGGACGACTTCGAGACCATCCTCGTCATCACCCACCTGGACGAGTTGAAGGCGGCCTTCCCCGTCCGCATCGAGGTGCGAAAGGAGCCCGTCACGGGCTCGACCTTCGAGGTCGTGGGCGTCTGAGCCCCCGCCGTCAGGTCCCTGGCGTAACGGTCTCTGTGCTGGATCCCTCGAGCACGACCCCGCTCGCCACCGCCCCGAGGAGGGCCTTCCTGAACGTGCTCACGTCCTGCTCGCCAGGCGTCAGGTCTTCGCCGTTCACCTCCTGGTAGTAAGGCCCCTGGTCGGTGTCGATCCGGAAGTAGACCTCATAGGTGGCGATGGTCTCGCCGCCGGTGTTCTGCGCGCGGTACTCGACCGTCACGAAGGAAGTATCGGCGCTCACCGCTTCGTTGGTGAAGCCGAGCACCTCGGCCGTGAGCATGGACTCTTCGCCTTCCTCTACGGCTGTCATGAAGAGCGTCGCCTGCGCGGTACGACCTTCGCGGACCGACACGGTGACCGTGCTGGTGCGGTAGCCGCTGCGCGAGGCGGAGATCACGTACGTGCCCGTAAGGACGTTCGGAACCGAGAACCGGCCTTCCCCATCCGCGGTGATCGCATCGGTGGCCGGGCTGGTGGTGATGCCCGCACTCGGGATCGCCGCGCCGGTGTCGAAGTCCACCACGACGCCTTCGATGCTGCCGAATCGCTCGGGCTCGACCAGGCCGTCCTTGCAGGCGGTGAGCGAGAGGGCCGCGAGGGCGAGGAGGGCGAAGGATTTCAACGTCATGAGGAACCGGGGAGGGGGGCTGCGGAAGTTATCGCGCCGGAGCGTCTCCGACCGTCTCGTCCAGGGCGTCCCGCGAGATCTGCCCGTCGGCCCATGTGACGGTCAACGACACGACGATGTGGTCGCCTGGAGCCGCCGACACGGACTGGGTCGACAGCGTGCGCGTCCCGGCGTCCAGAAGCTCGAACGCGCCGCTCTGACGAGCAACGGACGATCCGGCCGCGCCTTGGCGCCTCACCTCGATGTCGTATGCGCCACGCGCCGGTCCATCCGCCTCGGCGACGGCAGAGAGAACGTAGGTGACGCCTCGCTCCACGTGGATCTGAGCCGACCGGCTCGGGAGCGGCGATGGGGAGGACATACACGCGAACAGAGCACCCAGCAGCACGAGCAGACGCATCATCGCAGCAGGGAAGGGGAGCAGAACCGGCCTGGCAGGCCGGGCAGAAAATGAACGAGCCGACGGCCGTGAATCACAGACCGTCGGCTCGTGTGGCCCGTAGGCGCGTCCTAGAACTGGGTGATGGTCACCGAGTTGCCGTCACCCAGCGCCGCCGCGTTGGCGGTGCTGCCGACGCCAGTCTGCGTGATGGTGATGGTGTTCATGTCACCCTCCACGTAGAGGCCCGGTCCGAAGGGACCACCGGAGACGGAGTTGTTGCTGCCGTCCTGGGAAACCGTGATCATGTTGCCGGAGGCACCATCCTCGAGCCAGCCACCGATGAAGTTGTCACCGCCCGCCTGATCGAAGTCGATCACGTTGTCGTTGACGCCGAGCACCGGAGCCGTCGTGTTGCGACGGCCATCGAGATCGACCTCCTGGTTGTTGCCGCTCTGCGTCACCGTGATGGTGTTGCGGTCGCCCCAGATGTGCGACACGGCGATGTTGTCGCTGTCGATCTGGTCGATCGTCAGGACGTTGTCGTTGCCGCGGGTGGTGCGGTCGGCAGCCCGGTTGTTGAAGCCGTCCTGCGTGATCGTGGACACGTTGCGGTCGCCGACCTGCTTCACCGTAGCGGTGTGCTCGTTGCCGGTCTGGAGGATGTCCGCAGCGTTGTCGTCACCGTCCTGGACGATGCCAGACTCGTTGTAAGCGCCGCCGTCCTGGTTGGACGTGCCAGTGTTGTTGGTTCCGGCGAGCTGCTCCACCGAGGCCATGTGGCCAAGGCCGGACTGGTTCACCGTGGCGAACCCGTTGTCACCGGCCTGGTCGACGAAGCCGACGAGGCTCGCCCCGTCGCCCTGAGCGACACGGCCGTCGTTCGTCGAGCCGCTCTGGACCACCGTCGCCGAGCTACCGCCGAGGCCGGGGAGGGTAACGCCCTGATCGATCACAGCCAGGTTGTTGGATCCGGACTGAATCGAGGTGGCATCGTTGATGGCGCCGTCCTGGTCGATGTCAGTCGTGTTGTCCATGCCGGACTGCTCGACGTAGGCGTCGTTCGAACCCGACTGGTTCAGGTCGATGGTGTGGCCAGTACCAGACTGGATCGTCGTAGATGTGCTCTGTGCGTGGACGACCCCAGTGAGGCCGAGCGCGAGCGTGAGAGTGAGTAGTGAGCGCATGAAGATGTGGGGGAAGGGAAAACAGGGGCCCGCGTGGTGTTCGTGGCTAGAAACGCCTTCCACGTTCGGGACTAACTCCCGCTGAGTCAGCTGTCTGGCTGGCACGGGAAGGGGCGGCGATCCGTCTTACCGGCGTCGCAACCCTGAAGCCTGTCGGGATCTACCGACGAATGATGGAAATCTCGGCGCCTCCGTACTGCTCGATCGAGGCGGGCGTCATCCCTGCGCCGACGACCTGCGAGGCCGTGTTCCCGGGGCCGTACTGACGGATCGAGTGCTCGGTGTTGTCGACCCCGTCGAGGCGAAGACGGTAGACGTTGTCGCTGCCAGCCTGGAACGAGTCGACGAGGCGGTTGCCGTCGCCGGTGATGTCGGCGAGGAGAAGGTTGTCGACGCCCCGCTGGTACAGATCGACTTCGTTGAACGAACCGGTGATGTCGAGGCCGAGTCGGTTGCCGTAGCCGCGCTGACTCACGAGAGCGACGTTGCCGTCGCCCTGGACCGAGACGGACGCGGTGTTGGAATCGAACCCCGTTCCGACGAGCGAGCGATCCAGGGCCTGGCCGGCGACGGCACTCGTCAGCGCGATGTCCTGCGCGGATTGACCCAGAGACACCCCAGCTTGCTGGATGTAGGTCTCGCTCGATTGGGCCGAGACCAGGGGAGCCGCCAGGGCCGCAGTAAGAAGGAGGAAAGTGCGCATAGAGAAGGCCGGATAAGGATGGGAACCGGCGAGGAGAAATGGGTCTGGCGACCGTGTTACCGGTCGCCAGCCCAGGAGGTCCCGAGGGACCGGAAGAACGTTAGTTCTGCGTGATCGTGACGGTGTTGCCGTCGCCGAGCGCGGCCGCGTTCGCCGAGTGGCCGACGCCCGTCTGGCTGATCGTGATCGTGTTGAGGTTGCCCTCAACGTAGAGGCCCGGGCCGAACGGACCGCCGTTCACGCTGTTGTCGGAGCCGTTCTGCGTGATCGTGATCGTGTTGCCGGAGGCACCGTCCTCGATCCAGCCGTTGATCGTGTTGCGGTCGCCGCCGAACTGGTCGATCGTCATCACGTTGTCATCGACACCGAGCACCGGGATGGTCGTGTTGCGACGGCCGTCGATGCGGATGCGGTTGTCGTTGCCGCTCTGCGTGATGGCCGCGCTGTTGCGGTCACCCCAGATGTGGTAGATGACGGCGTTGCCGCTGTCCACCTGATCGATCGTCAGGACGTTGTCATCACCGCGGGTGGTGCGATCCGCCGCCGAGTTGTTGAACCCGTCCTGGGTAAGGGTCGAGTTGTTCCGGGCGCCGACCTGCTTGATCGAGGCGGTGTGCTCCGAGCCCGACTGGACGATCAACGCCACGTTGTCCGAGCCGTTCTGCTCGACCGACGCGTCGTTGTTGGTGTCGCTCACGAGTGCAGCCACCAGGATGGTCGCGTCGTTGGTGGTGCCGGACTGCGTCGAGCTCGACGTGTTCGTCGTGCCGTCGATGCTGTGGTATGCCGTGTTACCGGTACCCTCCTGGACGGCGGTGGAGCTGTTGCCATCACCGAAGAACAGGCCGAGCTCGAGGGTGGCGTCGTTGGCGGTCCCGGTCTGGGACACCGAGCCGGACTGATCCGCGCCATCCTGAGCGACGAGGGCGCCGTTGCCGTCGCCGTCCTGCGTGATGCTCGCCGCGCCGGTGTCGCCGAACTGGTCGATCAGCGCGAGGTTGCCGTCGCCGGTCTGCGTGGCGTCGCCGGTGTTGCCGTCGCCACCCCACTGACGGGCCTGCGACTGGTTGCCGTCGCCGGAGACCTGGGTCAGCGTGGCCGTCTGGTTCGTGCCGAACTGATCGACGACCGAGACGCCGTTGTCACCCGTCTGGAGGACGAGGCCGTTGAGCGCATCACCGGGGCCCTGGAGGACGAGCGCCTGGTTGGTGCGACCGTTCTGGCCGATCCCCGCGTAGCTGTTGGACAGCGGCGAGAACGACGCGCCCTGGTCGATGATGGCGAGGTTGCCGGTACCGTCCTGATCGGTCTCCGCAATGTCGTTGTCACCGTTCTGGAAGATCTGGGCGTCCTGGCCCTCTCCCTGCTGGAACGACGAGCTGAAGTCGCCCGTGCCGGTCTGGTCCACGGTCGCGACGCTGTTGGCGTCGGTCGTCGAGAAGCCAGCGATCACCTCGGCGTAGTTGCCGGAGCCCGACTGCGTGATCGTCGCGTCGTTGTTGTCGCCGTCATTGAAGATGTCACCGACGTTGGTGTCACCCGACTGCGTGATCGTGCCGTCGTTGTTGGCGCCGAAGAACGTGCCGAGCTGGGTGCGCGCCTGGTTGGCGTCGCCCGACTGCGTGATCGTGCCGATCTGGTTCGAGCCGCCGTCTGACGTGATGGCGAGGTGGTTCGTGTCGGTCTGGTCAATCGTCGAGACGTTGCTGTCGCCCGACTGGGAGACGTCCGCCGTGTTGTCGTCGCCGGTCTGGACGATCGTCGAGAGCTGGTTGGTACCAGTCTGGCCGACGAAGGCCGCGTTCCCGTTGCCGAGCTGGTCGACGGTCGCGAGGATGTCGACGTCCGCCGAGTTGAGGCCAGAGACGACGTCAGCGAGGTTGTTGTCGCCGGTCTGGTTGATCGTCGCGTCGACGTTCACGCCGTCGTTGAAGACCCGGCCGAAGTTGTCGTTGCCGAGCTGGTTGATGACCGCGTCGATGTCGCCGCCACCCGTGAAGAAGGTGCTCAGGAGCGCGACGGCTTCGTTGCCCGTGCCGTCCTGGTCGATGTCGGCGTTGTCGGCCGTACCGCCCTGCTCCACTTCGGCGACGTTGGCGCCGGTCTGGAGAATGTCGGCGATGTTGTCGAGGCCGGACTGATCGACGGAGGCGTCGTTCATGAACGGATTCTGCACGATGCTAATCGTGTGACCCGACCCCGACTGGACAGTCGAGGACGTGTTCTGCGCGCTCGCGGTGCCGACGAGGCCAAACGCGATAGCGAAGGGAAGGAGGTTGCGCATGGCTACCAAGGAGAGTGGGGAAGAGTGCCCGAAGGCTGAAGGATGCGGAGGTCCGCAGATCCCATGGGGTGGGGACCCCTCGGCAAAGACGCCGGGTATGGGAAGGAGCGGGAGGACGTGTTACCGGCCTCCCGCCCGGGGTCAGGCAGGGTAGCGCCCAGGAGGGAAACAGCGAGCAGGTTCATCGGAGCCTCGTGCTCCAGAGCGGTCCATGTGCGCCCGAGCCCTCTCGGAGGCGACCGGGCGCGACGAGCCGGTCCATGTCGAAGCTGCCGTCCGACGGGACGGGGCGCGTCCTCTGATCACACGATCCGAAGAAGCCACAGCGCCTTCTGGAATCGGGCGCGTCCACGCCGCACGGCGCCCGGTGGCCTCAGAACCCCTCGAAGCCGTCGAAGCTTCGGATGTCGGGCGAGCGGGCATGGAGGTCGAGGCGTTGGGAAGGACAGGCATAGCCGGAGTGGCGTCGCCCGTGGTGCCTCAGGTGGTGGGAGCGGAAGCCGCTCAGAGGGCCAGGGTGTCTGGATGTGTCAGCAGCCTCTGAGAGAGGCGTACCGTGCGTAGCACGCCGTTAGTTAACGGCAAGAATTGTAAACGTGCAAGCGCTCAGACCTTCTGAATTCCCGGCCCGTCTCATTCCGGCCTCCTACGGCACTGGTGCCTGGAGACGATTGCGGAAAGGATCCTCGAACCACCCCTGCGGCCGCTCCGCGCATGGTGGCTTGCTATATGCCCAATACTATGGAGTTGCAGCCCGTGGCGCCGGAAGCGCTCCCGGGGGGTGGTCTCGTGGCGGACTCCTCCGGACGGTCAAAAGGCAGTCGCTGGACGGGGGGCGTCGGCGAACAGGGCCGCGCGATGTGACCTCCGAACGAGAAGAAGGAATCGGAACCTAACGGAATATGACGCTGGCCGAAATCGGGGAGCTCGCGTCCTGGCGCTGCCACCGTTCTTACAGATGCCGTCCTCAGACGTGAGGGGGAATGCGAGGTCTAGAACGATGTGTAGAAGACGAAGCCCCCTCGGCCGACCCAGATGTTGTCGTTGACGCTGCCGGACCCCTGAAGGCCGTCGAGACCCTCGTAGAACGGATAGTCGACGCCCGCCTCGAGGAAGAGTCCGAGGGAGGGGCGGATCCGGCTCTCGATGCCCGCCAGCGCGGTCGCATACAGGTAGGAGGAGGGCGAGTTGGGGACGTCGGGGGAGAACAGCCCGCCCAGCCCGACGGTGAACGTCGGCGATGTCTGCGCAGACGGGACGAGGCGGGAGCGGAGGGTGAGCGCACCGGCTCCGAACCGCTCGCCGGTGCCGTTCACGTCGATCAGCCCGCCTTCTCCGCGAACGCCCACCGAAACCCCGTTGCCGATCGGGTAGTCCAGCGAGACCGCGCCGACGGGCTGGATGCCCGGGGAGGCATAATCGCTCTCGATCCGCCCGATCCCCGCCGACAGCCCCACGGCGAGCCCGTCGCTGGACGCGTCGAGAGGCGCCCGGTCATAGAGGTCGCGGGAGGCGTCCTCGGCCGCTCGCGCATCGTACGCCGAGAGGAAGTCCTGCGTGTTGGAGTCGTTCGGCCCCTGGAAGGCCCAGAGCCCATCCCGCGAGCCCTCGACCACCAGGGCGATGACGGCCTCCTCGATGGCTGCCGTGACCGCCAGCACGGGCGGCTCGTTGGTGGAGTAGCCCGCCTCGGTCTCCAGCAGCGCGTCCGTGTCGACGAAGCGGAAGAGTCCCCCGTCGAGCTTCTGCGAGATGAGCGTCTTGGTCGTGTAGACCGACTTCAGCACGCGGCCGTTCTGCACGGAGACGGCGCGGAGGTACACCGTCACCTGATCCTGCCGGAACTGGCCGCTCCCGCCGGCCCCGAGGAGTCGGGCGCCCGCACCACCGGTCAGCACGTTCGAATCGTAGCCCACGATGCCGCCTTCCAGCAGGACCCCCGCGTACAGGAGCGGAGGCAGCGGCCCAAGCCCTTCACCCTCCGGGCCGGTGTACTGCTGACGGGTCGAGGAGATGATCTGACGCTCGTTGAGGAGGTTCGACAGCCCCTCGCGCTCGATGGGGACGAAAAACCCAGACTGTTCCAGGGCGCGCATCAGGATGCTCGTCGCCCCCTGCGTCACCGAGGTGGAGAAGGTGGACAGGTTTTCGAGAGCCCGGTACTGGCCGGTCTGGTCCCGGAACCGGTACACCGCTACCACCACCGGGTCGACGGGCGCTGGCACGGCATCCAGCAGGTCGGCGACGGTGGTCCGCGGCGCGGCCACCCGTGGCGACTCCACGTGGTAGGGCTGGAGGAATCGGGCCGAGCACCCTGCGAACAGAGTCAGCGAGACGACGGCGAGGAGGAGAGCGCGCACAGACGAGAGAGCTAGAGGCTGTTGGGGATGGACACGATGGTCTCCTCCCCGGTAAGCAGGTTGAAGAGGCGAATCGAGACGCCGTCGAGACCCGGAGTGATGTCGATCTGGAAGTCCCCCAGCGTGAACGTGCCCGGCTGGGTCAGATCGAGGTCGCCGAACCGGTTCGTGATCAGCTCTCGCGAGAGCTGATTCAGGATCTGGCGCTGGAGCGTGTCGGCGAAGTTGTTGATCGTCGAGTTCTGAGACGCGCCCCCCTCGTCCTCATACTGGTTCTGCAGCTGCGCGGACTGGAGGAGCCAGTTGTAGTTCAGCGGCGAGCCCCCGAACGCCGGGTTGGTCGGCTGGTAGACCAGCTGCTGGGCAGAGGCGGGAGCCGCGACGGCGAAGAGCCCGAGCGCGAGGGCGGCGGAGAAGAGGCGACGCATGGACAGGCAAGAGTGGGGTGGGGGACGATACGGGTGGGGGCATAGGCGGGCAAGGCCCGTCGCATCACCCGTCGCCCTGCGGCAAACGGCGGAGGGTGAAGCCGACCGCCTGCTGTGCCAGGGCCTCGGCGTCTTCCTCCCGGGGCGACAGTCGGGACTGGAACACCAACTCGCCGTCGAGGCGAACCGACACGAGGGTGCCCTGGCCCGGAAGGGGCTGCTCCGACAGGATCACGCTCACGAACCGTGCGCCCTCCGGAGGCTGCCACAGTCGGTAGAAGACGTCGTAGAAGTAGCTCCCCGTCCGCGACAGCGTCTCGTCGACGACCAGCCGGCCGATGCCCATAAACGGATCGGAGTCGTCGGGTCGGACGGTCGGGTCCGTGGGGATCAGGCGCAACTCCCGGCTCTGGGCGAGCATCGCGCGGTACGTCAGCACCGTGCCGTACGCGAACGACTCCGTCGAGTCGGCGCGGGCCTCCTGTCCCATCGCAGAGGGCGAGAGCACCAGGGCGGCGGTTCCGACGGTCAGAAGGACGAGCGAGCGCATGGCCTCAACCTACCGCCGGCCGGCGGCGCCGGTGCGTCCGATCCGTTTCCGGAGATCAGGTCACGGCGGGGACCCCTGCCGGAGCCGCGACGCCGCGACGCCGCACCACCACCACGCCCAGCACGATGAGCAGGCCCCCCAGGATCTGGAGCAGGGTCACCTGCTCCCCGCGCAGCACGATCCCTGCGAGGACGCCGACGACCGGCACCAGATTCGAGAACGCCGCCGTCTTCGACGCACCCACGGTCCGCACGGACTCGTTCCAGATGGCGTATGCGAGACCCGTCGACAGCCCGCCCGAGAAGAGGATCGCGCCGATCTCCGCCGGACCGAAGGCCGACCACGTCACGGTCGGCAACTGAGGGGCTGCCAGGAGCAGGAGGCCGGGAGCCGAAACCACGATTCCCCAGAACGTGAGCCCGAGCGCGGAGGCGCCTCGCTGCATGAGGGGGCGGGAGAGCGCCGTGTAGAGGCCCCACGCCAGCGCGGACCCCAGCATCAAGACCACCCCGGAGCCGTCCGCCTCGAACGCCGCGCCGGGGTTGCCCGCCACCACCAGCGCGACGCCGATCAGGCTCGTCGCTGTGCCGATCCATCCGAGAGGGAGGAGCCGCTCGTGGCCCAGCGTGTGGGCGGTCACCGCCGTCCAGGCCGGGCTGGACGCGATCAGCAGCGCCCCCGTGCCCGCCGACACCCGGTCGATGCCGACGATGAACAGTGCCTGATAGGCGAGGATGCCGAGCAGGCCGATGCCGATGACCCGACCGGCCCCTGCGTCGAACGTTGACAGCGGCGAGACGCCTCGCGTCCGCGCCTGCCGCACGTGCAGCGTGCCCAGCACCGCGGCCGACACCAGAAACCGAAGCAGGTTGACCGTGAATGGCGGCGCGACCTCCAGTGGTAGCTTGATGATCGCGAAGTTGATTCCCCACACCACGACCACGACCAGCAGGCCGACTTCGGGAGCGAGCGAGACGCGCGGCACAGGTTCAGAGGAAGGACGCGCCGAACGTACCCCGCCCGCTCCCGGCGAGTCCGCGACGGCCGGGTCCGCACGCGATCCTCACCATGGCCTCCGGGATCCGAAAGCTCTACTACTCCATCCGCGAAGTCAGCGACATGACGGGTCTCAAGCCGCATGTCCTCCGCTACTGGGAGAGCGAGTTCGAACAACTCCGGCCCAAGAAGAACCGGGCGGGCAACCGGGCCTACACCGATCCCGACATCGACCTCGTCCGTCGCATCCAGCGCCTCGTCCACGACGACAAGTACACCCTGGAGGGCGCCCGGCAGGTGCTCGCGCGCGAGGCCGACGGGGAAGAGGCCTTCGAGGCCGCCGTCTCCGAGCTGTCGCGTGAGGACCTCGTGGACCTGCGTGCGTTTTTGGCGGACGTGTTGCGGGCGCTCTGAGGCTGGTCCTAGTTTTGGCCTCCCGCAAACGCGGATCACGGGTAGTGGCGCAGCCAGGTAGCGCACCAAGCTGGGGGCTTGGGGGTCGTGGGTTCAAATCCCGCCTACCCGACACCGACCGCCCGGCTCACATCGAGCCGGGCGGTTTTCGTTGACGCGCTTCACACTCCCGTTCCCCCCGACGCAGAGGAGGCGCTAGTTTGAGACGCCCCGCCATCTCGCCTGTGCCCTCCGGAACGTTCGAAGCCGATCTCCGCGCGACTCGTGAGGCCCGAGGCCTGTCGCTCGACGACATTCAGCAGCAGACCCGCATCCCCGTCGATGTCCTCAGGCGGTTCGAGGCCGGAGATCTCGTGAGCGACCCGACCTTCAATCAGGTCTACCTGAAGGCGTTCTTGCAGTCGTACGCCAAGGCGGTGGGGTTGTCGCCCAGCACCGTGACTGGCGCCCTCGCAGACCAGTCAGCAGGCCGTTACGCTGGGGCGCTCCACCCCGACTACGACCCGGCCTCGGCCCCACCACCCCCTGCCCCGGAGCCCACGCCGGAGCCCGCGTTGGGCACCCCGGACCGCACGGACGTGGGACCGAAGCCTCCTCCCGCAGTCCAGGCGCTTCGCGAATCGGCCCCGAGCCCGGCGCCGGCCGCCCGAAAGCCGCTCAGCCCCTCGACCCGCAACGCCCGCGTCAGCCGCCCGAGCGTTCCGTCCGCGCGTCGCTCGTTCGACAAGAACTGGACGACGATCCTGGGGCTGTTCGGTGCCTTCGTGGTGATTCTCGCGCTGGCGTTCTACTTCCTCATCTTCCGCGACGACTCGCCCGAGGCGGACACCGAGCAGGTGACGACCGCCGACGGCCAGCAGACCCCCATCGACTCGGTCGGCGTCGGCGCCGCGGCCTCGGCGGGGCCGCGCCTCCAGCTTCCGATTCAGGTCACCCTGACCGCCGGCGGCGACGGGTTGCAGTCGTTCCGCGTGACGGCCGACGACAACTCGCGCCGCCCCTACTGGATCGAGGTCGGCAACTCGGAGGCCTTCCAGGCCGACTCGCTCCTCGTCCTCTGGGGGGAGGACCCGAACCAGGACTTCAGCGAGGCGACGGTGGAGTTCCAGGGCATGCGGTTCACGCCGCCGAGCGGGCGGCCCTTCCAGATCGACCGCGCCAACGGCCAGCAGGTGCTCGACTCGCTCTCGGCCGCTCCCGCCTCGGCGCCGCCCCCGGCCGGCCCGGCACCGACGGTGGATCCCTCGGCAGTCGAATAGCATGGACCTCGTCGGTTCCGCGCTGGACCTGCTGGCTCGCCTCGACGCTCGCCCTCCCGCCGACCTCGCGGAGCAGGAAGCGACCACCCTCGCCGACGCGCTCCGGCCCGTCGTCCGCGGCCTGGGGCGTGCCTACTACACCGAGGGGGAGAGCCTCGTCGGCGACACGCAGTACGACCGACTCTTCCACGCGCTCCGAACGCTCGAAGAGCTTCACCCGTCACTCGTCACGCCCGACTCGCCGACGCACCGCGTCGGGGGGGGGCCGCTGGACGCATTCGAGAAGGTCGAGCACCCCGTCGCCCTGCTGTCGCTCGGCAACGCCTTCGACGGGGACGACCTCCGGGCGTGGGTCGACCGCGTATACAAAGGGCTCGATGCCGTGCTCGCGGAAGACGAGCGGGTCGCCTTCGTCGCCGAACTCAAGATCGACGGCCTGGCACTCGCGCTGACCTACCGGGACGGTGTGCTCGTCCGCGCTGCGACGCGGGGCAATGGCCGCGTGGGAGAGAACGTCACGACCAACGTGCGGACGATCCGCCCCATCCCTCTGCGGCTGGGTCCGGACGTGCCGGACTCGATGGAGGTCCGCGGCGAGGCGTACCTGAGCCGGTCGCGGTTCGAGGTGCTCAACGAGCGACTCGTCGAGGCCGGGGAGAAGCCGCTCGCCAACCCCCGCAACGGGGCCGTCGGCAGCCTCCGCCAGCTCGACCCGACCGTCACGGCTGCGCGCGGACTGGCGTTTTTCGCCTACGGCGTCGGTCCGGTGGAGGGGGGGACGCTTCCGGCGACCCAGTCGGGCGTTCTCGACTGGCTCGGAAGCCGCGGGCTGCCGACCGGTCCGGAGCGGGCCGTGTTCGAGGACGTCGATGCACTCGTGGCCTTCTGCGAGTCCTGGGCCGGCCACCGCGACCGCCTCGACTACGAGATCGACGGGGTGGTGGTGAAGGTCGACCGGCTCGACTACCAGGACGTCCTGGGGCAGGTCTCGACGGCACCGCGCTGGGCCATCGCCTTCAAGTTTCCCGCTCGCGAGGCCACGACGCGGCTGCTCGGCATCGACCACAACGTCGGCCGGACGGGCGTCATCAAGCCGCTGGCGATCCTGGAGCCCGTCCAGGTCGGGGGCGTCACCGTCTCGAAGGCGACGCTCCATAACGCCGACTACATCACCTCGCGCGACATCCGAGTCGGCGACGACGTGGTGGTGAAGCGCGCCGGCGACGTGATCCCGGCCGTGGTCGGCCCCGTCGGCGCCGATCCGGACCGGGACCGGCCAGTCTATCTCCCCCCGGACGCCTGTCCCGTCTGCGGGCGGCCGCTGGTTCGCCCCGAGGGCGAAGTAGACCTTCGTCACCTCGAGGGTGGGTGCCCGGCCCAGCTCCGCCGCGCCGTCGAGCACTTCGTGTCCCGGAACGCCATGGACGTGGACGGTCTCGGCACCAAGGGGGCAGCCCTCCTCGTCGATGTCGAGCTCGTCACCGACCTGCCGGACCTCTTCACGCTCCAGCGAGAGGACCTGCTCGCGCTGGAGGGCTTTAAGGATAAGAAGGTCGACAACGTCCTCGCAGGCGTCGAGGCGGCCCGGCACCGTCCGCTCGCCCGGTTGCTGTTCGGGCTCGGCATCCGTCACGTCGGCGAGACGGTCGCGCGCGACCTCGTCGCCCACCACGACAGCCTCGACGCCCTCGCGGCGGCGGCTGGGGAGGACCTGGAAGCCATCGACGGCATCGGGCCCATCGTGGCCGAGAGCGTGGTCGAGTGGTTCAAGGACGAAGCAAACCGGCGAACCGTCGAGGCGCTCCAGGCCGCTGGAGTGAACACCCGCCGCTTGCCGGAGGAGCGCGTCGCGGCAACCCTCGACGCGTCCGCCCCGCTGGCGGGCGTCACGGTGGTCCTCACCGGGACGCTCCCGACGCTCACGCGTCCGCAGGCCAAGGCGCGCGTGGAGGACGCCGGGGGGAAGGTGAGCGGCAGCGTCTCCAAGAAGACGGGCCTCGTGGTGGCGGGCGAGGCGGCGGGCTCCAAGCTCGACAAGGCGACCGACCTCGGCATCCCGGTCGTCGACGAGGCCGGGCTGCTGGCGATCCTCGCCGGGGCGCCCGTGCCCGGCGCCGACCCGACCGCACCCACCGCGGCGCCGGAGCCGGACGCTTCGGCCCCCGCAACGCCAACGATGACGCTTCCCGATGGGGAGACACGCAGCCTGGACGCCCTCGGGACCGACGATCCAGAGCAGGGGGATCTGTTCGGCTCATGATCGAGCCGATCCGTCAGGCGCTCGCCCAGCGCGCGGCTCGTGCCGCGCTCGCCGCCCGCCGTCCGCGCCCGTTGCCGCTGCTCGCCGACCGCCGGGTGCTGGTGGTGCTGCCGGAGGATGGGCCCGGCCAGCGCGCCGCGTGGTCGCTCCTCGGCACACTCGGCGTGCCGCCCGCGCGGGTTCGGCCGGTGCTGATGGCGCCCTTCGAGGCCGACGTCCCCTCGGCGTTTTCAGCCGACCTGCGGACCGTCGGCGACGACGAGCGCGACTGGCGCCGCCTGCCCACGCCCGCTGTGCGCGCCGATCTCTGGCGCCCCGAGCCGGACGTCGCCCTCAACCTGGCCGATCCGAGCGATCTTGGCGCGGCGCTCCTCGTCGGCGCGTCCCCCGCGGCGGTGCGGATCGGCCGCCACCGGGCCGATCGCGAGGCCTTCTACGACCTGATGCTGCAGGGCGCCTCCGACGCCGTCTCGGCCGCCGAGGCACTCGGCCGCCTGCTCCGCCGTCTCGACCCGCCGGTCCTCCCCACCCGCTAGCCCGTGCTGACGCCCCTCGACTACGTCGTTCTCGCACTGTATGCCGTCGGGATTGTCGCCTTCGGCCTGAAGGCGGGAGGGCGGCAGACGACGACGCAGGACTACTTCCTCGGCGGTCGCGACCTGCCATGGTGGGCCGTCTGCTTCTCGGTCGTCGCGACCGAGACGAGCACGCTCACCGTCATCGGGGTGCCCGCCGTCGCGTATGCCGGGCCGCTGACGTTCCTGCAACTCACGGTCGGGTACCTCATCGGACGCGTGATCGTGGCGACGGTCTTCCTGCCTCGGTACGTGCGTGGGGAGATGCAGACTGCGTATGCCTTCCTCGGGAGCCGCTTCGGCGACCGGATGCGAGGCATGGCGTCGGTGACGTTTTTGCTGACGCGCCTGCTGGCGGACGGCGTCCGGCTGTTTGCGACTGCGATCCCCATCCAGGTCGTCGCGCGGGCGGCGGGATTCGAGGTCGGCTACCCGGCCGTAATCCTGACCATCGGCATCGTGACCGCGGCCTACACCTACGTGGGAGGCCTGAAGGCGGTCGTCTGGATGGACGTGGTGCAGATGGGGATCTACGTCGGCGGGGCCCTGGTCGCGGTCGGGCTGCTGCTCGGCTCCCCCGCCGCCGGGTCCTTCGCCGCGGCGACCGAGGCGGGCAAGCTCCAACTCCTCGACCTGGACTGGAGCGGGTGGGGCATGCTGCTCACCTCGCCCTACGCGCTCCCCGTCGCGGTCCTGGGCGGCGCCGTGTTTTCGATGGCGTCGCACGGGACCGATCAGCTCATCGTGCAGCGCATCCTCGCCACGCGGAGCCTCACCGACGCCAAGAAGGCGATGGTGTGGAGCGGCATCTTCGTGATGCTCCAGTTCGCGCTGTTTCTGGGCGTGGGCCTGCTGCTCTGGATCCACTACGGCGGGGCGCCACTCGCGGACCTCGGCCTGACCCGCGGCGACGAACTGTTCCCGATGTACATCCTTGAGGAGATGCCTCCCGGCCTACGCGGTCTGCTCCTCGCGGGCATCGTGGCCGCGGCCATGAGCACCCTCTCGTCCTCGCTGAACGCACTCGCCGGGTCGACGCTGATGGACCTGCTGGAGCGGTTCGGGACCACCCCGCGCACGCCGGCGCAGGCGCTGTCGCTGAGCCGCGTGCTGACGCTCGTGTGGGCGGGCGTGTTCGTCGGCTTCGCGATGCTCTTCACCGGGCTGGACAACCCGGTGGTCGAACTCGGCCTCGGCATCGCGGGCTTCACCTACGGGGGGCTGCTCGGCGCCTTCCTGCTGGGCCTGCTGTCCCGCCGGGCCACCGAGGCGGACGCCATGATCGCGTTCGGGGTCACCATCGTCGCCATGGTGCTTCTCATCTTCGGGCTCTGGTGGAGCACCGAGATCGGCGCCTGGGTCGTGGACTGGCGGCCGACGGCTGAGGCGCGCGAGGCACTCGGGCTCCGCGCCGTCGCGTGGCCCCTGTACCCGGTCATTGGGAGCGCCCTCACCATCGTGCTGGGCATGGGGCTCGGGCTGCGTCGGCCGGGAGCCGATCCGGCCGGGCAGCGTCAGACGAGCCTATGAGCTTCCTCGATCGCATCGGCCTGTCTCCCAAGTCCGGGCGCTACTCCCGCCGGGCGGGGCTCCGCACGGACCGCCGTGCCGACCGGGACACGCCCCGCATGGGACGCAAGGACGTGTTGGCCCGCGTCGGCATGTTCCTCGTGCTGGCCGTGCTGGCGTTGCTGGCGTTCCCCAACGTCGCCGTCTACGACGGGACGGCCCGCGTCGGAGACGTGTGGCAGTCCGACGACGTGGTGGCGCCGTTCGACTTCTCCATCCGCCTGCCGGAGGAAGAGATCCAGGCGCGGCGCGACTCCGTGCTCCAGTCCGAGGCGCCCATCTTCAGTGAGCGGCCCGAGGCCCTCGCCCAAACCCTCGCGCGCCTCGACTCGGTCGATGCCCGTCTGGATTCTGCGTTTGCAGCGTACGTCGCCTGGGAGCAGTCCCAGAGCCGCCTCGACGAGGTGACCGTCGCAGACCCAGCCACGGACGAGCCGGTCGACCTCAGCGGCCTCCGCGCCGCGCTGCGCCGCGACTCGCTTCGCTACATCGAGCAGCGTCAGGCCCTGTCGCTCAGCCTCAGCCCCCGCCAGTGGGATCTCATGCTGCGCTCGGCCTTTGACGTCGCGACAGGCCGCGCGCCCGGCCCGACGCTGGACGACCGACTGCTGGGGGAGGACAGTCGCATCGCGCGTGAGTTGCTCGGCCGAGGGGTTCTCAACGTGCCGATCGACTCGGTTCGCTCCCCGACCCTCCTCGTCCAGGATCTCGACCAGCGGAGCGAGACCGAGCGCCGCCGCTCCGACGTCGTCGGCATCGACGAGGCGATCGTTCTGGCGCGGCGGAGCCTGTTCGCGGCGTTCCCGAGCCACCCCGACACCGTCGCCATCGGTGCGGCCCTGTTCGCCTCCGCGCTCGACCCCTCGCTCGTCTACGACGCGGAGGCGACCGAGCGGAAGCGGAACCAGACCCTGAACTCGGTGCTGCCGACCCGAGGGCGCGTCCGAGAGAGCCAGATCATCATCCGGCGCTACGACGAGGTCACGCAGGCGCGCTTCGAGATGCTCCAGTCGCTCGACTACGCGCAGCGCGAGCGGAGTGGCGACAGCTCGTGGATCGCGACCGTGCTGGGGCGCTCGATCCTCGTGTTCTCGGCCATCGCGCTGTTCTTCCTCTACACGTACCTGCTCCGCCCCGCCATCTTCGCGAACCTGAGGAAGTTCACGCTGGCGTGCATCGTGCTGGGGGGGGTGATCTTCGGCTTCCTGATCGCAGGCGCGTTCGGAGGCGCGGCGCCCTACGCCGTTCCCGTCGCGCTCGCCTCGATCCTGCTGACGATCGTGTTCGACAGCCGCGTGGGCAGCTTCGCTACGATGACGCTGGCAGCCATCGGCGGGCTCGCGTTCGGGTACGACTTCCCGTTCACCTTCGCGACCCTCATCGTCGGCGTGCTGGCGGTGTTCTCGGTGCGCGACGTAAAGAACCGCAGCCAGATCCTGGCCTCGGCGGGGCTCGTGTTCCTGGCCTACACGCTGGTGCTGGTCGGCCACGAGCTGCTCCGGGCCGACCCGTTCTCGTCGCTCTTCTGGGCCGACCTGGTCGCCGTCGCCGTCAACGCCGCGCTGATCATGCTGGCCGCGCCGCTGCTCTGGGGCATGGAGCGCGTCTTCGGCGTCACCACCGACATGACCCTCTTGGAGCTCTCCGACACGAACCGGACGCTCCTCAAGAAGCTCTCGATGCAGGCGCCGGGCACGTTCAACCACTCGCTTCAGGTCGCCAACCTCGCCGAGGCGGCCGCGGACGCCATCGGCGCGAACGCGCTCCGGGCGCGCGTCGGGGCGCTGTACCACGACATCGGGAAGATGCTCAAGCCCGAGTACTTCATCGAGAACCAGCAGCCGGGCGAGAACCCCCACGAGAAGATCAAGCCGTCCATGAGCGCGCTCGTGATCGCGGCCCACGTCAAGGAGGGCGTCCAGCTGGGCCGCGAGCAGAACCTGCCGCAGGTGGTGATCGACTTCATCGCCAGTCACCACGGGACGAGCCTCATCGAGTTCTTCTACCGCAAGGCCCAGGAGGCCGAGGAGGACCCGGCAGTGGTGGACGAGTCCGACTACCGCTACCCCGGCCCGCGCCCGCAGACCAACGAGCAGGCCATCGTGATGCTCGCCGACTCCATCGAGGCGGCCTCGCGCAGCCTCAGCAAGCCCACGCCCCGGCGGCTGGAGACGCTCATCGAAGGCATCGTGGCCTCCCGCGTCGCCGACGGCCAGCTGGACGAGTCCACCCTGACGTTCGCCGACCTCGCCCGCATCAAGGACGCCTTCCACAGCCTCCTGTGTGGCATCTACCACTTCCGGGTCCGGTACCCGGATCAGGAGGAGGAGTCGACGGCTGGCGATGGGGCGGCTGCGACGGCGGACCCCCCGGCCGAGCCCGTCGCCGAGGCCGAGGCGGACGAGACCAAGCCCACCTCGGAGGAGCGGTCGACGCTGGGATAGGCGGGGCGGTCGGGCAATGAAGGCAGGCCCCGCTCCTTCGCTATCCAGCCAGCGCGTCGCGGATGCGGGCCAGCGAGGCGGGCGCGAGCGTCGGCACCATCTCTGCGTTGGGCGTCTCCATGCGCTGCAGCAACGGGCGCACGCGCCGCCGGGCCTGGGGCGTGTAGGCCACGAAGGCCGACTGGCGGACGACCGTTTCCACCTGCCGTCGATCGGCGTCCACGGGCAGGCCGAGCAGGGTGCCCGCGAAGCCGGTCCGCGACCGGATCTCGTCGGACAGCGGCGCGACGGCGTCGGCGTGGCGGCTGACCAGACCGAGGGACTCGCCGGGACCCAGACGGGCGATGCGTTCGAGCACGTCGAGCGGGTACTCGACCGCGGCGCCGACGATCTCGGCGGTCGGACGGGCGCGGCGCGCGGTCCGCAGATCGGGAAGGGCCACCACGAGGCCGTCGAGGGTGTCGAGGTCGGCCAGGTCGGTCAGCAGGGAGGGGATGACGCGCTCTTGCAGGGCCGCCCCGGCCTGCTCGGCGCCACTCTCGGCCAGCTCGCGGTAGCCCGCCGCGAACACGAGCGTCCGACGCACCCCCGGCCGCTCGAAGAACTGCAACCCCTCCTGCACGACGTACTCGACCTCCTCGTCGTTGAGCCCGAGGCCGACGAGCTTGTGGAGCGCTTCCTCGACCACGCCCGCGCCACGCTCCAGCCGCTCGGCCCGCGACAGCGTCTGGCGCTCCAGGACGACGTAGCCGCCGCCCCGGCGCACGTCCACGATGCCCTCCTCGGCGAGCCGCTGGTACGCCTTGCGGACCGTGTGGAACGAGATGCCCAGCTGGTCGCCCATCACCCGCGTAGACGGCAGGCCCGAGCCGGGCCGGTAACGGCCTGACGCGATCTCGTAGCGCATCGCCTCGACGAGCTGTTCGGCGAGAGGGAGCGGTGCGTCGCGGTCGAGCTCGATCACGGCGAGGGAGCCGCGCTCCGCGTCATTCCCCCTTGAGCATCTGGCGAGCCGCCACGGCCGCGCCGACGATGCCCGCCTCGTTGCCCAGCTTCGCCGGGACCAGCGTCGCCTTCGTCTTCAGGAACGGCGAGAACGCCCCCCACCGCTCAGGCTTGCTGACGCCGCCGCCGATGATGATCAGGTCCGGCGAGAGCAGGAACTCATACATCTCCAGCACTGGTTGCACGCGGCGCTTCGCCCAGCGCTCCCAGGTCAGGTGCTCCTTCGTACGGATCGAGTCGGCCGCGACGTGCTCAGCGATGCGCTTGTCGAACTTGATGTGCCCGAACTCGGTGTTGCGGACGAGGTGCCCATCGGTGAAGAGCGCGCTGCCGATGCCCGTACCGAGCGTCAGCATGAGCACGGTGCCCTTCTTGCCCCGCCCGGCGCCGAAGGCAACCTCGGCGAGCCCTGCCGCGTCGGCGTCGTTGAGGACCGCCACGGGGACGCCACAGGTCTTGCTGAACAGCTTCTCCGCGTTCGTCCCGATCCAGGCGTCGTCGATGTTGGCAGCCGTCTGGACGACGCCCCGCACCACGCGCCCTGGGATCGTGCACCCGATGGGCTTCTTCCACCCGACCTGCTCCATGATCTGGCAGACGGTCTCGGCACACGCCTGAGGCGTCGCGGGCTGAGGCGTCGGGATGCGGACCCGGTCGGCGACCAGGACGCCCTTCTTGGTGTCCACCGGTGCGCCCTTGATGCCCGAGCCGCCGATGTCCACCCCGAGGATCTTCCGGGGCGCGCGTTTCGACTTGGATGATTTGGCCATGCGGGAAGCTACCGCGAGCCCGCACCGTCTGCCGCATAGAGCTCCACGGCGAACCAGCCGCGCGCGTCGGTCCACCGTTGCTGACGCACGAGCCCGGCCGCCTCGGCGAGGGCGCCGAGGCCGTCGGGGCCGTACTTGTGGGAGTTTTCGGTGTGGATGGTCTCGCCTGCGGCGAAGGCGAACGGGTGGCCGAGGACGGTCAGCGTCTGGTCGCGGAGGCTGCGGAGATGCATCTCGACGCGTCGGGCGTCTGGGTCGAGGCGGACCGCGTGCGCCCACGCATCCAGGTCTGCGTCGCCGTCCAGCTCGGCGTTGATCCGGCGGAGGAGGTTCAGGTTGAAGTCCGCCGTGACGCCCTCGGGGTCGTCGTAGGCGAGGCGCAGCACGTCGGCGTCCTTCCACTGGTCCATGCCGACGAGCAGCGCGCCGTCGTCGCCGATCTGCTCCGCCACGTGCGCCAGGAACGTCGCTGTCTCGTCCAGGGAGAAGTTGCCAATGGTGGAGCCCGGGAAGAACACCACGATCCGCGACGTCTCCTCCGGGAGATCGGGCAGGTCGAACGGCTTCGTGTAGTCGGCCGCGACGGGCAGCACGGGCAGGCCGGGGTACGCCTCCCGGAGTCCCGCGGCCGTCTCCAGCAGGAACGTCTCCGAGATGTCGATGGGCACATAAGCCGCCAGCGTCCGTCGCGCGTGGAGCGCGTCGAGCAGGATGCGCGTCTTGTCGCTGGAGCCGCTGCCATACTCGACCAGGGCCGCGTTCTTGCCGATGGCGTCGACCATCGCGTCGCCGTCGTCCAGGAGGATCTGGCGCTCGGTGCGCGTCGGGTAGTAGGCGTCGAGGCGGGTGATGGCGTCGAACAGCCGCGACCCGCGCTCGTCGTAGAAGTACTTGGCGGGCAGCGTCCGCGGGGTGGCGGACAGGCCGGCGAGAACGTCGCGCGCGAAGGCGGAGGTCGGCGAGTCGGTGGCGGGGAGGTCAGAGATCACGAGCGCGCGAGGCGGAGGCCCGTGAACTGCCACGTGGCGTCGGGCGGGAAGAAGTTGCGGTACGTCGGCCGGATGTGGCTCTGCGAGGTGGCGACGCTGCCGCCGCGGAGCACGAACTGGTTGGCCATGAACTTGCCGTTGTACTCCCCCAGGGCGCCCTCGACGGGCCGATAGCCGGGGTACGGGGAGTACTGGCTGTGCGTCCACTGCCACACCTCCCCGAACATCTGTCGGAGAGCGGGCTGGGTGGCTGGAGCGCCGTCGCCGCCGACCGGCTCGGCAGGGGCAGGGTGGAGGCGCCCCGCGTCGACGAAGGCGCCGGGCGCGTCGCCGGTGCCATCCCAGACGGTCCGGCTGGCGACCTCCCACTCGGCCTCGCTGGGGAGGCGGGCGCCCGCCCAGCGCGCGTAGGCGTCGGCCTCGAAGTAGCTGAGGTGCGTGACCGGCTCGTTCGGGTCGACGCGGCGCATCCCGGCGAGTGTGTAGTGCCACCACGCGCCGTCGCGCTGCTCCCAGTAGAACGGCTCTGTCCAGCCCTTCTCGACGCGCGTGGCCCAACCGAGCGACAGCCAGAGGGGCGCCTGCTCGTAGCCGCCATCGGCCATGAAGGCGAGGTACTCGCCGCAGGTCACGAGGCGGTCGGCCACCTCGAAGCCCTCCACGAAGGCGCGGTGCCGCGGCCCCTCGTTGTCGAAGTGGAACCGCCCCCGGCTCGTGTCGGCGTCGGTGGACTCGAAGCCGATCTCGTGGAGCCCAGCCTCGAACGACCGCCAGCGCAGCGGGCCGGGGTCCACCGTGGCCGCCTCGGGGCGCTCGCGAACAGCCGGGCGCAGCGGGTTGACGGCGAAGACGTGCTTCAGGTCCGTCACCATCAGCTCCTGGTGCTGCTGTTCGTGGTGGAGCCCGACCTCGACCACGTCGGCGATCTCAGGGTGCGAGGCCTCGTCGAACCCGTCGAGGAAGCGGTCCATCGCCTCGGTGACGTGCCGGCGGTACGCGAACACGTCGGCCACGGTGGGACGCGAGAGGTAGCCCCGCTGGGCGCGGCAGTGGCGCTCTCCCGCCTGGACGTAGTAGCTGTTGAAGAGGAACGGATAGCGCTCGTCGTAGAGCGCGTATCCCTCCGCGTAGGGCGTCAGCACGAAGGTCTCCCAGAACCACGTCGTGTGGGCCAGGTGCCACTTGGTCGGCGACACGTCTTCCATCGACTGGACGACGAAGTCCTCGGTGGCGAGGCCGTCGCAGAGCGACTCGGTGAACGCGCGGACCTCGGCGAACCGGGCCGCGAGGTCGGCGCGGACGGCGGGCGGGGAGGGGGGATCTGCAGCCAGCATGGTGGAGCGGTCGGGGGGAGGGCGGACCGGATCGGACGGCGTCGGGTTCCGGTCCGACGGCCACTCCGGGGACGCCCCCACACCCCGATTTCCTACCTGCGTCTACGCCGCCTCGGTCACGATCTGGATGTCGCCCTCCAGCGTCCGGTGGACCGGGCACCTGTCGGCGATCTCCAGGAGGCGGGCCCGCGTGGCTTCGTCCAGGTCGCCGTCGAGGCGGACGGTCCGGGTGAGGCGGCTGATCTGGCCCTCTTGCGTCAGGCACGCCTCGCAGTCGGCCGCGTGGAGGCGCGCGTGGCTCACCGTGACCCCGACGCCGTCGAGCGGCAGCGACTTCCGGTCGGCGTACATCCGGATCGTCATCGCGGTGCAGGCGCCGAGTGCCATCCCGAGGAGGTCGTAGGGCGTCGGGCCGGTCTCGGTGCCGCCGACAGACGCGGGCTCGTCGGCGACGAGGGAGAAGCCGCGAGCCGACAGGGCGGTGCGGAATCCGGTCGGACCGATCTCGACCGACACCGTCGGGTCGTCGTAGGCGGGTGGCGCCTCAGCAGACGGGCAGAGGTAGCGGCTGGCCCAGGCCGCGAGCACGTCGGCGACGAAGCGGGCGTCTGCGGGGGCCGTCAGGAGGTGGTCGGCGCCGTCGAGCGAGACGAAGCTCTTCGGGTGCCGGGCGGCCTCGAAGAGATGACGCGCCTGCTCAATGCCGACGGTTTCGTCCTGCGGTGAGTGGAACACCAGCAGCGCCCGGCCGAGCCCCGCGATCCGCGCCTGCATCCGGTCGTGGGTGTCGAGGTCGTCGAGGAACTGCTTCTTGATGGTGAACGGCCGACCGCCGAGATCGACCACCGCCTCGCCGTCGGTCAGGATGTCTGCCTCCTGCGCCATCAGGTGCTGGCGGACGTGTCCGGGGTCACAGGGGGCCCCGATGGTGGCGACCGCGCGGACGCTGGGGAGTTCGGCTGCGGCGACCACCGCCGCCGCCCCGCCGAGCGAATGCCCGATCAGCAGCTGGGGCGCCTCGTGGACCGTCTCGAGGTGTCGCGCCGCAGCGACGAGGTCGGAGACGGTCGACGAGAACGACGTGTCCTCGAACGCGCCCTCGGACTGCCCGAGGCCGGTGAAGTCGACCGACAGGACGCCGAGCCCGCGCTCCGTGAGCGCCGACGCGATCCGGCGCACGGCGTGGAGGTCCTTCGAGCACGTGAAGCAGTGCGCGAAGAGAGCGTAGGCCTCGGGCTCGCCGACCTCGGGGAGGTCGAGGCGGGCGGCCAGCGCGTGGCCGGAGGCGTTGGACAGGCGGTGGGATTCGGAGCGGGGCATCGGGCTCGGAGGGGGGCTCCGAACGGTACGACGCCCGGCCGCTACGCGTCGATGTCGGTGTCGCCGTCGTCGTCGCGCACGTCCGAGTCGTCGTCGGCGCGGCCCTGCGGGGTGGGGGGGATCTCCTGATCGACCTCGGTGATGTCGTCGTCGGTGGCGGAGGTGTCGGCGGGAGTCTGGGCGTCGGCCATGGGACCTGGGGGAGTGGAGCGCGTTGACCCCCGAGCCCGACCCTCCGTTCCGCGCCATGACCGGCCGCCTCGTCTCGATCTACCTGGCCTCCGCTGCAGGCGCCCCGGTCCGCGCCGTGCCCGAGGTGGAGGCGCTCGCCGGGCGCGGGCTCGCGGGCGACCGGTACGCCGACGGCGCGGGCTCGTTCAGCCGATGGCCGGGGAACGGGCGTGACGTGACGCTCATCACCGCGGAGGCGCTGGCGGCGGCAGAGGCGGAATTCGGCGTGGCTGTCGGCGCCGGGCAGCACCGGCGCAACCTCGTCGTCGAGGGCGTGCCGCTGGCGGACCTCCGCGGGGTCCCGTTCCAGATCGGGGGCGCGCGGTTCGAGGGTGTGCGGCGGTGCGCGCCCTGCAAGTACCTCGTCCGGGTGACGGGGCAGGAGCGGATCTTCGACGCGCTGGTGCGGCGAGGTGGACTCCGCGCCTCCGTTATTGCATCCGGCGTGGTGCGCGTCGGCGACGAGGTCTCGTGGGATCCCGTCGACATCGAACACCGCCGCACCCTTCCGGGGTAACCTCCGCAGTCCCCCCGATTCCATGGCTGGCATCCCCGACTCCGTCATCGAAGAAGTCCGCGCTGCGTCCGACCTCGTGGACGTGGTGAGCGACCGCGTGCGGCTCAAGAAGCAGGGGAGCAGCTATATCGGGCTCTGCCCGTTCCACAACGAGAAGACGCCGTCGTTCAACGTGGTGCCCGACAAGGGCTTCTTCCACTGCTTCGGGTGCCGGGAGTCCGGGGACGTGTTCTCGTTCGTCCAGAAGATCGAGGGCGCGGGCTTCCTGGACGCGGTCCGCCTGCTGGCCGACCGCGCGGGCATCGAGATCCGGGAGGAGGGCGCCAGCACCGAGGGCGACCGGAAGGCGGGGCTCCACGCGGCGCTCCGGTTCGCGGCGGGCTACTTCTACACGACCCTCGGCACCCCGGAGGGCGAGCGGGCGGTCGCCTACCTGAAGAGCCGGGGCTTTTCGAAGGAGGCCGTGCGCGAGTTCGGCATCGGTGTCGCCACGCCGGCCTGGGACGGCCTCGTCCAGGCGGCCACCGAGGCGGGCTACAAGCCCGAGGTGCTGGAGGCGGTCGGCCTCGTCAAGGAGCGCCAGGGCGGCGGCTTCTACGACGTGTTCCGCGACCGGCTGATGTTCCCCATCCTGTCGCCCATCGGCAAGGTGCTCGGCTTCGGCGGGCGCATCCTGCCGGACACCCAGACCGGCAGCGCGGACTACACGCCAGCCAAGTACGTCAACTCGCCCGAGACGGAGGTCTACCAGAAGAGCCAGGTGCTCTACGGGATGAAGCAGGCCAAGCGCGCCATTCGGACCGAGCGCGAGGCCATCATCGTGGAGGGCTACGCGGACGTGGTGTCGCTGTGGGACGCGGGCGTCCGCAACGTGGTCGCGGCCAGCGGGACGGCCCTCACGAGCCAGCAGCTCGATGCCCTGAAGCGGCTCGACGTGCAGCGTCTCGTGCTCCTGTTCGACGCCGACGAGGCCGGCCAGAGCGCGGCCCAGAAGGGCATCGACCGGGCGCTCGACGCCGAACTGGCGCCCTACGCCGTCACGCTCCCCGACGGTGCCGACCCCGACTCGTTCGTCCGTCAGTTCGGGACCGAGGCGTTCCGGACGGTGCTCCGGGAGGAGCGGATGGACTTCGTGGCGTTCCTCGCCCGTCGTGCCCGCCAGGCCGGCCGCCTCGCGACGCCCGAGGGCAAGGCCGAGGTGGTCCGCGACGTGCTGGCCACGATCCGGCGCATGCAGGACCCGATCCTCGTGGAGGGCTACCTGCGGCGCGCGTCGCAGGAGCTGGACGTGGTGGATACCGACATTCGGCGGCTGTTCGGCGGGCAGAAGCCCAAGCCTGCGCCGCGTCGCTTCGAGCGGGAGCCCGAGGTCCGCGAGCGGGCTCCGGTGGAGGTCCCGGTCGTGCGTCCCGAAGAGGCGATGCTGATCCGGCTCATGGTCGAGCACGGCAGTCCGATGGTCGAGCACATCCTCACCCGGATGGGCGTCGACGAGTTCACCGAGGGGCCGTCGCAGCGTGTGGTCGCGGCGCTGATCGCGCAGTTCGAGGCGGGCACGGTCGAGGCCGCGCCGTTCATCCGCGGCGACTTCGGGGAGGCCGAGCGCGTGCTCGTGACCGACGCCCTCGCCGAGCGGCACGGGCTCTCCGGCAACTGGCTCTCGAAGGTGGGCGTCAACGCCAAACAGCGCGACGACCAGCCGTTCGCCGCCGCCACCAGCGCCATGCGCCTCCTCAAGCTCGACCGCGTCCAGGAGGCGATCACCTCGCTGACCCGGGAGATCCAGGCCGCCGAGCGGGCCGGGGAGGACATCGAGCACCTCCAGGTCGAGGTCGGCGCCCTCAACGACCTCCGGCGGCAGATCGACAGCGGCGAGTTCATGGAGTGGTCGGCCTGACGGGGGAGCGCGGAGCCTCCCGGCGCGTTCTACCTTCCCGACGACCCCCCGAGCACCCATGGCCAACGCCCCTTCTGACGAAACGCCCCCCCAGCCTCTCCTCGAGGCCGAGATCGAACGGGACGCACTGCCGGAGCCTGCGGAGCCCGTGCATGTCGAGGCCGCGGACCGGCGGGACCAGGAGCTGACGCTGGCGGTCGTGCCTTCGGAGGTGCCGGAGGACCCGTCCCTGGACGATCCGTCGCTCTACTTCAACCGGGAACTGAGCTGGATCGACTTCAACTCACGCGTCCTCTTCCAGGCCATGGACGAGCGGGTTCCGCTGCTGGAGCGCGTCCGGTTCGTCGCCATCACGGCCAACAACCTCGACGAGTTCTACCGCAAGCGGATCGGGGGCCTCAAGCGCCAGCTCGGCGCAGGCGTCCGCGCGCTCTCGCCCGACGGGCGGACGCCGCGGGAGCAACTGGACCTCTCGACCGACGCCGCGCTCGCCATGCAGCGCGAGCTGTCGCGCCTCTGGGAGGACGAACTCCGTCCCGACCTCGCCGAGGCGGGCGTGGTGGTCCGCGAGTACGACGACCTCGAAGACGAGGAGCAGGCCGCCCTCGACCGCATCTTCCGGGAGACCATCTTCCCGATCCTGACGCCGCTGGCCGTCGACTCGGGGCATCCGTTCCCGTTCATCTCCAACCTGTCGCTGTCGCTCGCGGTCACGCTCCGCCACCCGACCCGCGGCACCGAGCACTTCGCCCGGCTCAAGGTGCCGACGGGCCGGGGGCGCTTCCTGGAGGTCGAGGGCACCGACCACCATGTGGTCGCGGTGGAGGACGTGATCGCCAACAACGCCGAGGAGCTGTTCCGCGGCATGGAGGTCGAGGGCGTCTACGCCTTCCGCGTCACCCGCAACGCGAGCGTCGACCGGAGTGAGGAGGAGGCCGACGACCTGCTGGCGATGATCTCCGAAGAACTCCGCGAGCGCAAGTTCTCCGAGGTGGTCCGCCTGGAGGTCGAGCACCACATGCCCGAGCGTGTCCGCGAGCTGCTCTGCCGCGAGCTCAACCTGACCGAGTCCGAGGACGTGGTGGAGGTGGATGGGCTGCTCGACCTGTCGGGCCTCTTCTCGCTGGCCGACACGGACCGCCCGGACTTGAAGGACCTGCCCTGGGAGCCCGTGGTGCCCATCCGCCTGCGGCACATGGTGCTGGAGGACGACGAGGACATGTTCTCCGTCATCCGCAAGGGCGACCTGCTGGTCCATCACCCGTACGAAAGCTTCGCGGCGACCACCCAGCGCTTCATCGAGGAGGCCGCCGAGGACCCCAAGGTGCTCGCCATCAAGTTGACGCTCTACCGGACGAGCCAGGACAGCCCCATCGTCCGCGCCCTCATCCGGGCCGCCGAGGCGGGCAAGCAAGTGGCCGCGCTGGTGGAACTCAAGGCGCGCTTCGACGAGGAGAACAACATCGAGTGGGCGCAGAAGCTGGAGCGGACCGGGGCGCACGTCGCCTACGGACTGGTCGGGCTCAAGACCCACGCCAAGACGACGCTCGTGGTCCGCGAGGAGGCGGGCGGACTGAAGACGTACGCGCACCTCGGGACGGGCAACTACAACCCGAGCACGGCGCGCTTCTACACCGACTTCGGGCTGTTCACGTGCCGCGAGGACATCGGTGAGGACCTCGTGGGGCTGTTCCACTTCCTGACCGGCTACGCGCCCGAGCAGGAGTACCAGTCGCTGGCGGTGGCGCCCCGTGACCTGCGGCCGCGGTTCGTGGAACTGATCCGCCGCGAGATCGAGCACGCGAAGGCCGGGCGGAAGGGCCGCATCATCGCCAAGATGAATGCGCTCGACGACGTGGGCATCATCCAGGAACTCTACAAGGCCAGCCAGGCAGGCGTCCGGGTCGACCTCATCATCCGGGGCCACACGCGGATGCGGCCGGGGGTCCCCGGCGTGTCCGAGAACGTCCGGATCGTGTCGATCGTGGGGCGTTTTCTGGAACACAGCCGCATCTACTACTTCCACAACGGCGGCGATCCGGACATCCTCATCGGCTCGGCCGACTGGATGCGCCGCAACCTCGACGACCGCGTCGAGGTGGTGCTCCCGGTCGAGGACGAGACGGCGCGCGCCCGCTTGAAGCGAACGCTCAAGTTCTGCCTCGATGACAACCGTCAGGCCTGGGACCTCGGTCCGGACGGGCGGTACTCGCTGCGCTGGCCCGCCGAGGACGAGCCCGTCCGCGCCTTCCACGATACGCTCATGCACCGCGCCAAACGCCGCACCGAGGAGGACGACGCGGCATGGTCGTTCTAGGCAGTCCGATGCATCTGGACAGACGAAACGAAGGGCGTCGATGGGAAGGCCGGTGTCGGGTCCTGTGCGGCGTCGTGCTCCTGCTCGGCCTCGGGGCGTGCGCGGAGCCGCCCGGTCCGTCGCCGGAGCAGCAGGCGCTGTTCGCGCAAGCGGTGGACGCCGAGGTGGTGGTCCGGGCGGCGAAGAACGCGATGCGCTTCGAGACCCTCCGCGTCGAGGCGCCCGCGGGTGCCACCGTGCGCCTCGTGATCGACAACGCGGAGACGACCAGCCCCGCGATGGTCCACAACGTGGTCGTCGTGGCTGCCGAGGCAGACGTGGAGCGCATCGGGCAGGAGGCGTCGGGCGACCGGCTCCCCGACGACCCTGCGATTCTCACCGCGACGCCCCTCGCCGGGCCGGGCGAACGGATGGCGGTGGTGTTCACCATGCCCCCGCCGGGCGAGTACCCGTTCATATGCACCTACCCCGGCCACGCGCGCTTCATGCAGGGCACGCTGGTGTCGACGCCGTAGCGGACAGCGACAGGGGGCCACTCCCCAAGGCCCGGCCTCGGACGGCTGGCTAGTACGCGACCTGATCCTCGATCTGCGGAGGACGGGGCGCGATCGGCTCGATGGGCTGCTGCTGCCGCGGCGTCGGCGGCGTCTCCGGCGTCAGGTCGGCGACGGGAGTCCGGCCGAGGTTCACCCGGGGGTTGACCGAGAGCAGGGTCTCCGTGGTCGCGACGAGGCTACGGAAGGCAGCCGTCCGCCAGATCGAGCGGTGGATGCGGGCGACCTTGGCCTGCGTCTGTCGGTAGCGAGAGTCCGGATTCTGCGAGGCGAGCGACTGCAACTGGTCGTGGATCCGGTCCAGCCGCTGCTGTGCCTCCCGCGTGAAGCCGAAACGGCCCGCGTCGGCGACGAGGCGCTCGTAGGCCACGTCGGTGGACGTCCGCTCGCCCTCCTCCAGCAGGAAGGTGCGCTCGTTGAAGGGCTCCGACTCGCCGATCACGTCCAGCCCGACCCGCTGAAGCACGGAGGTGGCGCCCGCAGGCAGAAAGAAGCGCACCGGCGTGCTGCCGGACGACGCGGAGAACCGAAGGTCACCCGCGGCGGGGATGCCACCACCCGGCGCCATCGGCAGGTCGATGTGGGGGTTGAGGTCGCGGAACTTCTCGTAGATCGTTTCGCCCTCGACCGGCCCCCAGTTGAGGCGCCGTCCGTGGGGCTCCAGGGCGGTCAGAAGCTGGGACAGGCTCGCCGTGGAGCCGGCCCGGATGCGAACCCGCTCGGCGTGGATCGTCTCCGAGGGGTCGATCATGCGGTCCTCCGTGGCGCGGAGGGCGCCGTAGGCCTTGAGCACGTACACGCGCGACTGAGGCCCGAAGCTCGAGACGGCGTCCACGCGCTCGAATCCGTCGGTGACGCCCCACATGTAGGCGTCCGAGACGTGCTGGCCGCGCGCCTCACCGGGGTTGGCGCGGATGTACTCGCGGTAGAGCGCGAAGATGTTGCCGGGGCCCGTGTGGTACGCCGAGATGCCCGGCAGTTCGTGGCCGACCGAGTTGGCATAGGCGCGGACGAGCATCATGTAGGGCTCCATCGCGAGCAACGGGTGCTGCTCCTCCCGGACATCCACCCGACCGCCGCTGGCCACCGGGAGCGTGTACTGCTCCACGTCGAACATCCGCATGATGTCGGGCATCATCTGGTAGCGGCTGCGCGCGCCCGCCGACGACACGAGGCGGTCCTGGTTGAACGTCTCGACGGTGCCGATCTCGGTGGCGAGCACGCTCAGCCCGAGACGGCGCGCCAGGTTGACCTCGTAGGTCAGGTACCGCGCGTCACGCTGACGGGCCTCCAGCGTCTGGTCGGCATAGCCCCAACGGATCACGATGTGCTCGCGGGGGACGCCGTAGGCTTCCCACTTCTGACGGAGCGCGGAGGTGGCCGTCCGTCGCTCGCGGTTGACCGCGTCCCAGTCCGCCTGCCCCGACCCGTCGAAGCGGTCCTTCACGTCTCGGAGCTGGAGTACTTCCAGGGTGCGGCCGTCGCGGTCGTCGAGCACGCGGATGGTAAAGTTGTCGTCCACCCCGTACGCCTTGCGGTACATGTCGAGGCGCCAGCGGAAGTCGGCGAGGTGGCGGTCCTCGGCGCCGCCGCTGGAGGCGGAGCCCGAGAAGGCGCCTGCGAAGTACTGCCCGTAGAGACGGTCCGGGTGGATGTCGAGTCCGCGGAACGTGTAGGGGTCGTCCGGACTGAAGGGGACCACGGGCGCCTCGGCCTCGGTAGAGCCGACGGGGGCCTCTGCGGGAGCCGCTGCCCGCAGGTCGCCGCCGTTCATCGCCAGCACCAGCAGGCCGATGGCGAGGAGGCTGCCGAGCGAGAAGAGGGGCACCCGCATGGCGTCGCGCCACGCGCGCCGGCCCGACGCCCCCTGGGCCGAGAGGTCGTCGTGCTCGTCAGCCGGAGCTCCCGCGGCGCCGGTCGGCTGGCCACCTTCGAGGTCGTCGGGGAGTGGGGAGAACGCGGACGGGTCGGACGGAACGGGCATCGGGGAGAGTGAGCGGCGGGGGGACTGACTACGGTTCAAAAACCGGGCCGAGACCCGATCCGTTCCCGTCTCAGGCGCCTCGGGCCTTTTCGACGAGGTCCTCGAACAGCGCGTCGAGCGGGGGATCCATGGCCTCTGGATGGAACTGTACGCCCACGAACGTCCCATCTGTCCGTTCGATGGCCTCGATGGTGCCATCTGGGGCCACGGCTGAGATCACGAGGTCGGCCCCGGGCTCGGCCAGCGCCTGCACGTGGCGGGTGTTGACTTCGATGGACGATCGGCCCACGATCCGGTGCAGCGTCGTCCCCTCGACCAGGTCGATAGGGTGCGTCGTCCCGCCTCGGCCGCGGCTGTGAGTCGCGGTGCCGTCGACCTGCGTCTCCACGTCGGCGTAGATGGTGCCACCGGCGAGCGCGCTCGCCAGTTGCATGCCGTAGCAGATGCCGAGGGTCGGGCGCCGGGCGTCGAGGAAGGCACGCAGGATGCGCCGGTCGGACGCGACGCGGTCGGGGTCGGTCGGGTCGATGTCCTCGGGCAGCGCCCCGATGAGGCCGTCCGTGACGGCCGGGCCGCCCGTCACCACGAGGCCGTCCAGCAGGGCGGCGAACGCCTCGGCGGCCTCGTCGGTGGCGACCATCGGAACGATGAGGGGCAGGCCGCCTGCCCGCTCGACGGCGCGCACGTAGGCGAGGTCGAGGCGCTGCTCGCGAGCGCCCGATTCGGTGAGGTTGAGCGACGTGGTGACGCCGATACGGGGACGGTTCATCAGCGGAGATCGGCGAGGCGGAGGCGGCCGGGACGCGGGCTCGGTGCGGGCGCGATGCCGAGCGTCAGCATTCCTTCGCCGCGAAAGCTAGAGGTTACGTGGCGGTCGAAGGCCCCCTCTTCCAGCGCGTCGTGGAGGGCGCCCTTGATGGTCTGCGCGACGCCCCGATCCGCCGTGGAGGTGCCGTGGATGAGGCGGACCGTGTGCCGCCCATACCGGGCGGCCTGCACGACGACCGAGTGGGCCAGGTCGAGCGCGTCGGCGACGCGCACGCCGTGTAGGTCGAGGGTGACCGACTGGCCGTCGTCGTCGAGGCGGGGGAGGGGCATGGCCGTTCGGTGGGGGGAGGCGAACGGAGGCGACCGGAGGGCGTTCCGTAGCTGCTCATCCTCTCGTCTCCGTCCCTCTCGATGCACCCCTCTCTAACAGACCTCAAGTCGCTCGTCCTGACGACCGTCCGCGAGGTGGCCGACGACGACGTGCCGTCGCTCGCTGCCGCCATCGCCTACTACACCGTGTTCTCGCTTCCCCCACTGTTGGTCCTGCTGGTCGGGCTGGCGGGCGCGGTGCTCGGCCCGGAGCGCATCGTCGAGGGGATCACGGCCCAGGTCGGCTCCGCCGTCGGCCCCGACGGTGCGGATGCGGTGCGGACCATGATCCAGAATGCCAGCATGACGGGGACGAGCCTCGGCTCGAAGGTGCTCGGCCTGGGAGCGCTCCTGTTCGGCGCCACGGGCGCGTTCGGACAGCTTCAGAAGGCCCTCAACCGGGCCTGGGAGGTGGACGAGTCCACAGAGGAGGGCGGCCTCGTCGGCATCCTTGTCAAGCGCGTCCTGTCGTTCGGGATGGTGGTGACCGTCGCGTTCTTCCTGCTCGTGTCGCTGGTGCTCTCGGCCGTGCTCTCCGCCCTCGGCGACGTGGCGACCTCGGCGCTGGGAGGGGGCGCGGTTGGGTTCGGGCTCCGCGTGGCGAACGTGGTCGTCGGCCTGGCGATGACGGCGGGATTGTTCGCCGTCGTGTTCCGGGTGCTGCCGGATGTCAAGCTCGCGTGGCGCGACGTCGGGGTAGGGGCGGCCGTGACGGCGATCCTGTTCACGCTCGGCAAATCGGCGCTGGCGGTGTATCTGGCCAACGCCGACCCCGGCTCGGCCTTCGGGGCCGCCGGGGCGTTGGCCCTGCTGCTCGTCTGGATCTACTACTCGGCGCTGATCCTGCTGGTCGGGGCCGAGTTCACCCAGGCATGGTCGTGCTGGGCACGCGAGCACCGCGGGGCGGACGGCGGGGGATCGCCCGTCCACCCGGTCGCGCTTCCACGGGACCCGGCGCCATACTGATCACCGCGTCGGCCGACGGTCAGTCGGCCGGGAGCGGGTCGGGACGGATGGGGCGCGTTACTTCGGTGCCCTGCGCCTCGAAGGCGATGTCGTGGAGCCGGGCCATGTCGTCGCGGTCGAGTCCGAGCACCTCGCGAGCCTCGTGGAGGCCGACGTGCTCAGCAGGCTCGATCAGGCCGTCGGCGAGGACGACGTCGATCAGGTTGAGCATCAGCGCGCGGCGCAGCTCGTGGTCGGCGTCGCGGAACTGGAGCAGGCAGCGCTCCAGCGGCGGCGGCTGGATGGCGAGCTGGAAGATCTGCTTCCGGGCCTCGACGGAGAGGCTGCCGAGGTTGAGGGACTCGAAGATGCGGTCGTCCTCGCTCTCGTCCATGTCGAGGTCCGCGGCGGACATCGCGAAGAGGGCGCCGAAGAAGGAAAGCTGGTCCTTCTCAGAGAGCGGGGAGAGGTCGAGGGTCGGAAGCGAAGACATGGCGGGGGCCAGAGAGAGGGGAGTCCCAAACTACCGCCTTCGCCTCGCTCTGTTGGCGCCTCCCCATGAGGCGACGCCCGATTATGCAGCCAGCGCACGGGCCGGGCGACGCACCGGTACCTCGGCCACCCAGGCGTAGCGATCGAACAGATCCCCGAGGTCTCGGCGGACGGCGTCGGCCAGCGGGCCCGTCGGCCCTTCGGCGTAGGCGGCCTCCATCTGGGCGACGAAGCGCGGCCAGTCGGTGACGGTCACGCCCGCGCGGAGCGCGACCGGCGCGAGGGGGGAGGCGAACCGCTCGCGCCGCCATGCGGCCTGGAGTGCCACCCCGTCGTCCCAGCCCGCCTCGGGGGCGGGGCGGCCGAGGCGGAGCCACAGGCGCACCACGTCGGCGTGGGCGCGGACCGCCGCGGCGACCTCCGGCAGCCGATGGGCGTGGCGCACGCGGAGGCCGAGCGTGGTCTCGACGACCTTAACGCCCCGGAGACGCAGCTCGCACAGCGTCTCGGCCGGCGCCCAGTGCGCGCCGGGTCCCTCGGGGCGCGGCACTGGCTGTGCGTGGTGCTCGGGCGGGCCGAAGCGGAACGGGGCATCCGCGAGGTGGGCCGCAGTGCGGGAGGTCGGGGTGGCCTCGTGGGCGCTCAGGGCGCGCTGGAGGACGGGAAGCTGCGAGCGGGTCATCGCCACTGCGGAGGTGCAGGGGCAAGATGGGGCGACCGGGTGTCAGCCGCGTGTCACAGGGTTCTGGCTACGGAATCTCGTCGATCCGCTCCAGGATAGCGTCCGCCTCCGCGGTCTGTCCGGCTCGGCGTCGGGCGCGGGCGTACGCGCGCACTTCTTCCTCCGTGGCGAGCTGGTAGGCCTCGGTCTCCACCGCCGCAGCCGCCTGCGGATCGTCGAGGGCGTAGTAGAGCCGGGCCTTGGTCATGTGGTTGGCGAACGTCGGCCGGATGGCGATGGAGCGGTCCGCCCAGCCCAGCGCCTCCTCGACGCGCTCGTGGTGATCGAAGGCGTAGCGCGCGATCTGGTCCCAGCTCTCCCAGTAGAACCCGTCGACGCCCCGAAGCTCGGCCTCCATCTTCTCCAGGACCACCCGCGGGGTGGAGACGTGGAGCTCGATGGGCACCTCCAACTCGTCCCAGGACAGGACGAGGAACGCGTCCGCATCGGTGGGGTCGTCGAACCGGTAGGCGAGGCGCTCGGTCATCGGCCCCTCGCGCGGGGTCACGGTCACGCGCAGCGCGTCCTCGGCCGGGTCGTAGGTGTAGGATCCCCAGGCGACCGACATCGTCGAGAAGATGACCGTCCAGTCGCCGTCGGTGGGGATCATGTGGAGGCCATAGCGCCCCGCGGGCAGCGGCTGGCCTTCCACCTCGATGTCCGTGGAGGTGTCGAACACCGTGTTCTCGTTGGCGCCCGCGCGCCACACTTCGCCGTAGGGCACGAGGTCGCCCCAGACGCGGCGCCCGTTGACGGCGGGCCGGTGGTAGTCGACCGACAGCTCGGTCATGCCGACCGTCTGGCTCACGCGAGCGTGCGGGCTGACGCGCGGCGTCGTGAGCTGCTGCGCCGAGGCGGGCAGCGCGAGGCCCAGCAGGGCGAAGGAGAGGAGGGCGAGGCGCATCGGTCGGAGGGGTGTCAGGCAGAGTTTACCGATGCCGCCGTCTGCACGCGCCGCTCCCCCGCCTCGGTGCCGAGGTGGGGAGCGCTACCGTCGCGAGACGCGCCAGATGACGTTGCCGACGTCGTCGGCCACGAGCAGCGCGCCGTCGGCGGTGACCTCCACGCCGACGGGACGGCCGTAGGCCTCCTCCTCGTTTTCGGAGAGGAAGCCGGTCAGCACGTCGCGGGGGAGGCCGACCGGCGTGCCGTCGGCGAAGGGCACGAACACGACCTTGTAGCCACTCGGCGGACGGCGATTCCACGAGCCGTGCTGGCCGATGGCCATGCCGCCCTCGGCGCCCAAGAGGCCGGGCTCGACCCAGGCAAGGCCCAGCGACGCGGTGTGCGGGCCGAGCGCGTAGTCGGGGACGAGAGCCTGGGCGACGAGGTCGGGACGCTGGGGCTCGACGCGCGTGTCGACGGTGTCGCCGAAGTAGCTGTACGGCCAGCCGTAGAAGCCGCCCTCCTGCACCACCGTCATGTAATCCGGCACGATGTCGCTGCCCAGCTCGTCGCGCTCGTTGACGGCGGTCCACAGGGCGCCGGTGGTGGGTTCGACCGCCAGGCCGACCGGGTTGCGGAGGCCGGAGGCGACGATCCGCGTCTCGCCGGTGATCGCATCGACGGCCCAGACCGACGCGCGGCCCTCCTCCATCTCGATGCCGTGCTCGGCGACGTTGCTGGCCGACCCCACGCCGACGTAGAGCGTCCGCCCGTCGGGGGCGAGGAGGAGGCTCCGCGTCCAGTGGCGGTTGACGGGGCCGACGGGGAAGCGGGCGAGGGTGTCGGGCGCGGCCGTGATGCGCGTCTGGCCGAGCGTGTACGGGAAGCTGACGAGCGAACCGCTGTTGGCGACGATCAACCGGTCACCCACGAGCGCCATGCCGAACGGAGACGCCAGGCCCTCCAGGAGCGTGAAGCGGACCTCGCCGTCACCGTCGCCGTCGGTGTCGCGCAAGAGGGTGATGCGGTCGGCGCTGGGGGTGACGGCGCCGGCCTTCTTCATCAGCGCCCGCTGGATCATGCCGCGGATGCCGCTGGTGCCGGTGCCCGGAGGGGCGTTGGACTCGGCCACGAGCACGTCGCCGTTGGGGAGGACGTGCAGCCAGCGGGGATGGTCGAAGCCGGACGCGAACGCGTTGACGACGAGGCCGGGCGCGGGCATCGGCATCCGGCCGTCGGGCCACGGCTCGGCGTTGGCGAAGTTGACGGTCGGGATGAGCGTCGGGGTGGGCTCGGGGATCGTGGGGGTCGGCCCGGACCCCTCGGCCACGGTGAGGCGGGCAGTGTCGCCGCAGCCGGTGACGGCGAGGAGGGCGACCAGGAGACCAAGGCGGGGGAGGGGCGGCATCGTAGCGGGGGAACGGACGCCTTGCACCGTCGGGGGGCGTACGGGGTCCGAGGGCGACCCCGACGCGGGAATGCCTGAACCCGGCGCGCCTCTGCCCGCCTCGGCGTCGAGGCGGGCAGTCTCCCGGTGCGTCTGCTCAGGAGCCGACCGGTCGCGCGATGATGCTGCCCAGGGGCGTCGGCGTCTTGTCCTCGCGGTGGGCGACCGCGTCCAGCGCCCACGGTTCGAGCTGGACCTTGCCGGGCTGGAAGATCATGGCGTGCGTCGAGCCGCCAAACTCGAAGTTCCCCAGCGCGTCGCCTCGGCTGACGGTCACCGGCGGGTCGCTCGGGCCGACGAGGAAGTCGGGGTTGATGACGCAGGTCGAGACCTCGACCATCCCGATGCAGATCAGGGCCACCTGCCCGCACTGGGGATGCTCGAACACGAAAATGGCCCGCGCGGCGACGTGGCCGAGATAGGGCTGGGACTCGGTGCCCTCCCAGGTCCCCGGCCCCTCGGCCTGGCCCGGACGCTGGGCGAAGTAGGTGCCCGGCTCCACCCACGAGCGAACCAGCGTGCCCTCCAGCGGGCACTGCCAGCGGTGGTAGTGCGTCGCCGAGAGGAAGCCCTGGTACAGCTGGCCGCCGACGAACGGCGTCGCTACGTCGGTCTGGCCGCCGAAGAGGTCGAGCAGCGAGTAGTTGACATCCTTGATCCAGAAGTCAGTCGTGAGCGCCAGTTCGTTGGCGTACTGCCACGGCGTCGTCTCGCAACCGATGTTGACCACCTCGCTCGTGCCCTGGAAGGGCCGCGCGCCCGGCACGAACTGGCGGATGAAGAAGTCATTCCAGCTGCTGAAGCCGTAGCCGGGGGCGGTCTTGTCGTAGACCATCTCGTTCCAGACGCCCGCATCCCAGGCCTGCTGGGAGATCCAGGAGCCGGGCTTCTCGGGGTCGGCGATGTCGAGCTTGTCGAGCGAGGCAGGCGACTTCAGGAAGGCGTTCCAGGCGTCGAGAACGGTTTTGAACTGCGCGTTGAAGGTGGCGTCGTGGAAGAGGGCCAGCCCCGCTTCGGTCGCCATCGAGACGGCCAGCAGGCCGTTCATGGGGGTGCCGACCATCACGGTCTCGTTGAAGCCGGGCGACGTGGTGACGATCTCGTTCAGGATCTCGAACAGGCTGTCGAAGCTCTCGATCCAGAGCGCGTCGCCGTCCTCGAAGATCGGGAGCCACGGGGAGCCGGGGTCGAGGACGAGGGAGGCGACGTACGCGTTGGCCTGCTCGATCATCGAGGTCACCCACATGCGGTACACGCTGTTCGCGGTGACCCAGGCTTTCAGGTCGGCGACGGCGGGCGTCATGGGGGCGAGCGTCCCGGCCTCGCGGCGCCGGGCGATCTCCTTCCGCAAGGGGACCAGGTAGTGGGCGGTGGCCCAGAGATGGTTGGGCACCCAGAAGCCCATCTGGATCGGGTCGCGACCTTCGTGGCCGGTCCACCCGGCGAGGGCGATGGCGGCGGGGTCGGTGCGATCGGGGGCGTTGGTCGTGGACATCGGAGGGCGGGCAGGGGAGGGATCGGGGGCATCGCCCGGTCCGACCTCGCACCCTCATCGTCCGCGCGTCGTGCGCGAGGCGGTGCCGGGCCATCGGTCCTGCGGACGGCGCGGTGCAACCAGAAGGGGTGCATCCGATGGCATCCTAGCGTCGTCCGGTTTGCCTCACAAGAACAGCGGTCCGATTCGTGTGATCGCCCAGTATCAGTGCAGTCGTGTTTTCTGGACCACGTGGCTCCAGTTGGTAGCCATTTTGAGCCGTCTTCTATGCCTCGGACTCGAGTATCATCGCCTCCGTCCCCAACTGCCGCCGCAGCCCCTTCATCAACTCCGGCGTCAGGTCCACCACCGCCGTCCGCGCGTGCAGGCGCACCGGCCGCGGCATCGCCGCCGACTCCAGCTCGAAGTAGATCTTGCACGCCCCCGGGTGCGCGTCGCAGAGCGCCTTGAGCGCCGTCACGTCCGCCTCGGTCGTCGTGTCGACGTCGATCTTGAGCGTGATCGCCTTGACGAGCTGCTCGCGGACGCGCCACATGGGCAGGATGTCCTTGGCGACCAGCTTGATGGTGCCGCTGGAGGTCTCGGCCTTGCCCTTGACCATCATCACCTCGTCGAGCATGATCATGTGGCCGCAGCGTTCGAGCGTCTGCGCGAAGAGCACCACCTCGGCGGCGCCCGTCGTGTCCTCCAGCGTCACGAACGCGATAGGTCGGCCCGACTTGGTGGTCCGCCGCGTGATCTCGGTCACGATGCCGATGGCCGTCTGGTCGGACTCGTGCATGACGCCGTCGGCGCGGCCGAGCTGGACGGTGCCGAACGTGTCCACCTCGGCCGCGAAGTCGTCGAGGGGATGGCCGGACACGTAGAAGCCCATCAGGTCGCGCTCGTAGCGGAGCGTCTCGCCCTTGGTCCACGGCTCGCAGTGGGGGAGGGCGGGCACGAACGACGAGCCGGTGTCCTCGGCGGCACCGAACATGGAGAACTGGCCCGCCGCCTTGTCGGCCTGGTGCTTCTGGGCGTAGCTCCACGCGAGGTCGATGGCGTCCACGAACTGGCGGCGGTGGCCCTCGAAGGTGTCCATCGCCCCTGCCGAGGCGAGCCCTTCGAGCGTCTTCTTGCCGACCGTCCGCAGGTCGAGGTCCTTGCAGAGCGAGAACAGGTCGTCGAACGCCCCGCCCATCGCGTCGCGCGCCTCGACGAGCGCCTCGATGGCGCCCTGGCCGACGCCCTTGATGGCAGCGAGTCCGAACCGGATGCGCCCGTGCTCGACGGTGAAGTACGCCTGGCTCCGGTTGACGCACGGCGGCAGGATGTCGATGCCCGCCACGCGCGTCGCTTCCAGGGCGATCGCCAGCTTGTCCGAGGACGCCATTTCCGTCGTCAGGACGGCCGCCATGAACTCGGCGGGGTAGTGGGCCTTGAGGTACGCCGTGTGGTAGGCCACGACCGAGTAGGCCGCCGAGTGGCTCTTGTTGAAGCCGTAGCCCGCGAACTTGGCCATCATGTCGAAGACCTCGTTGGCCTTCTTCTCCGGGACGCCCTTCTCGGCCGCGCCCTCCACGAAGGTGACGCGCTGCTTGTCCATCTCGGACTGCTTCTTCTTGCCCATCGCGCGCCGCAGCAGGTCGGCCCCGCCGAGCGTGTAGCCGCCCATGACCTGCGCCATCTGCATGACCTGCTCCTGGTAGACCGGGATGCCATACGTAGGCGCCAGGATGCCCTCCAGCATCGGGTGCGGGTACTCGACCGGCTCCAGGCCGTGCTTGCGCGCGATGTAGGTCGGGATGAGGTCCATCGGCCCCGGCCGGTAGAGCGCGTTCATCGCGATCAGGTCGTCCAGGGTGGTCGGCTTGAGCTTGCGCATCCACTCGCGCATGCCGGACGACTCGAACTGGAAGATGGCGACCGTGTCGCCCTTCTGGAAGAGGCGGTACGTGTCCGGGTCGTCCAGCGGGACCGTCTCGAGGTCGATCTCCACCCCCTGGTTCTCCCGGATGAGCGAGAGGGCGTCGTCGAGGATCGTGAGCGTCTTCAGGCCCAGGAAGTCCATCTTGAGGAGGCCGAAGTCCTCGATGTACTTGCCGTCGTACTGGGTGACCATCGAGTCGCCCGCGCCGCCCTTGCCGCGCTGGATGGAGACGGGCACGTACTGGCTCACGTCGCCGGGCGCGATGATGACGCCGGCCGCGTGGACGCCCGTGTGCCGCGCCGAGCCCTCCAGCACGGTCGCGTAGTGCATCAGCTTGCGGATGGTGGGGTCCGGGTCGCTGTAGAGCTTGGCGAACTCCGGCACCTCGCCCTTGGCGCTCTCCAGCGACACCTTGACGCCGTCCGGGATCATCTTCGCGATGCGGTCCGCCTCGGGCAGCGGCACGCCGAGGACGCGCGACACGTCGCGGATGACCGACTTCGAGCCCATCGTCCCGAAGGTCACGATCTGGCAGACCGACTCGCGCCCGTACTTCTCGACCACGTAGTCGATCACCTTGCCGCGCCCGCGGTCATCGAAGTCGATGTCGATGTCGGGCATCGACACGCGCTCCGGGTTGAGGAAGCGCTCGAACAGCAGGTCGTACTGGAGCGGGTCGATGTTGGTGATCCCGAGGCAGTAGGCCACCGCCGACCCCGCCGCCGAGCCACGCCCCGGGCCCACGGACACGCCGAGGTCGCGGGCCGCCGTCGTGAAGTCCTGCACGATCAGGAAGTAGCCGTCGAAGCCCATCGACCCGATCACGCCTAGCTCCAGGTCCAGGCGCTCGCGGATGATCTCGGTGATCTCGGGCCAGCGCTTCTTGGCCCCCTCGTAGGTCAGGTGCCGGAGGAACGCGCCGGTGTCGTTGTTGAACGCGTCCGGGATGGGGAAGTGCGGCATCAGGAGCTGGCCCATCGGGATCTCCAGCTTGCACTTGTCCGCGATCTCGCGCGTGGCGTCGAGCGCGGCGTCGACCGCCGCCTCGTTGGTGAACACGCCGTCGCGGACGCTCGACCCGAAGGCGAGCCGCATCTCGTCGGCGGTCTTGAGGTAGAACTGGTCGTTCTCGAACCGCATCCGGTTCGGGTCGTGGAGGTCCTTGCCGGTCTGGAGGCACAGCAGCACGTCCTGCGCCTCGGCGTCCTGCTGGTGGACGTAGTGGACGTCGTTGGTCGCGATCACCTTGACGCCGTACTCCTCGGCCCAGCGCATCAGGACGGCGTTGCACTGCCGCTGCTCGGGGATGGCGTGGTCCTGGACCTCGATGTAGTAGTCCTCCCCGAAGATGTCGAGGTACTCCTCGAAGATGGCCCGCGCCTCGTCCTCGCCCTTCTTCAGGATCGCCTGGAGCACCTCGCCCTGGAGGCAGCACGTCGTGGCGACGAGCCCGGCGGAATACTTGCGCAGCGTGTCCCGGTCGATGCGCGGCTTGTAGTAGTACCCGTCGGTGTAGCTCAGCGAGGAGAGCTTGACGAGGTTCTTGTAGCCCTCGTGGTTCTTGGCCAGCAGCACCTGATGGTAGCGGACGCGGTCGGTCTTGTCGTCCATGCCGGACGCCGTGACGTAGAACTCGCACCCGATGATGGGCTGGATGCCCGCCCGCTGGGCCTTGGTGTAGAACTCGGGGACGCCGTACAGATTCCCGTGGTCCGTGATCGCGACGGCCGGGTGGCCCAGCTCCTGCGCCCGCCCGATCAGCTTGTCGATGCGCGCGGCCCCGTCGAGCAACGAGTACTGCGTGTGGCAATGGAGGTGGCAGAACTCGGGCATGTGCGGATCGTGGGGGACGGCCCCCAAGGTCGCGGACGCCGCCCGCTTCCGGCAAGGACTGTGGACAAAACCCGTCCGCCCCTCGCCGACGCTCCCGAGGCGGGCGTGGGCCCACAAAAAGGCGGGACCCTCCCGAAGGAGAGCCCCGCCGATCCAGCGATGCGTCTGAGACGCGGCCGACTAGTTGTCGGTCGGCAGCAGCACGAAGTCGATCTTGTGGATGACGCCGTTCGAGGCCTCGATGTCGGTCGTGACGATCGTGGCGTTCGACGCCGTGCCCTCGTCCTCGGTGTCGAGCCCGAGGCCGCTGCCGTCGGCGACCACGGTGAGGACTTCACCGTTGAGGGAGGTCAGCGTATCGCCGATGTCGAGGTCGTCGGCCTCGAACTCGCCCGAGACGACGTGGACCTGGAGGATGGCGGCGAGGTCGGGGCTGGCCAGCAGCTCGGCGGCCGTGAGGTCGAGGGCCTCCAGGGCTGCCGTGAAGGCCGCATCGGTGGGGGCGAAGACGGTCAGCGGGCCGTCGGCGCTGAGCGCACCGGTCAGGTTGGCCTCGATGACGGCCTGCTCGAGAACGGTCAACTGGGCGTCGGCGACGACGGTGTCGACGATGTCGAGGTCGGGGTCGTTGGAGTCGCATGCGGCCAGCATGGGAACGAGCAAAAGGGCCGCGAGGGCGGTTCGGAGGATGTGCATGAGGGGTACCAGGGGGGAAGAAAGGGCCCGCGAGTGCGGGTGTGGCCTGGAATGGGCATGCGGCGTCCGTGTTTTCAGGGAAAGGTGAAAGTTTGCTCGTTCCGGAGAATCCTGACCAGGCTCGGGGTGGACGCTGGCGCTAGGCGTCGCGGAGCATCTGGGCGAAGGCGTCGGGGAGCGGGCTCGCCTCCACGGCCCGCGCGGCCTCTTCGACATCGTACGCGACCCGGACGTGCTCGACGGAGCAGTAGCCGGGGTCGGCCTTCGGCCGCTCGGGGTCGATCGTGAGCAGGACGTAGCACGCACGCGGGTCGCCGTCCTTCGGCTTGCCGACGGACCCTGTGTTGACCGCGTGGCGGTAGACCGTCTCGCCCGCCTCGGTCTCCGTCGCGAGCGCCTTGTGGTAGGGCTTGTGGGTGTGGCCGAAGAGCAGAACGTCCGCCCCGGCCTCGGTCATCCGCTTCAGGATCAGGTCGTCGGGCCGGTCCTCGAACAGGTACTCGTTGATCCGCCGGGGGCTGCCGTGGACCAGGAGGACCTCGATGGGCTCGGCCTTCCGCTCTCGGGGGGCCGCCAGCATGACACGGAGGTGGCGCGGGAGCCCCCGGAGGTAGCGCCGGGTCGCGTCGGTGACGGTGGCGTTGGTGTAGGCGATGGACTCGGTCCCACGGGCCTTGTCCTCGTCGGTTACGTAGGCGCATCCACAGTCGTCGGAGCCCAGCCCGACGCCCTCGTCGTAGTTCCCAGCGATGGTGGGGATGCCTCGCTCCCGAACGGCGGCCACGACCTCGTTGGGCCACGTCGCGTAGCCGACGAGATCGCCGAGGCAGTAGACGGCGTCGGCCTCGCCGCGGCCGATGCGGGCGTCGATGTCGCGGAGGACAGCCTTGAGGGCGGGGAGGTTGGCGTGGACGTCGGAGAAAACGGCGAGGGTCGTGGGCATGGGTCTCGGGGAACGGGGGAGGGGCTAGGCAGGGGAGAGGGATGCTGCGTCGGAGCGCACGTCGCCGCGCGCGAGGGCGCGAAGGCGGGCTCCCCCGACGGGGGGCTCGATCTCATAGGGAATGACGGCCAGGCGAGGGCCGTCTGGCCCGGCGGGGGCATGGCGCTCGGCGACGGCCTCGACCTCGGGGACCTCGGCGGCGGCGCGGGCTGCGAGGAGCGGATCGGTCGGACGCGCGGCGGCGAGCGAGCGGTTGACGACCCACCCGAACGGCTCGACGCCGGCCCGTCGGAGGTCGGCCTGGAGGGCGGCAGCCTCGCGGACTGGCGTCGTCTCGGCGAGCGTGACGACGAGGACACGGGTGAAGGCGGGGTCCTGGAGCCGCATGAGCGGGGTCGTGACGCGTTCGGCCGGAAGCCCGCTCGACCGCAGGACCTCGCGGTGGTACGACCCCGTCGCGTCTAGGAGGAGGAGCGTGTGGCCGGTCGGGGCCGTGTCCATGACCACGAACCCCCGCGCGGCGCGGCCGACGGCCTTGCTGAAGGCGTGGAACACGGCGACCTCCTCGGTGCAGGGGCTCCGGAGGTCTTCGGCGAGGAGCCGCCGAGCGTCGTCGTCGAGGCCCGCGCCCTTCGTCCGGAGCACGCGATCGGTGTAGCGGCGGGTCTCCGCCGCGGGGTCGATCCGGCTCACGGTGATCTCACCCGGCACGTCCTCTCCGAGGGCGTCGCCCAGGTGGGCGGCCGGGTCCGTCGTCGTGAGGTGGACGGCGTGGCCGCGGGCGGCGAGCTCCGTGGCCACGGCCGCGGCGACGGTCGTCTTGCCCGCCGCCCTTCTACTTCCCGACGGTCACCTACTTCACGGAGACCGAGGAGGTCCAACTCCTTGACCAGCCGGACTGGATCGCGAACGTGGCGCTGGGCTACGACCGCGGGCCCTTCTCCGGACGCGTGTCGGTGCTGTACCAGGAGGGCAACCTGACGGGCTACGGCAACAGCTTCCGGACGGTCGGCTACTTCGACACCTACGTCCGGTGGGACGCGCAGGCCAACTACCGCCTGGTGCCCGCGGTGACGCTGTTCGGGCAGCTCAACAACCTGACCAACCGGCCGGACCTGGCGCTCACGAGCGCGGGCTTCTACCCCGGCCAGAACGAGTTCTACGGCCGCTCCTTCAACCTCGGGCTCCGCATCCGGCCCTGACCCTTCGCCCGGCCCTGCGACCGGGCCGGGCCGGAGCGACGCTCCGGACTCGCGGTCGCGCTCCTTCCCCTTTCGACCCCGCTTCCATGCGTGCTGCTGCCCCCACCTCTTTCCGCAGGCTGAGCCTGCTCCTCGCCGCGGCGTTCGCCCTGGCCGTCGCGCCGGACGCGGCCGCACAGTCCGAGCTGATCGTCGAGCCCGGCCCGCCCGGCGTGCTCAACGACGCCATCGAGAACGACACCGCTCGCCCTGCGGACCGCGTCTACGTGCTCCGCCAGGGCGCCTACTACGGTGTCACGCGGGAGATCAACAACCAGGGCTACACGCTCCGGATCAAGGCGGAGGGGACCGAGGGCACCCGGCCGGTGATCTACCCCGCGCCGGACAACACCGGCACGCCGCCCGGCAGCCGCTACTCCAACCTCGGTGGGGACGTGTACTTCTCGGGCCTCTACTTCCTGGCCGTCGACCCGAGCCAGGGGGAGGTCGCGACGACGTTCGCGCTCAACGCGCCGGGCATGCGCTTCGTGGTGGACAACTCGGTGTTCCAGGGCGGCCGCTCGCGGCTGATCGAGGTCAACGTGGATGACACGAAGCTGCTCATCTCGAACAGCCAGTTCCGCAACCTCGTCCGCAACGATGGGACCTCCAACGGGCGCCCGATCGACTACCGGACGGTCCGCGCCGACTCGCTGGTGGTCACCAACACGTCGTTCCTGAACATCTCCGGCTACCTCGTCCGCTACGACGGGTCGGAGATGAACACGGTCGTGTTCGACCACGTGACGGTCTACGGCACGAACCGCGAGATGTGGACCAACGCGTTCGGCACGCAGGCGATCAATTACCGGTTCACGAACAACCTCGTCGTCAACCCCTACGGCGACGGCCAGCCGCCGGTCGAGGACGGCGTGCTGCCGCAGGGCGTGGTCGCGCTCGACTCGCTCGACGCGGGCATCGACAACGGCTTCACCGAGGCCGACCGGACGATCCGGATCGAGAACAACGGCTACATGATCACCGCCGACCTCCAGGCGTACTACGACGCGCGGACGGCGGCGGGCGACCCGATCCAGCCCCGCGCGCTGCTGGACAACGGCTTGCTGGAGTACGTCGCGGCCAACGCCGGCGTCGTGGTCGGCAACAACGAGACCTACGACATCGGCTTCACGACGCCCCCGGACCTGACCGACTACATCGCGTGGCTCAGCGCCTTCCGCGACGGCGCGGCGGACCCGGGCACCTGGGCGTTCGGTGAGGAGGACGGCAACTACTTCCCGGCTGACCAGCCGCCGCCGGAGGACCTCTCCTACGCCTCCACGGAGGCGGCCTACACGGCCGCGCAGGGCGGCTTCCCGCTCGGTTCCCTGACCTACTTCCCGGCCCTGCTGGAGCAGTGGGAGGCCGGCGGTGGGCTGAGCGTCGCCAACGAGACCGTGCCCGGTGCGGACGGCTTCGCGCTGGATGGCACCTTCCCGAACCCGTCCGCGGGTCGGCTCGCGGTCCAGCTCTCGCTCGACGCCGCCGCCGTGGTCACGCTCGACGTGTTCGACACGCTGGGCCGTCGCGTGCTGACGGTCCCGGCCCAGACGGTCGCCGCCGGTGACCGCCAGTCGGTCGCGGTCGACGCGTCGTCGCTGCCGTCGGGCGTCTACCTCGTCCGCGCCACGGCCGAGGCGGGCGGGCTCGTCCGCGCGCGCACGAGCCGGTTCACGGTCGCGCGCTAGCGCGATCGGTCGCTCGTCCGGCCGTCGCTCCCTGTGTGGGGTGGCGGCCGGACCCCTTTCGGCCCTCCCGGCTCCCGCATCTGATGAACTCTCGCCTCGCTCTCTTCGCCCTTCTTCTCGGCCTGGCCGCGCCCGCCTCGGCGCAGGCGTGGGAGTCTGAGATCGTCTCCACCGGCCCCGACGGGATGCTGGACTACGCCGCCGATGACGAGGGCAACCGCATGCCCAACTTCGGCTGGGCGGGGTACGGGAGCGGCCTGGAGCCGATCCCCACCGTGCCGACCGTCGTGACCGTGGCGCCCGTCGACGGCGACGACACCGCCTCGATCCAGGCTGCGCTCGACGAGGCGATGGCGCGCACGCCCGACGCCGACGGCCTCCGGGGCGCGGTCGAACTGGCCGCGGGCACCTACGAGATCGCCGGAACGCTCGTCATCCGCGAGAGCGGCGTCGTGCTGCGGGGCGCGGGCGACGACGAGGACCCGGCCACCAACACTGTCCTGGCGCGCAGCGGCGCGAACCAGGACCCCATCGTCTACGTCGGCCGGAGCGAGTCGGCCTCCGGCGACGCGCTGATCCGGCGCGTCAGCACGCGCGCGCCCTCGGTGATCTCGAACGACTTGCTGCCCGTGGGCACGCTGTCGTTCGAGCTCGACAACCCCGAGCGCTACGCGCCCGGCGACCCGATCGTGATCTACCACCCGGCGACCCTCAACTGGATCAACGCCGTGGACCGTGGCGCGACCGCGGGCGACGCCCCCTGGGCAGTCGGCGAGCACCCGGTCGCGTTTGCGCGCACCATCGAGCACCTCAACGGCTCCACGGTGACGATCGACGCGCCGACCTTTTACCGACTCGACAAGCCGGTGTCGCCGTCCTACATCTACCTCCGCGACGCGTCCGGTCTGATCCGCGACGTGGGCGTGGAGGACCTGCGGATCGACATCGAGACGGTGAGCGAGACCGACGAGACGCAGGCCGAGAACGCGGTCGTGCTGGCGATGGTCGAGGACGGCTGGGTGACCGGCGTGACCGCGCTCCACTTCTGGCACGCGGGCGTCTCGGTCCAGAACTCGCGCTACGTGACCGTCCGCGACAGCCGCGCGCTGGACCCGCACTCGCTGGTCGAGGGCAGCCGGCGCTACAACTTCGAGGTCTACAAGTCGCAGCTGGTCCTGTTCGAGGGCAACGTCGCGAGCGGCGCCCGGCACGCCTACGTGGGCAACGGGACGACGCTCGACTCGGGCATCGTCTTCCTCGACAACACCTCGCAGGACGCCTTCACGTCGAGCGAGGCGCACCGCCGCTGGGGGATGGGCTTCCTCTATGACAACCACGTCGAGATCGGGTCGACGGGCACGAGCACCTCGGACCGGCGCATCCACCTGGGCAACCGGGGGAGCTACGGGACCGGTCACGGGTGGGCGTGCGCCAACTGCGCCGTCTGGAACGCCGAGATGAACGGCTCACTGGTCGTGGTCGAGAAGCCGCCGACGGCCCAGAACTACGCCATCGGGGTCCAGGGTGCGGTCTCCAGCCGCGGCCCGTTTCTCGCGACCACACCCAACATCGAAGGGACGAACCGGGCCAACCTGAGCCCGCGCTCGCTCTACCTCCGCCAGGTCGAGGACCGGCTGAATCCGCTCCCGGCCGAGAGCGTTGGCCCCGTGGCGACCCGCCTGCTGCCGCCCGCGCCGAACCCCGCCACCGGGGCCGTCCGCCTCGGGTTCGTACTGGAGACCGCCGCCGACGTGCGGCTGAGCGTGGTGGATGTGCTCGGGCGCGAGGTGGCGACGGTGCTCGACGGGCCGCGCGCCGCCGGACGCTACGACGTGCGCGTCGAGACGGGCCGGCTGGCACCGGGCACCTACCTCGTCCGCCTCGCCACCGAGGCGGAGGTGGTGAGCACGCCGGTCACGGTCGTGCGGTGACGTGCCGCCTGCTCCTCGGCTCGGCGCTCCTGACGCTGGCAGCGACCGCCTGCGCGGCGCAGGGCTGGGAGTCGGCCATCGTGTCGACGGGCCCCGACGGGCGCCTCCAGTATGCGACCGATGCCGAGGGCAACCGCGTGCCGGACTTCTCGCGCGCAGGCTACCGCGGCGGCGGCGTGGACCTTCCAGTGGTCCCGACGGTCCGCACCCTGGCACCGGTCGAGGGCGACGACACCGCGTCCATCCAGGCGGCCCTCGACGCCGTCATGGCTCTTCCGGTGGGGCCGGACGGGCGGCGCGGTGCGCTCGAACTCACGGCGGGCACCTTCGAGATCGCCGGTACGCTCGTGATCCGCGCGAGCGGCGTCGTGCTGCGGGGCGCGGGCGACGGCGACGACCCGACCGCGAGCACCGTCCTGCGGCGGAGTGGCGCCAACCCGGAGCCCGTCGTATACGTCGGACAGAGGGAGCACGGGAGCGGCGACGCATTGATTCGTCGGGCGCAGGGCCACGCGTCGGCGTTCATCGAGGACGACGTGGTGCCGGTCGGGGCATGGTCGTTCCGGGTCGATCACCCCGAGGGGCTGCGGCCGGGCGCCCCGGTCGTGGTCTACCACCCGGCGACGGCCGGGTGGCTGGAGGCGGTCGACCACGGCGCGACGGCCAGCGAGCCGGGATGGGCCGTCGGCCAGCACCCCATCGCCTTCGCGCGGACCGTGACCGACGTGACGGGCTCAATGGTCACGCTCGACGCGCCGACGTTCTACCGCCTCGACCGGTCCCTCTCGCCGAGTTACGTCTACTGGCGCGACGACCGGTTCCTGATCCGCGAGGTGGGCGTGGAGGACCTGCGGATCGAGATCGAGACGGCGAGCGACACCGACGAGACGCAGGCCGAGAACGCCGTCGTGCTGGCCCTGGTGGAAGACGGCTGGGTGCAGCGCGTGACGGCGCGACACTTCTGGCGGGCCGGGGTGCGGGTCGAGAACTCGCGCTACGTGACCGTTCGCGACAGCCGCGCGCTGGCCCCGCATTCGGTGGTGGACGGTGGGCGGCGGTACAACTTCATGGTCGAGAAGTCGCAACTGGTGCTGTTCCAGGGCAACGTCGCCTCCCATGGGCGTCACGCCTACGTGGGCAACGGCGAGACGCTGGACTCGGGGATCGTCTTCCTCGACAACGTCTCCGAGGACGCCTTCACGTCGAGCGAGGCGCACCGACAGTGGAGCATGGGCTTCCTCTACGACCACCACACCGAGGTGGGATCGGTCGGGCGCGAGACCCACGACCGGCGCATCCACCTCGGCAACCGGGGCGACTACGGGACCCAGCACGGGTGGGCGTGCGCCAACTGCGTCGTGTGGAACGCGCAGATGAACGGGGCGCTCGTGATCGTGGAGAAGCCGCCGACGGCCCAGAACTACGCCATCGGGGTCCAGGGCGCGGTTTCCAACCGCGGCCCCTTCCTCACGACCGCGCCCCACGTCGAGGGGACGAATCGGGCCGACCTGAGCCCGCGCTCGCTCTACCTCCGCCAACTCGCCGACCGTCTGCGCCCGGTCGAGAGGTGATCGGGGACGCCGACCGGCCATTTCGGGGTGGTCGGAGCGAGGTCGTCCTCGTCACCCGTCCTTTCGCTCCAGGCGCCAACCGCGCCCGACGGCTGGCCGACGGCGTCGCCGTGGCAGCCCGGTCCATCGTCGCCCGATGCTGCGGCGAGGCCTGCCGTTGATGGCCCTGAAGCGCGGGTCGGTCAGGGCCTTTCGCTTCAGGACAGGCTCTAGGTATCGGTCGGCGCCAGCACGCCGTTGATCTTATGCACGACCCCATTCGAGGCCTCGATGTCAGGCGTCGTGATGCGGGCGTTCGAGGACGGCCCGGCGTCCTCGGTGTCCAGCCCGACGGTGCCGGACGCGGTCGTGACGGTCAGCGTCTCCCCATTCAGCGTCGTGATCACGTCGCCCACCTGGAGGTCCTCCAGCGACAGTTCGCCCGCGACCACGTGGACGCGGAGGAGGCTGGACAGGGTCGTCGCACCGAGCAACTCGATCTCCGAAATGTCGTTCTCGGCGGCGTACGCGTCGAAGGCGGCGTCGGTGGGGGCGAAGACGGTGAACGGCCCCTCGCCGTTGAGCGTGGCCGACAGGTTGGCGCGGAGGATCGCCGACTCGAGCGTCCCCAGGTCGGACTCGGCGCTGATCGCCTCGATGATCGTCGGGTCGGAGCCGAAGAGGTCGCACCCGGCGAGGAGCGGAAGAAGGAGAGCGGCGAGCAGAACGCGGAAGAGATGCATGGGGTGCTGGGAGAACCGGGGAGGAGCCGCTGGCATGACGCCGAGGTGGTCCAGGTTTCCGCGGACTCGTCGGCCCACGACGGGGGACAGGCCTCCGGCCTCGGTCTGCCGAGCACCTTCGCATCGACTCCGCAGCGGCCTCGGCACCCCTGCGGGCCGCTCGACGTACCTCGATCCCCATTTCTCCGGCCCCATGCTCGTCGTCTACCTCGATCCCTACTTCCTCGGCGACCCGCTCTTCGTGCCTGGACTGGCACGGGATGTGGCCGCGCGGGGCACCGGGCTCGTGCTGGTCCACGGGAGCGGGGAGCGGGGCGAGCGCGCCCTCGAATCGCTCGGCCGGATGCCGACGGCGACGCACGGCGTGTGGCACGCAGCGGATGCAGAGGGCCGTGGCGCGGTCGAGCGCGCCGTGCGGGTTCTGAACCGCGAGATCACCCACGAGCTCAACGAGGCGGGCGTCTCAGGCATCGGCCTGCTCGGGTCCGACCGCGGGCTCCTCAAGCAGGTGGCCGGCCGCGTCGTGGCCGGTCGTGCAGGGTGGCTGAGCGACCTCGCCTCCCGCGGGGTCGTGGCGGTCGTCGCGGCGATGGCGACGGTGGACGGCGTCGAGGTCGAGGTGGATGCCGCACGCGCTGCTGGCGTGTTGGCAGACGCGCTAGACGTCCCCGTGGCCGCTCTCACGACGGCCTCGGTCGCACCCGACGCTGCGCTCTCGCTGGCCGAGGTGCGCGTCCCGGATGCCGCCGCGCTGGGCAGGATCCGCCCGAAGGGGGAGGGCATCCACGTCGGCACCCGGCCCACGCTTCGGGATTCGAGTGGCCCAAGTGCTGTGTTGACAACAGGTTGAATCGTTCGCGTTCGTAGGAGATCGCCTCATACGGCCCAGTTTGGGGCCCTGTGGGTTGATCCACAGGGGGGGAGACGGTATGTTGACGCCCTCAACGGCCTCGAATCGGCCGGTTGATGATCCACGTCCCCACTTTCCCCAACCCATTCCCATTCATCATGGCCAACATGTTCAGCAAGCTCCAGGAGCACGTCGCTTCGCTCGAAGAGGACTTCAGCAAGTTCTACGAGAAGGGCAACAAGGCTGCCGGCACCCGTGTCCGCAAGGGCATGCAGGAGCTCAAGGCGCTCGCCCAGGAGATCCGCGTCGACGTGCAGGACAAGAAGAACTGAGTCGGCTTGCCTGACTGATTTCGCGAGGCCGCGTCACCCGGTGATGCGGCCTCGACTCGTTTTCCCCGACCTGCGCCGTTCCCGACATGCGCCGTTTGCTTCTCGCCGTTTCGTTCCTGCTCACCACCGCGTCGGTCGCCCAGGAGGCGGACACGCTCCGCGCCGAGGACGGCTGGCGGTCGTCGCTGGTGGCGTCGCTCGCGGGCAACCAGTCGGCCTTCTCGAACTGGCAGGAGGGGGGCGTGAGCGCCCTCGCCGCCACGGCCAGCCTCGACGGTCAGTTCGACCGGGTCGTGGGCACCTTTCTGACCACCCAGCAGCTTCGCCTCGCGTTCGGGGTGCTGCGCCAGGACACGCTCGACGTGCGCAAGGCTCTCGACGAGGCGCGCTACGCTGCGACCGCCGAGGTGGCCTCCGACCGCGCGTTCCGCCCCGCCGTCTCGGCGACGGCGCGCACCCAGTTCGCGCCCGGCTACGACTACTCGCCCACCGCGGCGGCCTACCCGTCGCTGACCGTCATCCCCGGTCAGGAGCTCAAGGTGTCGGACGCGTTCGCGCCGCTGGTGCTCTCCCAGACGGTCGGCATGGCCTACCGTCCCGGCAACGGGTTCGTGGGGCGGATCGGCCTGGGACTGAAGGAAACGGTCGTCGCCATCGAGCGGCTGCGGCCGGTCTACGGCAACGCGCTCGACCAGTCGGTGCGCGTCGAGGCGGGTGTAGACACCGAACTGGCCCTGGAGCGGAAGCTGATGGAGAACGTGACGCTGCGGTCGCGCCTGTCGGCGTTCCAGAGCTTCAGCCAGATCGGCTCGGCGGCGCCCGACGCCATCTTCGAGAACTCCCTGCTGCTCAAGGTGAACGACCTCCTGAACGTCCGCATCGACGCGACGGCGCTGTACGACGCCGACGTGACGACGGACGTCCAACTCCGCGAGGTGCTCAGCATCGGGTTCTCGCTGGGCATCCTGTAGCCGCGTGACCCCAGAAGCGGGGCGCCCCGTGGCTCCGGGCCGACCGTCCCTGTGGCGGGTCGCGGCGGGCTATGCGCTCGTGTGCGTGGGGCTGTGGCCGGTCCCGGTGTTCGGGATCCTGCATGCCGAGGCCAGCGCCGTGCTGGCGGCGGTCGGCTGCTTCGTGGCGGCCATCGGGAGCGTCGGCGCGTTTCGGTCCGGTGCCGGTCTGCGCGCCGTCGCGCGGGTCCACCTCGGCGCGCTCGGGGTCCCGCTGGTGATGCTGACGCTCTCGCTGCTCTGGCGGCCGAACTGCGGCTACGTGCAGGGGCTGGGTCTTTTCCTGCTGCTGGTCCCGCCGAGCGTGGGGTTCGGCCTGGGGCTGGCATACGCGACGACCGGCCTCGGCGTCCGCCTGCCTCGGACGACAGTAGGGCTGGTTCTGCTCGCAGCCGCGCTGGGCGGGGTGCTCCTCGACCTCGCGCGCCACCCGCAGTTGTTCACGTACAGCCACGTCTTCGGCGGCGTCCTGGGGCCGATCTACGACGAGGAACTGGCGATCCGGCCGGGCCTCTTCGCCGCCAAGGCGCAGACGCTGCTCTGGGTGGTGCTGTTCGTGGCGGTAGGGCGGAAGTCGAGGGGGGGAGGCGCCCCGGCGATGCGGCTCGCTCTCGCGGCAGGTACCGCGCTCGTGCTCAGCTACGCCGCCGCCCAGCCGCTCGGCATCGTGCAGACGGAGCGCGGGATCCAGCGGGTCCTGTCGGCGGAGATCGACCTTGGGCCGGTGGTGCTCCACCTCGCGCCCGAGGCGACCGAAGCGGAGCGGCGTCGGCTGGCCGACGAGGCGCTGTTTCGGTTCGAGACGCTGTCTGCCCGCCTCGGCATCGTCCCCGACGAGCCGGTCGCGGTCTACCTCTACCCGAGCCCCGAGGTGAAGGCCTCCCTGATCGGGTCGCGGACGACGAGCGTCGTTCCGGTCTGGCTGCCGACGCCCCAGGTCCACATGCTGGCCGAGGAGGCGGAGCGGTCGCTGGGGCACGAACTGGTGCACGTGCTGGCTCGCGAGGTGGGGATGCCGGGGCTGCGCGCGTCGCCCGCGGTAGGGCTGGTGGAGGGGCTTGCCGTCGCCCTGGAGCCGCCCGACGGCCTGCCGGACCCCACTGCGTTGGTCATCGCCGGGCGAGACCTGCCCGCCGGGCTGGGCGGTGCCAGGGACCCCGCCGAGGCCGTCCTCGCGACGATGTCGCCGATCGGGTTCTGGACCGCGCGGGCGGGCGTGGCCTACACCGCCAACGGCGCCTTCGTCGGGTGGCTGCTGGACCGGTACGGCGCCGCGCCGCTGCGGGCAGCGTACCGGACAGGCCGGTTCGAGTCGGCCTACGGCCAGAGCCTGGAGGCCCTGACAGACGCGTGGGGCGCCGACCTCGCCCGTCGGCCGGTGGACCCGGAGGCGGTCGCGGTGGCGCGGTGGCTCTTCTCCCGTCCGTCGCTGTTCGAGGCCCGCTGCCCCCACCACGTGCCCGAGGCCGTGCGCCTCGCTCGCGACGGGGTGGACGCCTGGGAACGGGGGGAGGCCGTGCAGGCGGGGCAGGCATTCCGCGCGTCGGCGGATGCGAACCCGTTTTCGCTGACGGCGCTGTTCGGCGCCCTCCAGGCGTCGCTCGCGGTGGGGGACGGCGTCCCTCCGGAGGCGCTCGGCCGCGCCGTGGCCCTGGCCGACAGCCTCCCGACCTCGGCGACGCTCGCTCACCTCGCGGACGTCCGCCGTCTGCTCGGCCGGGACGCTGCGCCCACCTACGCCGCCGCGCGGGACTCGCTGGCGCCCATCGACGCGATCGGACGCCTGCTGCTGGATCGGCGTGCGGCCCTGGACGCGGGCACCCTGCGTGAGTGGCTGTCCACACCGCCCGACTCGGCTTCTTCGTGGCTGATGCAGGACGCCCCGGTGCTGGCCGCCCTTCGCCTGGCCGCCGCCGACCGTCCGGCCGAGGCCTGGGCGGTCGCGCGGACGTGGTGCGCCGAGGCGCTGACGGTCACGTCTGACTCCGCTGCCACCGCCGAGGCCGAGCGCGTGCTCCGGCTGCTCCAGGGCACAATGGCGTACCGCGCAGGAGCCCTGTCGGCGAGCGCGCGTACCCTGGACGGCCTCGACGCGGCGTTTGCCGACGGCGGCCCGCACAGCCTCGCCGCCCTCGTTCGCGACCACGCCGCGCGCGTCCGCTGGCGGCAGGGCCTCCTCGATCCCCCGGCTATCTTCGTCGCCCCGACGCCCGTCCCCGATGCCCCCACTCCGTGTTCTGCCGTTCGTCGCCCTGCTGTTCGCGACGGGCTGCGTGCTCCCTGAGGAGAGCTTCGACACGTCGGCCGAGGCCGAGCCAGCCGCGAGGGTGGGGGAGACCGTCGTCGCCGATTCGCGCGTCGGCGCCCTCCAACTGCACGCGATCGGGGAGGAGGCCTCGCTGCCGGTGATCGCGCTCGGCACGAGCCAGCAGCTTCGGCTCGAGTTCGACCTCGTGGGCGAGGAGACGGGCCTCCCGCTGGATATCTCGTTCGCCCACACCAACCGGCGAGGGCAGGTGGATCTGCTCCCGAACGAAGTGCTGACGGGCTTCGAGAGCGACCGCATCCTGGACTACGACCGGTCCGGCTCGGCCGTCGACGTGCCGTACATCCACTACCGCTACGACTTCCCGAACAGCACGATCGGCTTTCGCGTGAGCGGCAACTACCGCGCGGTCGTCCGCGACTCCGAGGGGACGCTGCTGTTCGACGTGCCTTTCTACGTCTCCGAGCAGCTCGCCGAGGTGGACCTGGCGTTCGGGTCGACGGTGCAGGACGGGTCGGTCGGCTTCGCCATCCAGCCCGCCGCACGGCTCCGGCCGGACGCCCGCCTCCGCGAGTTCGATGGGTCGCAGTTCACGGTCTGCTTCGGCCGCAACGGTCGGACGGACGTGCTGCGGTGCGCGCCCGAGCCGTCGCTCGTGGACCTGTCGCTGTTCCAGTTCTACCTGCCCCGCAGCCAGGCCTTTCAGGAGCAACAGGCGCTGTTCACCTTCGACCTCGGCTACCTCGGCGTCAACACGGACGTGATCGAGGTCGACCGCGCGGCGTCGCCGCCGACGGCGCTGCTGGATCTCGACTTTTCCGAGTTCGGCGGCGACGTGCGACAGGCCGTCTTCGCGTCCTCCCCGCTCATCGAAACCCCCTACCGCGACGTCGGCCGGGCGGACGTGGACGGCGAGTACGTCGAGGTCACGTTCCGCTACGTGCCGCCGCAGAGCCGCCAGTCGCCACGGCGCGTCTACGTCGTCGGTCCGTTCAACGGCTGGGCGCGTACGCCCGAGTCGGAGATGACGTGGGTCCAGGCCGACGGCCGCTACCAGGCCACGCTTCTCCTGAAGCAGGGCCGCTACGTCTACAGCTACGTTGGGGCGGACGCGCAGACGCCGAGCCTCAGCGCCGCGTCTCTGTTCACCGCCTACGTCTACCTCGCCGATCCCCGGCGCTTCACCGACCGCTTGATCGCCGTGCGCAGCGGCGTCGCCCAGTAACCCTCCGATCTGCCATGCTCCGTTGGTTCGCCCTCGCGACCGCCGCCGTCCTTCTCGTCGGCGGGTGCTCGTCCGCCCAGCCGGTCGTCGAGCCCGCTACGCCCGCCACCCCCGCTGCCTCATCCGAGGACGACCTGAAGCCGTTCTCTGAGATCGTCACGGAGGACGCGGTCAGCTACGAGGGACTGTTCGACGTCCACCTCGAAGATGACGGACTGAAGCTGCTCTACCAGATCCCGGACTCGCTGTTCGGCCGCGAGATGCTGATCGTCAGCCGCCTCGCCAAGACCACCGAGGGGTACCAGTACGGCGGCTCGAAGGTCAACACGCAGGCCGTCCGCTGGGAGCGTCAGGGCGACTTCGTGATGCTGCGCGCCCTGCGCTACAGCAGCGTCGCCGATTCGACGCTGCCGATCTACCGCGCCGTGCGCGACGCGCAGTTCGAGCCCATCATCGCCCGCGTGCCGGTGCTCGCCATCGGGCCGGACTCGTCGTCGGTGGTCGTCGACATGACGGCCACGTTCACCGAGGACACGCCCATGTTCGGGCTGCCGTCGGGTGCACGGGAGCAGTTCAAGGTGCGCCGGCTGGACAAGGACCGGTCCTACCTCTCCCGCGCCGGGGCCTATCCCCGCAACGTGGAGGTCCGCTCGGTGCTGACTTACGAGGCCTCGGAGGCGCCCGCGAACAGTTCGACGGGGGTCCTCTCGGTCGAGATGGCGCATTCGATGGTGCTCCTGCCCGACACCCCGATGCGCCCGAGGCGGGCGGACCCACGCGTGGGCTACTTCTCCATCGAGCAGACCGACTACGGCCTCCCGGCGCAGCGCGCGGAAGCGCGGGAGTACATCACCCGCTGGCAGCTCGTCCCGAGCGACATGGAGGCGTACGCGCGCGGCGAACTGGTCGAGCCGGTCGACCCGATCGTCTACTACATCGACCCGGCGACGCCGGAGGAGTGGCGCGAGCCGCTGAAGCAGGGCGTCGAGGACTGGAACGTGGCCTTCGAGGCGGCGGGCTTCCGCAACGCCATCCGCGCCGAGGACCCGCCGACCGACGACCCCGACTGGAGCCCCGAGGACGCGCGCTTCTCGGTCATCCGCTACTTCCCGTCGGACACCCAGAACGCCTACGGACCGCACGTCCACGACCCGCGCACGGGCCAGATCCTGGAGTCCGACATCGGGTGGTACCACAACGTGATGAACCTGCTGCGCAACTGGTTCTTCGTCCAGACCGCCGCCGTCAACCCACTCGCGCGGTCGCCCCAGTTCCGGCAGGACGTCATGGGCGAGCTGGTGCGGTTCGTGTCCGCCCACGAGGTCGGTCACACGCTCGGCCTGCCGCACAACTGGATCTCGTCGACGGCCTACTCGGTCGACAGTCTCCGCAGTTCCACGTTTACGGCCACCCACGGCACCGCGCCCTCGATCATGGACTATGCGCGGTTCAACTACGTCGCCCAGCCGGAGGACGGCGTGACGCAGCTGATGCCGCGCGTCGGCGAGTACGACATCTGGGCGGTCAAGTGGGGCTACACCTACTTCCCCGATGCCGACTCTGAAGCGGAGGAGCGGGCGATGCTGCAGGCCATGGTGGCAGAGGTCCGCGACGACCCCGCGCTGCGCTATGGCCGCCAGACGTCCGACCCCGTCGATCCACGGTCGCAGTCCGAAGACCTCGGCGACGACGCCGTCTACGCGTCCCAGATGGGCCTCGCCAACCTCAAGCGGATCGTCCCGCGCCTCCGCGAGTGGACCACCGAGGACGGGGAGACCTACGCCGACCTCGAAGAACTCTACGGTCAGGTGGTCGGGCAGTGGGGCCGCTACCTGGGCCACGTCAGCCGACAGGTCGGCGGCGTGACCATCGACCCGAAGATGACCGAGGAAGACGGCGTCGTCTACGCACCCGTCGACGCTGCCCGCCAGCGTGCCGCGGTCGCGTTCCTCGTAGACGAGGCGTTCACGACTCCGGACTGGCTCCTCGACACCGACCTGCTCGGCCGCATCGAGGCGGGCGGGGCCGCCGACCGCGTGCTGCGGCTGCAGGAGGGGGCGCTGGATCGGCTCCTCAACCCGGTCCGCCTCGCGCGCCTCGCCGAGGCCGAGTGGCTCTACGGCGACGCCGCCTACCCGGCCGCTGAGATGATGGGCGACCTCCAGGGCGGCCTGTTCGCCGAACTCGCTCGCGGCGCCTCCGTCGATCCGTCCCGGCGTGCGCTCCAGCGCGCCTACGTCGATCGGCTTGGCGACCTGCTGACCGACGACGGCCTCGGGGTCCCGGCGGCGCGCGTGCAGCAGGTGTATGGCTACCGTCCGCTGTCGGTCGACCGCTCCGAGGTGCGCCCGCTCGCGCGGGGCGGGCTGCTGGCGCTCCAGGAGGCGATTGCCGCCGCGCTCCCGCGCTACCGGGCCGCCGACGAGCGAGCCGAGCGCTACCACCTGCTCGACCTCGACGCCCGCATCGAGACCCTCCTCGACCCCGAGGACTAGCCGAGTGACGCACCAGCGCACCGGGTGACGAGGCGGTCGCCCGGTGCTCTTCGCCCTCGACTCCCCACGCGCCATGCTCGACCTCCACGCCGCCGACCCCGACGTCCTCGTGCTCGTCGGCACCCAGACGGGCAACTCCGAGATCGTGGCCGACGCGCTGGCGGAGACGCTCGGAGATCTCGGGTTCGCCGCGCACCTGCTCGACATGGCCGAGGCCTACCCCGAGCAACTGGCGGACTACCGGCAGATCGTCGCCGTGCTCTGCACGTGGTCGGAGGGGACCTTCCCCGACAACGCGGTCGAGTTCGCCGAGGCGCTGGAGGCCGTCCGCCCCGACCTCTCGGGCGTGCGCTTCGGGGTGTGCGGGCTCGGCGACCGCGACTACGACCCCTACTACCAGACGGCGGCCTACCGCCTGATCGACCTGCTCACGGCCTCCGGGGCGATGGAGGCCGTCCCCCTCCACGACATCGACGGCGGGCCGTCCGCCGCCGACATCGCGGGCGCGGTCGACTGGGTGACGCGGTGTGCGACGGCGTTCGCGGCGGCCAGCCCCCCGGTGGACTCGTGACCCTGTCCGACCTCGACCTGACCGGACTGCGCTACCGCACCTCCGCCGAGGTCTTCGAAGACCTCCAGTCGGCCTGCGACAGCAACCCGGACCTCGCGGCGTTCGAGGTCATCGGCGAGAGCGAGGAGGGACGGCCCATTGCAGGCGTCACGTTGGGCTACGGTCCTCGCCTCGTGACGCTCGTCGCGGGCGCCCACGCCGACGAGCCGGTCGGGCCGGAGACGCTGCGGACGCTCGTGCTCGAAGGCCTCGCCGCGCGAGACTGGGGCGCCGAAGGCGGCGGCCTCGGTGACCTGCTGGAGCGGGTCACGCTCCGCGTCATTCCCCACGTCAACCCCGACGGGGAGGCACGCAACCGGGCGTGGATCGAGGCCTGGGACGCTGGCCGTCCGGCGGAAACGCTCGGCCATTACCTCCGCGGGCGCCGTCGCGAACTGCCCGGTCGAGACATCGAGTTCGGCTACCCGGACCTCCGCGCCGAGAACCGCGCGGCGACCGCGTTCCTGTTCGACGGTCCGCCGGTGACGCTCCACGCCAGCCTGCACGGCATGGGCTTCTCGGAGGGCGCGCTGCTACTGATCGAGAAGCGCTGGCTTCGTACCGACCGCGACACTGCGCTCCGCGAGGGCTACGAGCGGGCGGCCACCGAGGCAGGCCTGCGGCTCCACGACCACGACCGCGGCGCGGAAAAAGGATTCCGCTACGGCGGCCCCGGCTTCTGGTCGACGCCCGAGGGCACGGCGATGCAGGCGCACTTCCTCGACCTCGGCGATCCGGAGACGGCGGCCCGGTTTCGACGGTCGTCGATGGAGGAGGCCATCCATCACGCCCGCGTGGACCCGCCGCTGTGCGTGGTGCCAGAGTTGCCCATGTTCGTGCTTTCGGCCCCGCACGAGGGCGCGCCCGGCGTCCCCGAGACGCTGCTCGCCTTCCGTGAGGCCATGCCCGCACTGGTCGAGCGTGCCGCCGAGGGGGACGATCTCAGCGACGCCGTCGAGCGCTTCGGCATCCGCTGCCTCGACCTGACGACCCAGGTGCGGATCCACCTCGAGATGCTCGACCTCGCGCTGGACGCGGCGCTCTCGTAGGGGCGATCCGCAGGTCCGGCTCATCCCGCCTCGGCGCCGAGGCGGGCGCGGGGGTCAGCCGAAGAACAGCAGGCACATCCAGACGGCGAACAGCATCGCCGCCGCGTCGGCGAGGAGGCCCGCCGGGAGCGCGTGGCGCGTCTTGCTGACGCCGACGGCCCCGAAGTAGACCGCGATCACGTAGAACGTCGTCTCCGTCGATCCGAACATGGTCGACGCCATCCGGGTGATGAGCGACGACTCGCCGTGCTGTGCGGCGAGGTCGGCCACGATGGCGACCGAGCCGGAGCCGGTCAGCGGGCGGACGATGGCCATCGGCAGCACCTCGGCGGGCATCCCGATCAGCGCCAGCACGGGGGCCAGGACGCTGCTCAGCCACTCCATCGCCCCGGACGCGCGGAACATGCCGATGGCGAACAGGATGGCGACGAGGTAGGGCAAGATGCGGACGGCCAGCCCGAACCCCTCCTTGCCACCCTCGACGAACGACTCGTACACCGGCACGCGCTTGAATAGCCCGTACAGCGGGATCCCCACGATCATCGCCGGGAGGACGAAGACCGAGACGACGCTGATGATCTCGCGGAATGCGTCCATGGGTCAGCCCTCGGAATCGGTGGAGACGACGGCGGGCACCGTGCGGCCGTCGCGGTTGGGGTTCGTGGCGCGGTAGCGGCGCAGCTTCGAGAGCCCCTTCGCCGCCAGGATGGCCACGATGAGCGAGCCGATGGTGGTGAAGAGGATCGGGAAGTAGACGTTGTTGGTCTCGATGCCGAGGATCGCGATCAGCGTGATCGGCGGGATGAGCTGGACGCTGGCCGTGTTGAGGGCGAGCAGCATCGCCATCGAGTCGGTCGCCGTGTCGGGCTCCGGGTTGAGCGTCTGCAATTCCTCCATCGCCTTGATGCCGAACGGCGTCGCGGCGTTGCCGAGGCCGAACACGTTGGCGGCGAGGTTGAGCGCGATCATGCCCATCGCGGGGTGATCCGGCGGGATGTCCGGGAAGAGCGGCCGGAGCACCGGACGGACCAGCTTGACGAGGGCGTGGATGATGCCGGCGTCCTCGGCGATCTTGCTCAGCCCGAGGAACAGCACCAGCACCCCGATCAGGCCGATGGCGATGGTTACGGCCACCTCGGCGAAGTCGATGGCGGCCGTCGTGATGGCGCCCATCTTGACGAAGCGGACCGGCGCGAACTGGAGGCCCCCGGTGGCCGCCGTCCCGTCGCCGCTGATGGTGACGTTCTGGAGCGTCCCCTGGAGGATGTTGTCGCGCGGGTTGGTAGCGTCGCGGATCACGTCGAGGGGCGCCGGGAGCGTCGCGTCTTCGGTGAGGACCAACTCGGGCGTGCCGTCGGCGGTGGCGCGGAGCGTGGCCTCGTAGGCCGCCTCGGGCGCGCCGTCGGTGACGCCGTAGAACTGCCGGAAGGCGATCGGGTCGACAACCAGCCGCGCGGCCTGGCGCGGCGCCTCGGCGTCAAACGGCCGCTCGAACTCGATGCGCACCGGCAGGGGGTCTGCGTTGCGGTAGGTGTCGCGGACGATGTCACCCACATCGCTCGCGAGTGCGAACACGAGGCTGACGATGATGAGTCCGGCCCAGATGTAGTTGAGCATGGCAGAGAGAGGGGTCCGCAAGGTCGCCGCCCTCCGGGCCGCGCGCAACCGGCGCGGACCGTCGACCGGCCCGATCTTTCCGCTCCCTTCCTGCCGTCGCCATGATCTCCCTCGACCTCTCCGGCCGCACTGCCCTCGTGACGGGCGGCTCCGGCGCGCTCGGCCGCGCCATGGTCCGCACCCTCGCTGAGGCGGGCGCCGACGTGGCCGTCCACTTCCACGCCAACCGCTCCCAGGCCGACCTGCTGGTCTCCGAACTGGAGGCGATGGGGCGCCGCGCCGTCGCGGTCCAGGCCGACGTCACCGAGGCGGGGTCGGTCGGCGCGATGCGGGAGGCCGTCGCGGACGCGCTCGGGGCGCCCGACATCGTCGTCGCCAACGCCGTCATCCAGTACGAATGGACCCCCATCCTCGATCAGCCGCTGGCGGACTTTGACAGCCAGTACCGCTCCTGCGTGCTGCAGAACGTCCACCTCGCCAAGGCGTTTGTCCCGGCCATGACCGAGGCGGGGTGGGGGCGCGTCATCGGCATCAACACCGAGGTGGCCATGATGTGTGACGTGACACAGGCGGCCTATGCCGCCGCCAAGCGGGGAATGGACGGGTTCTACCGGGTCCTGGCGCGCGAGATCGGCCCGCAGGGCGTGACCGTCAACCAGGTCGCGCCGGGGTGGACGCTCTCCGAACTCGTCGAAGAGCCGGACTCAGACCATGCGCGGGCGTACCGGGCCGGGGTGCCGCTCCGTCGGCACGGGACGGCGCAGGAGATCGCCAACGTCGTCGCCTTCCTGGCGTCGGACCTCGCCAGCTTCATCACGGGGGCGACCGTGCCCGTCAGCGGCGGCAACGTCATGCCGACGATCTGAGGCGGGTCAGACGGGCGTGCAGAACGACATCGGAACCAGCCGGCCGGCGGGCGCCGTCTCGTCGAGCCGGATCTCCTCGACGCAGGTCCCAGAGATCTCGACGTACACCGCCTCGGCCGGCGCGTGGGGGAGGAGCGCCGGGACGATCAGCGGTGCGGCCAGGGCGCAGAGACCATCGAGGAGGATGAATCCGGCAATCAGGCGGCGACGCATGGGAGAGGGGGGCGTGGAGACCTCGATTCTTCCCATCTACGTGCCGAGGCGGGCCAGGACCACACATCGGTCGCGATCGTCGCGTCCCGGTTCCGCCTGCCCCGACTGGTTCCGAAGGCGGCCGGCACGGTCTCACTCCGTGCACGGCCTCGTCTTCGTTCCGGGATCAGCGCGCGACCGTGACCGGGACGACCTCGTGGAACTTCCCGGAGTCGATCACGACCACGTAGACGCCGCTCGCGCCGGCGGGAGCGGTCCAGACGACCTCCTCCGCGAGCGTCCCATCGGCCGGGGTTGCGACGAGGCGGCCGAGGGCGTCGAACACGCGAGCCGTTACCGACTCGCCCGTCTGAACCCGGATGCGAACCTCACCCCGCGTCGGATTGGGGCCGACGCGGATGGCCGCGCTCGATGTCACGGTGGCCTCCGATCGAGCCAGCGCTGAGGTCTGGGGAGTCCCATCGACCTGGTAGCCGATCAGGTAGACCGAATTGTCGTAGCTGAATGTGGTCCGGTACATCCCGCCCACCAACAAGCGGCCCGCAGGCGTGATGTCGAGGAACGAGTTGCTGTAGAAGGCGCGCTCCGGTGAATCGCCCGGTGTGGGAATCGACGGCTCGGTGTAGACGCCGCCGGTTCCGAACGTGGCATCCAGACGCCCGAAGCGGTCCAGGCGGGCGATGGTGAGATCCCGCAACCCGGTGGCTTCGTTCAGGACCAGCGTGCTCACGTAGGAGGCCCCGTCCGCGGACACGGCAAGCCCACCGTCCGAGGTGAACGAAAGCGACCCCAATGGTTCGCTGAACCAGCGCCAGAGCGAGCCCTCGGTGCCCGCGCGGCCGTTCATCGCGCCCCGCGTGACGAAGCCGCGATCCGCTTTGTCCGGTTGGTCGCCGATGGTGTAGCCGGCCGTGTGGATTCGACCATTCTCGGCCACGACGAGCGACTTCAAAACCGTCGGCAGATCTGGAACGGGCAGGTACATCCCGTCGGTCCCGTACCGCTGGTCGATCCGGCCGGTCCGGCTCACTCGCACCACGACGGCCCGACGCTCGCCGTCGAGCAGAGCGTTGAGGCCCACCAGCACACGACCCGAGGCGTCCAGGTCGAGCGCCGTCGTGCCGCAGGAGGACCCAACGGGCAGGACGGCATAACCATCTACGCCGTAGTCGCTCTGGATCTCACCCGTCGGCCCGACCGCGAGCAGGCCGCAGCCCGTCGCCGTGCTGATGCCGACCAGGTAGCGTCCCCCGACCTGAATGACCTTGGAGGCGTAGGCCGGGACCCCCATCTCGATGCGACGGTAGGGGAAGCGCGGGTCTGGGGTACCGTCGGGACGCAGCCGGAGCATGAACGGGGCTGGAACGACATCGCCCACGGGGGCCGTGCTGGTCCCCACGATGACCGCGTGTCCGCGCGAGTCCTCGATGATGTCGGAGGCGGTCTCGGACGAGGGGGTGGTCGGCGTTCCGGCCAGCGCAGGGAGCCCGTACGCTCCGTCGGTTCCGAACGTCAGGACGCCCTCCCCGTCGGCATCCTGAAGTCCGACCCGACTCTTGCTGATCGCCGACTCCCAGGTGATCGTGGTGTAGTACACCGACCCATCGGGACGCGTCACGAAGCGGACCGACTCCAGGTTGAACAGGGGGGAGGCCGCAAGGCCACGAGCGAACCCGTCCTGTCCGTACTCGGGGTCGAGTGTGGGGGATTGAGCCTGAGCGGTGAGGCTGCTGACGAGGAGAAGGAGCGCCAGGGCGCGGACAACGATCATAGTGGAACGCGGGAGGTGTGCATGTGTCGCAGGTGAGGCCATGCCGCGTGCTCGGGGAGCGTTGACTGGACCCGTGTCTGTTGCTTCATCGCGACACAGGGAAGAACTATTTGGTCCTGCGGCCTTCGTTTCGGTTGCTGCATGGAGTGACTTGCCGAACGATCAATAGAGTCGCAAGACATCGTTCGGGTTGGGCTCGCTTCAGTCCGGCTGGTCTGGCCTCGGCCTACCTGAGGCAGGTCAAACCGACCAGATTCGTCCCGCTAACCGATAGGCCCCGCTTGATTCAGGTGCGTTTTATTTCCAGGCTTATCGCTCATAGGATGCGGTAGTCTAGAGAAATCGTCTTTGTGCACCATTGTGTGAGGCGTCGCGACGTGTAGCTTGGTCAAAACGGGGCCGTGTCCCATTGCCCTTCTTCCCCGCACGACGTGGTGTTTACGATGATGAGGTCCCTTCCCTTCTCTCTGGCTGTAGTGATGTTGGCGCTCCCTGGAGTGTCCCAGGCGGAGAGTCAGTTTGCGCTCCAGGAGTTTTGCAGGACATGGGGTCAGATGGAGCCGAATCCCAACGGTGGCTCCTATTGCACGCTCCGTTGGGCATGCACGGATGGGTCCGGAGGGTCCTACGGAGGGACGGATCCATCAATGTGCTCTGCTCAAGGCTGACGGAGTCTCCTCCGTCTGTTAGTTTGTCCCTCAAAGCTGCACGCACTTCAATGACAACATTCCGAGTCCTGCTTGTTCTGGCAAGCGTATCAGTATCTCTCACAGCCTGCGAGGAGGAGTCCTCGGGTCTCGTCACCCAGTCCTACCCTGCTGCGGTCGAACGAGCGCTCGACGGCGTTGAGTTTTCCCGAGCACCTGGCCACCCGATGGAGGTTCTCCAGGAGCGGGTAAACGTGGCGGTGGATGCCATGTACGACGTGTCCAACAACGCGACGACGTGGCAGGAGGCGCATGCTCTTGCTCAGGAGCACATCCGAAACGCCGAGCCAGGTGTCATCAGGGCCACTGTCGAACAGTCGATGGCGAAGCTCATGCTGGTGGGGTATCTGAACCCCAACACCCGAGAGTCGGGGACGACCGACCTCGCACTGGCCTATTCGCAGGTGTTGGTCGACCGCGGGAGTCCGGAAGCCGAGGCGGTGTTGGAAACTGTGAAGGCGTTCGGGTCAGGCTGGAGCCCTGCCGACCTTCAGGAGGTGGCTCTCGGCGCTGCTGCTGCCGTTGAGGCGCACGTCGCCGGAGGGACGCCATGCAAGGACTGTGATCTCCCTGCAGAGGTCCGCCGCACCCTCGTCGAGACCGGGAAGACCGACGACATCATCACCCTGCGCCGACTCGACGCGGCGCGCGAACTCCGCGCGCTCGCGGGGTAGGCCCCTTCGGGCTGGCGTCGTACACGGCCGGAGGGAGCCTATTTCCCTCCGGACGCTTCTGGGGATCCGTCGTCGTAGTGTGCCCGGATCTTGGCCGCCACCGACGGCCCCGTGACCGCCGCGATCTCCGCCTCGGTCGCCGCCCGGACCGCCTTGGCGCTGCCGAGTTCGGTGAGCAGCTTCTTCGCCGTCTTCGCTCCGACGCCCGGGATGTCCAGCAGTTCGCTCCGCAGGTCCTTGATGCGCCGCTGCTTGCGCTGGGCCGTCACCGCGAACCGGTGTGCCTCGTCGCGGACCCGCTGGATGAGCCGCAGCGACGACGACGTCCGCGGGATGATGACCGAGTCGCTCTGGCCGGGGAAGAAGACCTCCTCCAACCGCTTCGCGAGCCCGACAACCGGGAACTTGCCGTACACGTCGACGCGCCGCAGCGACTCGACGGACGAGGAAAGCTGCCCCTTGCCACCGTCGATGATGACGAGGTCGGGCCACGGGCCGTTCTCCTCTAACAGCCGCGAATACCGCCGCTCCACGACCTCGCGCATCGACTGGAAGTCGTCCGGCTTGCCGTTCTCCACCGTCCGGATCTTGTACGTCCGGTAGTCGGACTTGCGGGGCTTGCCGTCCTGGAAGACGACGCAGCTGGCCACTGTCCCGGTGCCGCCGAGGTGGGAGATGTCGAAGCACTCGATCCGCCGCGGCGGGTTTTTCAGGCGCAGGTCGCGCTGGAGGCTGAGCACCGAGCGCGGGATCCGCTCCTCCTCGCGCTGCTCCTGCTGGAGCTGCCACTCGCCGAGGAGCAGCCGCGCGTTGGCCTCGACCATGTTCATCAGGTCCACCTTTTCGCCCCGCTGGGGGGTGCGGACCTCCACCTTGCGGCCCTTCTTCTCGCGCAGCAGCGCCTCGACGACCGACGCGTCGGACAGCTCGCTCGCGAGGAACACCTCGTTCGGGAGGAAGGCGGCGTTGGCGTAGTAGCCCTCGACGATCCGCTGCAGGATCTCGCCATCTTCGGCGCCCTCGATGCCGCGCACGATCTTGTGCTCGCGCCCGATGATCTTGCCCTCGCGGACCTTGAACAGCACGCCCACTCCGGCGTCGACCTCGCGGTCGAGGGCGATGGCGAACAGGTCGCGGTCCACCTCGGGGTCGGTGACCACCTTCTGCTTTTGCGAGTACGTCCGGAGCGCCTTGAGACGGTCGCGGACCTCGGCGGCCTCCTCGAACTGCTTCTCGGTCGCGAGTCGCTGCATTTCGCCCGTCAGCAGCGCCTCCAGCTCAGACGTCTTGCCGTTGAGGAGCGCCGTGATCTGGCGGATCGTGGAGTCGTAGTGCGCCTCCGTCTCGTAGCCGACACACGGCGCAGCGCACTTCTGAATGTGGTAATCCAGGCAGGGCTGGTACTTGCCCGCCTCGATGGCCGCCTGGTTCAGGTGGAGCGCGCAGGACCGCAGCTTGAACAGGTCCTTGATGGTCTTCAGGACCAGCTTCATGGCCCGCGCGTCCGTGTACGGGCCGAAGTAGAGCGAGCCGTCGCGGCGGACGGTCCGCGTGGGGAAGACGCGGGGGAAGCGCTCCTTCTTGATGCAGATGTACGGGTAGCTCTTGTCGTCTTTGAGAAGGACGTTGTAGCGCGGCTTGATCTTCTTGATCAGGTTGTCCTCCAGCAACAGCGACTCGACCTCGGTGTCGGTCACGATCACCTCAACGTCCGCGATCTTGCGGACGAGCGCCTCGGTCTTGGCCTCGCGCGGGCGGCCTTCCTGGAAGTAGCTCCGCACGCGGCTCCGCAGGTTCTTGGCCTTGCCGACGTACAGCACCTTGCCCTCGGCGTCCTTGTGCTGGTAGACGCCCGGCGAGGTGGGCAGGTTGGCGAGCTTCTCGGCGAGGTCGTCGGTCATCGGGGTGGGGGAGACGGGCGATGTACGTCGATCCGGCAACGTCGCTCCCGGGGATGACGACGGCCGTTCACCTGCCTACGGTACCGTCCCATGGTTCTCGAGGCCGTAGGGGGGCACCCCCTTCGCCGCGCGTGGCACGGGCTGGTGGAGCGGGCGTGCGATTTCCTCGGCCGTGGCCCACTCGTCTGAACGCACCGTTCCCCACTCTCGACCTGGGTCGTTCATTTGGCCTCGTGATGCGGAAGGCCTCAGACCCCGCTCGTCGCCGACTCACGGAGGGAGAGGGCAGAAGTTGCAGCGGAATGGCAGCCGAATCTGGCGATAAGACAAGCTCCCGAACGTCAGGGGTTTGAGAAGGAATGGGAGGCGGAGAAGAGATGGGTGTCGACGCTCGCTGGGTACGAGGCCGGGCGAGGTACCGTTGTGCGGGTTCCTTCATTCTCCCCGTTGCCGATGCGCACAGCCCTGGCCCTGGCCCTCCTTCTCCTCTCGTTCCCCGCCCTCGCCCAGCCAGTCCTCCTGGACTCGTCCGGCACCTATGTCAGTCCGCTCGCCGGAGTCGCCGTCCTCGGGTCGCAGGGCACAGCGTTCGTCGTCGGCGTCGACGCAGGTCGCAGGATCACCCCAGCCGTCGACCTCGGCATGCACCTCAGCGCAGGCGACCTGACGTACGGGGCGGGTGGTGCCTTCCTGACGCTTGGCCCGTCGCTCGGGACCACTCACCAGCTGGGGGGCGGCGTCGAGTTCGATGCTCGCGTACTCGGCACGGCGACGTTCGCCGATGTCTCCGTGGCGGACGGCTTCGGGCTCCGGCGCATCCGCGGGACGGGGCAGGCCACGCTGAGTCGCTCATTCCCGATCGTCGGCAGCCTGTCCCTTGCGCCGACCGTCGGGGCCTACGCGTCGGCGTGCCAGACGCTCGGGATCACCACGACCGGCCGCTGCGCCGAGGCGGGAGCACTCGCGGGAGTCGACCTCCGCTTCCGTCTGTTCGGGGCCGACGTGTCGCTGCCCCTCGTGCTCTCGATCCCGCTCGCAGGCGACGACCGCGCGGGCGAGTTTGGAGTCTTCGACGTGTCCCGGGCGCCGGTCACGGGCGGTCTGCGGTTCCGGTTCTAGCGGGGCCGTTGCCCGGCTGCCGCCACATTCCCCAGTGGGTGGGGCCGCCGCCGGGCAACGGGATCTCCTCTGTGACGGTGAACCCGAGGCGCTGGTAGAATGCGACGTTCGCTGCCGTCCCGGTCTCCAAAAACGAGCCGACGCCGTCGCGGTCGGCCCGTGCGAGGCCTGCGCGCACGAGCGACGAGCCGACGCCGGCCCCCTGCGCCTCGGGCGCGACGGCGAGCAGGCCGAGGTACCAGAACGGCTGCTCGGGCATGGCGTGGTCGAACGCATGGTAGGCGCGGATAACCGTCTGGAGGCGACGCAGCCCGACCGTCCGCGCCAGCGTCGGGAACGTGGCCCACTCGCGCCACGCGGGTGGGTCGGTGTTCGGTGGCAGCCAGAGGGCCATCCCGGCCATCGCGCCGTCGAGATAGGCCGCCTCACACACACCGTACGGACGGTAGTAGTGGCGCATGTAGGCCGTGTGCTCGCGGGCGAACCCCGCGAGCCGTCGGGCCGGGTCGGGGTAGACGAACCGGAAGAGGGGATCGTCGGCGAACGCCCTGGCCGCGAGCCGCACGGCGTCGGGTGTTTCGGCAGGGGGGAAGGGGCGGACAGTCATGCGCGCAGGAAGTCTCGGATGCCAGCCGCGAACGTCGGCACCTCGACCCCCTGGATGGGATGATCGAGGCCCGGGATCACGCGCAGCCGGGCGTCTGGGATCGCACGGTACAGGCCGACGGCGTGGCGCACGTCGAAGAATCGGTCGGCGTCGCCGGCCGACACGAGGGTGGGCACGGCGATCTGGGCGAGCTCGGCGTCCGTCATCCAGGCATCCGGGAGGCCACGCGTGAAGGCGATCATCTGGGCGACGAGCGCCTGCCAGCGGTCCGCCCCGTGGACCTCGGCGAGGCGCCGCGCCCAGAAGGGCTGCGCGGCCTGCATCGTCGCCACGTCCATCGGCCCCACCATCGCCTCCACCTCGGCACGATCCCACTGGACGTTGGCCCCATGGACCGCGAGGCGAGTCACGAGGTCGGGCCGTCGGAGAGCGAGGCCGAGGGCGACGCCGCCGCCCATCGAGAAGCCGAACACGGCGGCGGGACCGAGCTTCAGACTCTCGTAGGCCGTTATTGCATCCGCGACGAACCGGTTCCACGCCGGCGACGGGGTCTCCAGCGGGGCGCTCCGCCCGTGCCCTGGCAGGTCCATCCCGACGACCCGGAAGTCGCGCTCCCAGACCCGGATCAGCCGGTCCGTCTCCATTTCCGTCGACCCCAGCGCGCCGTGCAGCACTAGCAGCGGCGGCGCTCCCTCGGGGCCGGAGAGCTGCATCGCGACCCCGCCCACCTCGGTCCACTCGGGGGCGGGGCGGACGGACTGGACCAGTTCGACGAGCACCCCCGCGGTGTCCTTCGGGTGGAGAAACACGATGCGCTTGCCGTCCGCGCCCGGCTTCGGAGCGTCGGCGAGGAGGCGGATCCCGAGAGCGGCGACGCGGTCCATCTCGGCGTCGAGGTCGGCGACCTCGAACGCGAGGTGGTGCAGGCCGGGACCGCGCTTCGACACGTACGTCGCGATGGGCGAGTCCTCGCGGATCGCCTCCAGCAGCTCCATCTTGGGCGCGGCGTGGGCCTCGCCACCGTCGCCGAAGAACAGCGTCTGGACGCCCTCCCGCTCGACCACCTCGGCCTTGTAGGGGGCGGCCGCGAAGAGGCGCTCGAACAGCGCGGCGTGCGCGGGGTCTGCGATGGCGATGCCGACGTGCTCCAGTGTCATGGGATCGGGGTGTGGAAAGTGGACGACGCGTGGGCCGGACCGGTGGTCCCCGGAAACTCGCATCGGGGCGATGGGTCCCACGCCCGATGCGGCATCTCCCCCACGACCCCAGCCCGCCGGGCCGCGCCGACGCCACGCGCCAGCAGCGCCTTGCGATGACGGCGAGCCTCACGATCGCGGTCGTGATGCTGGTCGGGAAGACGGCAGCGTACAGCCTCACCAGCTCGACGGCCATCCTGTCGGACGCGCTGGAGTCGGTCGTCCACCTCGCAGCGACCGGGATGGCGGGCTTCAGCCTCTGGTACGCCGCCCAGCCGCCCGACCCGCAGCATCCATACGGCCATGGCAAGATCGCCTACCTGTCGATGGGCGTGGAGGGCGCCCTCATTCTCGTCGCCGCGGTCGGCATCGTCTGGACGGCGACGGTCGATCTGATCCGCGGGCCTGAGATCCAGCAGATCGGGCTCGGGCTCCTCATCACCGGAGTGCTCGGACTGGTCAACCTCGTCCTGGGCCTCAGCCTCGTGCGAGTCGGACGGCGCACCAACGCGCTCGTGCTGATCTCCAACGGCCACCACGTCCTGACGGACATGTGGACCAGCCTCGGCGTGGTGGTCGCCATCGGGCTCGTGTGGCTGACCGGCTGGGTTTGGCTGGATCCCGTCGTGGCGTTGTTGCTCGGGCTCAACATCGTCTGGACCAGCTGGGGGCTGATGAGCGAGGCGTACGGCGGGCTGATGGAGTCGGCCTCGCCGGAGGCGACGGCGCGGGTGCTGAGGATCCTGGACGACGCGGTCGAGGAGGGGTTGATCGACGGGCACCACCACGTTCGCCACCGGCGGGTGAACGACCACGTCTGGATCGAGCAGCACCTTCTCATGCCGGACGCGCTACGGCTGGACGAGGCGCACGAGCGCGCGACCGCCGTCGAGCGTCGGCAGCAGGCGTTGTTTCCGGACAGCCGCGTGCAGATCACGAGCCATCTGGAGCCCCGCTCCCACGACCATCCCGGCGAGGCGCCACACGAGGCCGTCGCCGACTCCCTCGCTTCCGGTTAAATGCGACTCGCCATCATCGGGGGCCTCGCCGCAGGCCCCGCCGCCGCCGCCGAGGCGAAGCGCCGCGCGCCCGACGCCGAGGTCGTGCTGTTCGAGCAGGGACCGCACATCTCCGTCGGCACGTGTGAGATCCCGTACCTCCTGGGCGGCCACCTCGAACCGGAGACGACGCTCCAGGTGCTCACGCCTGAGGCGATGGAGCGGACGCGCGGCGTCACCGTCCACGTTCGCCACCGGGTCACCGCGCTCGACCCCCGACGGAGCCGACTCACCGTGGAGGCGCTCGACTACGGCAGCACCCGCGAGGAAGCGTTCGACCGCTTCATCCTCGCCACGGGCGCTCGCGCCCGCCGTCTCGGCGTGGAGGGGGAAGACGCCGCTGGCGTGTTCACCGTCCGCGACCTCGTGGATACGCACGCCATCCAGCGGTGGCTGGACACGCAACCTGTTCGCCACGTGGTGATCGTCGGAGGCGGCTACATCGGGCTCGAAATGGCCGAGGCGATGCGCAGCCGCGGGCTCCGGGCCTCCATCCTCGACCCGAATGGCCGGGTGCTGGGCAGCACGGTCGCCTGCGAGGCCAGTGACCTGATGGACCGTGCGGTCGCCGAGGCGGGCGTGCCGGTACGCGCCGAGCGGGCGACCGAGATCCTGGCCGAAGACGACGGGCGCGTCCGCGCCGTCCGCACCGACCGCGGCGAGCTGATCGGCTGCCAGATGGTGATCGTCTCCGTCGGCGTGGAGCCGCGCACCGAACTGGCCGCCGCCGCAGGCCTCCGCCTCGGTGACATGGGCGGGGTGGCCGTGGACGACCAGATGCACACATCCGCGCGCTCGGTCTGGGCCTGTGGCGATGTCGTCCAGATCCCCCGCGCGCCCGACGGGCGGCGCGTCCTCTGGCCGCTCGCGACGATGGCCCGGCGGACTGCGCGTGTCGCCGCTCGGAACGCGGCGGGCTCCGCGAGCACCCGGTCGGCCGACCGGTTCCGGCCGTTCGCCGGAGCAGTGGGCGTGCGCGCGTTCGGCGTGGAGGTCGGCTCGGTCGGTCTCTCGCTGTCGCGCGCGCTCGACGCCGGGTTCGACGCCGTCGCCACCGACGTGCGCCACGTCAGTCGCACCCGTGCCTTCCCGGAGGCAGCACCGATCGACGTGCGGCTCGTCAGCGAGCGCGGGAGTGGACGCATCCTCGGGGGGCAGCTCGTCGGCCGCGAGGGCGCCGCGCTCCGCGCCAACGTCCTCGTCCCGCTGGTGATCGGCGGCGGGACCGTCCGGGACCTCGCCGAGGACTTCGACCTGATCTACAATCCGCCTCTCGGCCCTGCGGTGGATCCCCTCAAAGTGGCCGCCAGTCAGGCGATGAGGGACGCGGGCTAAGCCGAGTCTCGCTGCGGAACCGGTCGGGAACGGTTCCCAGGTTCCGACGCCAGTTCCCGGTTCCCAGACGCCGGATCCCCTTTTCTTCGACCCCACACCTCACCCTTCATGGATCTCACCGAGCGCTCGCTTTCTTCCGAACAGGTCTACGATGGTGTCCTGCTGGACGTGCGCCGCGACGAGGTGCGCCTCCCGGACGGCGGCACCTCGGGCCGTGAATGGATCAAGCACCCCGGCGCGAGCGCGGTGGTGCCCGTCGACGACCAGGGCCGTGTGATCCTGCTCCGTCAGTTCCGCTTTGGGCCTGGGCGCGAGTTCTGGGAGGTTCCCGCCGGGAAGTTCGACGGGGAGGGGGAAGACGCCCTCGCCGTGGCGAAGCGAGAGCTGGCTGAGGAGGCGGGGGTGGGCGCGCGCCGGTGGACCCGCCTCGGGCAGACGTTCCCCGCCATCGGCTATTCCGACGAGACCATCCACCTGTTCCTCGCCGAGGACCTCCACGAGGTCGGCACCCACGTCGACGAGGACGAGTTTGTCGAGCCCTTCCGGATGCCCCTGGCCGAGGCGGTCGCGATGGCCGAGCGCGGGGAGATCGAGGACGCCAAGTCGTGCGTCGCGCTCCTGCTCGCCAACGCCGCGATGGCACGTCGGTAGCACGGGCACGGTCCGTCTTCACAGGACATGAGCGCCGAGGGCGTGGCGGCGGTCCGGCGGGGCGGTAGCTTTCCCGTTCCCCTCCGCGCCTCGACCGTGTTCTACTTCCTGATCGTCCTGATCCTGATCATCGCCCTGCTGATGGGCATCGCGATCCTTCTCCAGAGCGGGAAGGGCGGCGGCCTGGCGGGCATCGCCGCCGGGGGCCAGACCACCCAGATCCTCGGCGCGCGGCAGGCGCCCGACTTCCTCGAGAAGGTGACCTGGTGGCTCGGCTGGACCTTCCTCGGCATGTGCCTCATCACGACGTTCTTCATCCCGCGCGCGGGCGGCGGCGGCGGGAGCATCCTGCAGGAGCGGGCGGGCGAGCTGCCCTCGACGGCTCCGGCCCCGATCGAGGCGCCCATGCCGGACGCGACCCCCGCCCCGAACGCGGGCGCCCCGGCCCCCGACGTCTCCGACGCGCCTCCGGCCGAGTAAGTCCACCTCGGTGACCCTCCTGGGGCCGCTCGGCATCTGCCGGGCGGCCCTTCTTTTGTCCGGGGGGCTGGCCAGGCACCTACAACAGAGCGGGGCCTCCCCCGAAGGAGAGGCCCCGCCTCGACGCGCGTCGGCCTGTACGCCGGATTCTGTCCGGGCGGCGGAGTCGACCCGCCGCCCTGTGCCGCCATCTATCTGGGACCGCCGTCACCGGCGGCCTCGAGCGGCCTACCCGTCCCGCGACACTCGCGGGCAGCGAGCGGCCCCGCCGGAGCGGAGCGCGGGACTGTGTGGCCTTGCACCCCGTGGGGTTTGCCTGGCCGCGACCGTCGCCGGCCGCGCCGGTGGGCTCTTACCCCACCGTTTCACCCATCACCTGTGCGGACGCGGGCGCCCGCCATCGGCTGGTCTGTTCTCTGTTGCACATGCCGTCGCCCCGCTCGCGCGAGACGCCTTCCCGTTAGGAAGCACGGTGCCCTGCGGTGTCCGGACGTTCCTCCCCGGCACCCGCCCGAAGGCGCTCCCGAGGCGGCGGCCCAGCCGACGCGCCCACAAGAAACGAGCGGGCGCCGGTGATCGCACCGACGCCCGCTCAGAGATCCTGTGCGTTCGAGCCTAGCCCTCGCCGTCCACCTCTGCGAAGAGGGCGTCGTCGACGATGATGCGGCCGTCATGCTCCGAGACGATGATGCGGTCGCGCTGGCGGACTTCGACCTGGCGCTGCGGCGGCACCATGAAGCCCGCGGCGGCACCCCGCTCGATCGGGACGACGGCACGGCCGTCGCGGACGCGCGTCCGGAGGCGCTCGTAGGCACGCAGGTAGCGCCCGTCGATGTCCTCGGCCGCCTTGGCGCGCTGCTCCTCGTACTGGTCCTGCTCGGTCTTGGTCTCCTCGACCACGCGGTCCAGCTCGACGCGCTTCTCGGCGATGCGGGCCTCGAGCTCATTGAGCGTGTCGTCGGCGCCGTCGACCGTCTCCAGGGAGTCCTCGTCGAGGTTGTCGTAGCGCTCGATCTCCTCGTAGGCGCTCTGGATGCGCTGGCGGTGCGCCTCGATCTCCTTCGTGAGGGCGTCGTACTCGCGGTTGTTGCGCACCTGGAGCTGCTGCTCCTCGTACTTGCGGATCAGGCCCTCGCTCTCGGCGATGTCGAGCTTGAGCTTCTTCTTCTGGACCTCCGCCTCCTTCTTGTCCTGGTCGATCTTGGTCAGCCGGGTCTGGAGGCCCGCCCGCTCGTCCTCGAGGTCCCGGATCTCGTCGGGGAGGTCGCCGCGGAGCTTGGTGAGCTGGTCGATCTTGGTGTCGATGATCTGAAGGCGAACGAGGGCTCGGAGCTGGTCCTCGATCGTGGTCGTGTCGGTCGCCATGGAGTGTGCGCGTGGGGAACGAGTATGCTACCTCCCGTACGGGCGCCGGGTTTTGAGCCCCGGGCGAATTGTGCGGCGCCCCGCCTGCGTCGTCGAGGCGGGCGGAGGTCAGGAACCCGAGTAGGTCCGCATCGGGGACGTGCGGTGGTGGGTGGTTTCCACGGCCAGGTCCGGGTGGTGGGAGCGGAGGCGGTCGGCGATGAGGCGCTCCGTGACCGCCTCGGTCTCGTAGTGGCCCGCATCGACCAGCGCGAGGCGCGGCTGGCCCTGGGTGTCCAGCGCCTCGAAGAAGCGGTGGTAGGTCACGTCCGCGGTGACGTAGGCGTCGGCGCCGGCCTGGAGGGCGTGTGGCAGGAAGCTCAGCCCGGAGCCGCCGCAGACGGCCACCCGCTCGATCGTCTGGTCATCGTTCCCGACGTACCGCAGCGCACCGGCCCCCAGCGCGTGGCGAACGCGAGCGAGAAAGGCAGGGAGCGGCTCCGGGGCGTCCAGGCGGCCGATGGCGCCGTACCCCTGACGGGTCGCCTGGCCCTCCAGCGAGGAGACCTCCACCACCGGCGTTTCGTACGGGTGGGCGCCCGCGACGGCGCGGCGGACGGCACCCACCGCCCACGTCGGCGCGACGGCCTCGATGCGCACTTCCTCCACCTCGGCTCCCTCACCTACAGTTCCGAGGTAGGGCGTGGCGGCTGCGCCCGGTCGGAACCGGCCCGTACCCGACACAGAGAACGAGCAGCCGGTGTACTCACCGATCTCCCCTGCGCCCGCTTCCGCCATCGCCTCGCGGACCCCGTCGGCGTGAGAGGCGGGGACAAACACGACCACCTGTCGCATCACCCCGTCGAGGGGAGCCAGGATCGAGAGGTCGCGGACGCCGAGCTGCTCCGCCAGCGCGAACGACACGCCGCCGTGCGCCGCGTCCAGGTTCGTGTGGATGGCGGCGAAGCTGACGCCCGCGCGGGCCAGCCGCCAGACGAGCGAGCCGATGGGGTGGTCCGTCGTCGCCCGGTCGAGGGGCTTGAACAGCAGGGGGTGGTGCGTCACGATGAGCTCTGCGCCCGCCTCCGAGGCCTCGTCCACGACAGCGGGCGTAAGGTCCAGCGCGACGAGCACGCGGGTGACCTCGGCGGCCGGGTCGCCCACCTGCAGACCGACCCGGTCGAAGTCGGCTTTCTGGCCGGGCGGCGCCCAGGCGTGGAGCGTGGCGAGGACATCGGCGACGGTCATGGCGGCAGGGGAGGCGTCTCGCAAGATCGCCCCCCCGCCTCACGCCGCGGGCCGGCCCGAGAGCCGGATGCCCTCCGCCTCGTCGACGCGCGTCAGCAGCGCCGCGCCGATGGCGAACAGGACGACCACGATGGAAATGCCGACCCGCTGGGAATCGAAAGCCGCCGTGAGCACGCCGAGGAGGAAGGGGCCGATGAACGCCGTCGCCTTGCCCGAGAAGGCGAAGAAGCCGTAGAACTCCGTCTCCTTGTCGTCCGGTACGAAGCGTCCCAGCAGCGACCGGCTGGCCGACTGGTTCGGCCCGATGGCCAGACCGACCAGGATGCCGGAGACCCAGAACACCGTCGTGTTGGTGGTCGAGACAGCCAGGATTGCGGCGACGGTCAGCAGCGCCAGCGAGATGAAGAGGACCGGGCGCCCGCCGATCCGGTCGTCCAGGAAGCCGAAGCCGAGGGCACCGATCATGGCCGCCACGTTGAGCACGATGCCGAACAGCAGGACCTCCGAAATGGAGAAGCCGAGCGTCCCCTGCGCGTAGATGCCGCCGAACGCGATCAGCGTGACCAGCCCATCGTTGTAGAAGATGCGGGCGATCAACAGCCGCACGATCTGGCGGAAGCGCCGGAGTTCGCGCGCCGTCTCGGCGAGCTCTCCGAAGCTCTCGCGGACGAGCGTCCCGAACGCAGGCCGGTTCTCGACCTGGACCTCCCGGAGCACCAGAAACGTCGGGATGGAGAACAGCGCAAACCACCCGGCCACGAGCAGGTTGGTGGCCCGGACGTGCTCGCCGGTCGCCTTGTCGAGCCCGAACGGCGCCACCTCCGGGTTGACGAACACGACCAGGGCGATCGCGAGGCAGAGCAACCCACCCACGTAGCCGAGCGCCCAGCCATACCCGGAGATCCGACCGATCTGCTCCGGCCGGGCGACGTCCGGCAGGTAGGCGTTGTAGAACACCTGCGCCGTCTCGAAGGCCACGTTGGCGATTACGAACCAGACCAGCGCCTGCAGTGCCTGCCCCGGCTCTGAGGTGTAGAGCGCGACCGTCCCGACGACGCAGATCACCGTCATCGCGAGCAGGAACCGCTTGCGCGCCCCCCCACGGTCGGCGAACGCGCCGAGGATGGGAGAGAGGAGGGCGACCACGATGGCCGTGATGGTGACCGCGCGCGACCAGAGCACCGTGCCCGCCTCGGCGTCCGGCACCAGGGCCCCGGACGCGTCGGGCCCGAGCACCATGTAGCCCGTGAAGTACGTCCCGTAGATGAACGTGACGACGAGCGTGGTGAAGGACGAGTTGGCGAAGTCGTACAGAGACCAGGCCCAGATGGCCTTGCGGTCGCCTCGCTGAGCAGTGAGAGCCATGAGCGTCGGGGGCGTTGGCCGAAGCTACCGGCGCTCTCCACGTCCACCGTGAGCCGATCGGACTATCTTTTCTGGCCCTCCTGCCCACGTAGCTCAGGGGATAGAGCGTCGGTTTCCTAAACCGCAGGTCGGAGGTTCGAATCCTCCCGTGGGCACCCCTCGCCGAGGCCGTCATGCTGAACTTCTGGATCCTGCCGCTGCTCGCCCTCCTGGCCCCGCCCGCGGACGAGTGCCCCGGCGCGGCTCGCCTCTACGGGAAGATCCAGGTCGTCGAGTCGTTCGCCGACTGCACCGTCAAGGTGGTCACCAGCTTCCCCGACCTCCGCGTGCAGGTGGTCGACTCGTTCGCGGACGACCCGGGGGAATGGCAGTACGTGGAGTCCTTCCCCGACTACACGGTCGAGTTCGTGGAGTCCTTCGCTGACGTCGAGGTCCAGTTCGTGGAGTCGTTCCCCGGCGTCGAGGACTGATCAGCTCGCCTGGATGTGCGTGTCGAGCCAGTCGGCCAGGGCGCCGATGACCTCGTCGCGCTCGGGCTCGTTGAGCGTCTCGTGGTAGAAACCCTCCCAGATGCGGAGCGTGATGTCGTCCGAGGCCGCATGCTCGGCGAGCCACGTCGTCCCCTCAAGGTCCGTCACCTCATCGGCGTCGCCGTGGAAGAGGTACAGGGGCACGTCGAAAGCCTCCGGCCGCTCGCGGACCTCGTCGATGGCGCGGATGATGGCGTACCCGAGGCGGGCACGGACCCCCTGGGTGATCGTCAGCGGATCCTCCTCGTAGGACCGGGCGACGGTCGGGTCCCTGGAGAGCCGCGACAGGTCCAGCCTGGTGACGGGGATGTTGGGCAACCACCGTGCGACGACCGGCGCGAGGGCGGTGAGCACCTTCGGCTGGTCGGGGATGGCGAGGGCCGGGGAGGACAGGACGATGCCCGCCAGCCCGTCGGTTCCTCGGTGGGAGACGGTGGACGACACCACGAGGCCGCCCATCGAGTGGCCCATGAGGAACACCGGCAGGTCGCCCGCTGCGGCGCGCACCTGAAGAAGAAAGGTGCTCAGGTCATCCACGTACTCGTCGAACCCCTCCACCTGCCCGCGCGGACCGTCGGAGTGCCCGTGCCCGCGGAGGTCGAAGGCGTGGACCGCGATGCCGCGTCGCATCAGCGCGCTCGCCATGTAGGCGTAGCGTCCGCTGTGCTCGTGGACGCCGTGGACGAGCGCGAGCACGGCCCGCGTCGGCAGGTCGGGAGTCCACGTCCTCGTGAACAGGGTCACGTCGTCGGGGGTGACGAGGGCGCCGGTCGAGTGGGTCATGGATCGCGGGGGCAGGCTCAAAGGTAGACCCGCCTTCAGACCCTCGTCGCCATGACTGTCCTCGACCTGACGCCCGCCCCCGACGCTCTCCTCGCCACGCTCGACCAACACGTTCGCGACCTCGCCGAGGCGGGCGGGGAGGCGCACGCCATCCTGGTCGGGCCTGAGGCCTACGAGGCGCTCAAGACGGCCGTGGCCGAGCGCTTCGGCCGTGAGCGAGCCGACCTCAGCCAGTACCAGTGGGTCCCCGTGGTCGTGGACCCGTTCCGGGAGGGGCGGCTCTGCGTCGTCCCCACGCCGCGTGACGTATCGGCCGGGGTCCGCGCCGAGCGCGGGTGACGCCGAAAACCAGCACTGATCCGCGGAGGCCCCCCACCTCGGCGACGAGGTGAGCAGCTTCAGTTCCCAGTTCCCAGTTCCCAGTTCCCAGTTCCCAGTTCCCAGTTCCCAGTTCCCAGTTCCCAGTCTCATGAAAGCCACCTGGAACGGTGCCGTGATCGCCGAGAGCGACGCCACCGTCGTCGTCGAAGGCAACCACTACTTCCCGCCCGCGTCCTTGAACCGCGACCACCTGCGCCCGAGCGACCACACGACGGTTTGCCCGTGGAAGGGCACGGCGGGGTACTTCGACGTGGTCGTCGGGGACGAGGAGAACCCGAACGCGGCGTGGATCTACCGCGAGCCCAAGGAGGCGGCGGCCGAGATCCGGGACCACGTCGCGTTCTGGCGGGGCGTGGAGGTGACGCCGTAGCTCGCCCGGTGCAGGTCTGACGAAGACCCGGTAGGGGAGACCCCGATCTCCGCGATCTCGGGGTTAGCTTACCGGCTGTCGTTCTCGCACCCGTGCACCTCCTCCGCCTCGACACCCTCCGCCGGCTGGTCGCCGCGACGCTCGTCGCCGCGCTCGGTCTGTCGCTGGTGCCCGCGGCCGGTGCTCACGGCGGTCCGCCGTCGCTGTCGGCGATGCTGGACGACGCCGAGGCATTCGAGTCGGCCCTCGCTGCGGCTCGGGCGGCCGAGCCCGGCGCGGACCCGATCTCGGTGTTCGCCGAGACCTACGCCGCCGCCGTCGACGGGGTCTCCGCCGAGGTGCTCGCGCATCTGCTCGGCCGCGCGTCGTTGTCCGGCATCCTGCCGCCCGCGCACGACGAAGCGCTGGCGACGGTCAAGGTCCAGGTCCCGCCGACGACCGCTGCGACCACGACACCGGGGATCTCCGCATCGCCCGTTTCGCAGTCCGCCGAGGTCCAGTTCCCGGCTGGCGGGGAGACGCCGACGCTCCGCGTCCAGGCGCCCTCGACGCGTCCACGGGCGCCCTAGGGGTGCGGCCTTCGGGCCCCTCCGACCCCATCGTTTCTTCTGCGCCCGTCCGAGGGGACCGGCGCACCCCCAGACCCCAACCGGCGTCCGTATGGACGTCCGCTACCTATGCAAGGCTACGGATTCAAACTGATCTCGGTCGCGGCGCTGCTCATCATCTCGGTGTGGCAGCTCTTCCCGACCCTCCAGAACTCCCTCAACAACCGCGACCTCGCGGCCATGGATGAGGCCCAGCGCGCCGCGTACCTCGAAGAGCACGGCGACGACATCCAGGCGACCAGCGAGGAGGCCCTCAAGCTCGGCCTCGACCTCCAGGGCGGCATGCACGTGACGCTCGAAGTGGGCACGGGCGCGCTCCTCCGCGAGCTCGCCGGGACCCGCGCCGACGACACGTTCGACGCCGCGCTCGCGGTCGCCACCGAGCAGGCGGAGACTTCGAACGAGGACTTCGTGACGCTCTTCTCCAACGCCGTCGAGGCCGAGCGGCCGGGCACGCGCCTGGCGCGCTACTTCCGCAACACGGCCGCTGAGATCACGGCGCGCTCCGAGAACGACGACGTCGAGGCCTACCTCCGGACGGAGGTCGAGGAGGCGCTCGTCCGCGCCGAGGAGATCATCCGCCAGCGCATCGACCGCTTCGGCGTCACCGAACCGCTGATCCAGCGCCAGGGCTCCTCCCGCATCGTGGTGGAGCTGCCGGGCGTGGACGACGAGACGCGCGTCCGTGACCTGCTCAAGGGCACCGCCAAGCTGACCTTCCACCTCACGCCGCCGACGGCCGAGATCCAGCAGGCCGCCGCCCAGATCTTCGCCTACTACCAGAACGAGGCCGAGGAGGCCGGGACGGACACGACCGCGACCGCAGACAGCGATTCGACGGCCGTCGCCGACGCTGACACGGCCGCAGCAGTCGACCTCAGCGACATCACCGCCGGAGCCGACGCCGCCGATGCCGCCGAGACGAACCCGCTGGTGGGCAAGCTCCAGCTGGTGCAGGTCGACCCGTCCTCCAACTCGCCCATCGTCGGGCAGGTGGTCGAGAGCGACACCGCCGAGGTCGCGCGCCTGCTCGCCGACCCGGGCGCTGCGCGCCTGATCCCGCCGGGCGTCCGCTTCCTGTTCACCGCCGGGCCCGACGCGGGCGTGGACGTGAACGGCGAGGGCGTCTACTACGTCGTCGCGGTCAACGAGCGCGTCGAGCTGGACGGCGAGGTGATCACCGACGCCGGGCCGGACTTCGATCCCTACACCAACGCGCCCATGGTGTCGCTGACGATGGACGGCGCCGGCGGCAGCCGGTGGAGCCAGATCACGGGCGCCAACCGCGGCAAGCCGGTCGTGATCGTGCTCGACGACCTCGTCTACACCTTCCCGACCATCAACGAGCGGATCCCGAACGGGCGGACGCAGATCTCGGGCCAGTTCTCGCTCCAGGAGGTCAACGACATCGTGACGGTGCTGAAGTCGGGCGCGCTCCCGGCGCCGGTGACCATCGTCGAGGAGCAGACAGTCGGGCCGAGCCTCGGTGCCGCCTCCATCAAGGCGGGCACGCGCGCGCTGCTCGTCGGCTTCGTGCTGGTCTGCATCTTCATGGTGATCTACTACCGGAGCGCAGGGCTCATCGCCAACGTGGCGCTGCTGCTGAACGTGCTGTTCATTTTCGGCGTCCTGGCGTCCTTCGGCGCGACGCTGACGCTGCCGGGCATGGCAGGCATCCTGCTCACGATCGGCATGGCGGTCGACGCCAACGTGCTCATCTTCGAGCGCATCCGTGAAGAGATGGCGTCCGGCAAGACGATGAAGGCCGCTGTCGAAGGCGGCTTCGCGAAGGCCCTCTCGGCCATTGCCGACGCCAACGTGACCACGTTCCTGATCGGCGTGATCCTGTTCTCGTTCGGCGTCGGGCCGATCCAGGGCTTCGCCGTCACCCTCATGGCGGGCATCCTGACGTCGCTGTTCACGGCGCTCGTCGTGACGCGCCTGCTCATCGACTACCTCGTCACGGAGCGCGGCATGAACGTCGCCTTCGGCTGACTCAGGGTACCGGGCGCGAGCGTGGGGTGACGCCCCGCCTCGTGCCCGCCCCGTACCTCGTACCTCGTACCCTGTACCTACTACTGCAATGCGCATTTTTGAAAACACTCGCTTCGACTTCCTGAGCAGCTTCAGGAAGAGCTACATCATCTCGGGCATCCTGCTGCTCGTGTCCATCATCTCCCTGATCTACCCGGGTCTGGAGGCGGGCATCGACTTCAAGGGCGGCACCGAGTTCATCATCTCCACCGACGTGCCGGTGCCGACCTCTGAGGTCGCGTCCGTCCTCGGGACGGCCACCGGGGAGGTCTTCCAGGCCAAGGAGTTCGGCGACGACCAGACGATGCTCGTCCGCACGGCTGCCGAGGGCGACCCCGACGCGCTGGAGGCGACCGTCCTCTCGACCATCGGGGAGGCCTTCGCGGGCTCCAACCCCGAGTTGGCGGGCAAGTCGCTCGTGACCCCGAGCATCGCGTCCGACCTGAAGGAGAAGGCCATCATCCTCGTGTTCGGAGCGCTGTTCGTGATCCTGCTGTACATCTTCGTCCGCTTCGACTGGCGGTACGCGCTCGGCGCCGTGCTCTGCCTGGCGCACGACGTGGTAATTGTGCTGGGGCTGTTCGCGCTGCTCCACAACATCACCCCGTTCTCGCTCCAGATCGACCAAGCCATCATCGCGGCGCTGCTGACGATCGTCGGCTACTCGATCAACGACACCGTGGTGGTGTTCGACCGCATCCGCGAGTACGCGCTGCTCTTCAAGACGGAGCCGTACCAGCAGGTCGCCAACCGGGCCATCAACACGACCCTGTCGCGCACGATCCTGACCTCGGGCACGACGCTCATCGCAGTCCTGATCCTGTTCCTGATCGGCGGCGAGGTGCTGAAGGGCTTCTCGCTGGCGCTGCTCGTCGGCATCGGCGTCGGCACGTACTCGTCCATCTTCGTGGCGAGCCCCATCGTGGTGGCGCTGCGTGAGAAGTACACCCCGGCCCGCCGCATGGTGGCGGCGAGCGCATAGTCGGAACACGACGTTCACCGTCCGGAGGGGCGGGGCGCCCGTAGCTTGGGGGCCCCGCCCTTCCCTGGTTTCATGCAGATCCGTAGCTCCACCCACGACGGTGTCGTCGTGCTCTCCCTCGATGGCGATGTGCTCGGCGGGCCGGACGGGTCGGCCCTCCATGACGCACTCGCCGCCGTCCGCGGCGACGCCCCGCTCCAGGTGGTCGTCGATCTCGAAGGCGTCCGGTTCATGAACTCGTCCGGCCTCGGCATGCTCGTCGGCGCGCTCACGACGGCGCGCAACACGGGGGGCGACCTCCGGCTGGCGGCCGTGGGCGACCGCGTCCGCGCCATCCTCGAGGTGACCCAACTCGACGGCGTCTTCCAGTCGTTCGCCTCCGCCGACGAGGCCGTCGCATCGTTCGAGGGATAGCGGGACGGAGGGATGAGGCACGGGCCCGTCCCCCCATCTCGCATCCCGCATCACTCTCTCCCTCCGCAATGCCAGTTTCCGTCGTCATCGGCGCCCAGTGGGGCGACGAAGGCAAGGGGAAGGTCGTCGACCTCCTCGCGCCGTCCATGGACATCGTCGCCCGCTACCAGGGCGGCGCGAACGCCGGCCACACCATCAAGTGGGGCGATGAGACGTTCGTGCTCCACCTGATCCCGTCGGGCATCTTTCATGAGGGCACGGCCTGCGTGATCGGCAACGGGGTCGTGATCGACCCGAAGGCGCTGATGGACGAGATCCGTCAGATCGAGGCGCTCGGGTATCCGGTCGCCGGGCGGCTCAAGATCAGCCACAACGCCCACCTCATCATGCCCTACCACAAGGCGCTCGATGAGGCCAAGGAGCGCTGGCGCGACGCCGAGGCCATCGGCACCACCGGGCGCGGGATCGGCCCGGCGTACGTCGACAAGTTCGCGCGGTCCGGCATCCGGGTCGTGGACCTGCTCGACCGCGACGGCCTCCGCAAGAAGCTGACCGCGGCCATCGAGGAGAAGAACGACATCCTGTCGGCCATCTACGGCTCCGAGCGCCTCGACGTGGACGCCATCGTGGACGAGTACGTCGAGTTCGACCAGCAGATCGACCCGTACGTGACCGACACGTCGGCCTTCCTGAACGACGCGCTGGCCGAGGGCAAGTCGATCCTCGCCGAGGGCGCGCAGGGCGCGCTGCTGGACGTGGACCACGGCACGTACCCCTACGTGACCTCCAGCCACCCCACCTCGGGCGGCGCGTGCACCGGGCTCGGCATCCCGCCGACGGCCATCGACCGCATCATCGGCATCGTGAAGGCCTACTCGACGCGCGTCGGCAATGGACCTTTCCCGACGGAGCTGGAGGACGAGACGGGCGAGCGGCTCCGCGCCGAGGGCCACGAGTTCGGCGCGACGACCGGCCGGCCACGCCGGTGCGGCTGGCTCGACCTGGTCGCGCTCAACTACACGTCGCGCCTGAATGGCTTCACCGAGCTTGCCGTGACCAAGCTGGACGTGATGTCCGGCCTGCCGGAACTGAAGGTTTGCACGGCCTACGAGATCGACGGCAAGACGACCGAGCGCTTCCCGACCGACCTCCGGACGCTCGACCGCGCCCGCCCGGTCTACGAGACGCTCCCCGGCTTCTCCGGTGACCTGTCCGAGGCGCGCGACATCGCCGATCTCCCGGACGCGGCCCGCGACTACCTCCAGTTCGTCAGCGACCGCCTGAAGGTGCCCATCACGGTCATCGGGACCGGGCCGAAGCGCGAGGAGACGCTCGTCGCGAGCTAAGTTCAGGGGGCAGGGCTCGGCGTTCGGAGTGTGTGGCATCCCCGACCCTCCGGCTCTGAACCCTGAACGCTGAGCCGAAGGCCGGCGAAGCCAACCCCGCCCTCGTTGACCGCCTACACCACCAGCACCAAGATCAAGCTGGGGCTGATCCTCGCGGCCGTCGCCATCGGCCTCGGCTCGCTCGTGTTCACGCAACGGCTGGCAGATCGCCTGGAGTCGCAGGACGAACTGGCCGTCGAGCTCTGGGCGCGGGCCATCGAGTTTCAGTACCGCGTCTCGGCGCAGTCAGTCGGGCCGGATCCGGAGGTGTGGGACGACCTCGCCCGGGCGACCGGCGCCTCGGCGCTGGAGCCGGAGCGCCGGGCGGCGCTGTTGGCCGCCATCGACAGCCTGCGCGACGGGCCGCCGTCCGACGGGCTGGACTTCGTGTTCTCCCAGATCATCGAACCCAACCGGTTCAGCATCCCGGCCGTCATCACGGACACGGCCATGACGACGGCCATGCTGTCGCGCAACGTCGGGGAGGACGAGGACCTGCTGGCGCTCGCGGCCGAGATGGACGCGGTCCACGTCCCGATCCAGATCCAGGGGTTCGGACAGCTCGTCCACTACGGCGAGAGCCCGCTGGCGCGGATGATCCGCCTGTTTCCGTACGTCCAGCTGGCCGTCGTCGCGCTGTTCGTGCTGGTCGGCTACCTGGGCTTCTCGTACGTCCGGCGGAGCGAGCAGTCGAACCTGTGGGTCGGGATGGCGAAGGAGGCCGCGCACCAGCTCGGCACGCCGCTCTCGTCCATGATCGGTTGGGTCGAGCTGCTCCGCCTCGGCGACGCCGTGGACCCAGAGATGGTGGCCGACGAGTTGGAGCAGGACGTGGACCGCCTCCGCCGCGTGGCCGACCGCTTCGAGAAGATCGGCTCCATGCCGGCACTCACACCTACGCCCGTCCGCCCCGTCCTCGACGCCGTGGCCGACTACATCCGCCGCCGCGTGCCCACCAGCGGCCCGCCCGTCGCCATCACCGTGGACGTACCCGACTGGCTGACGGCGCGGCTCAACGTGGACCTGTACGAGTGGGTCATCGAGAACCTGCTCAAGAACGCCCTCGACGCGATGGAGGGGATGCCGGGGCCGCACGAGATCGCGATCACCGGGACGGAGATGGGGGGCGACGTGCTCGTCTTCGTGCGCGACACGGGCAAGGGCATGGACCGGGCGACCGCGCGCCACGTCTTCCGGCCGGGCTTCTCCACGAAGCGCCGCGGCTGGGGGCTGGGCCTCAGCCTCGCCCGCCGCATCATCGAGGTCTACCACGGCGGCCAGATCGTGGTGGAGGCGACGGCGCCAGGGGAGGGGACGACCTTCCGGATTACGCTGGACGCCGCGGACACTGCTTCCTCGTAGCCCTCGCCGCGTTCAATCGGGTGCGTGTGCCGTGCCGCGTGCTCCAGCGGGGCCTCGTGGGCGGACCGCGACGCACGCGTCCGGTTAGAACAACGACCCCATCTCCGCCTGCAGCGCCTCCGGCGTCGCGCCGACGGGGCCACCGAGGCGGGCCTTGACGTCGTCGAACAGGTCCTGCGCGTAGTCCCGCGTGCGGATCGTGATCGGCATCGGGACGGCGTGGCCGAGGAGAAGGGCCTGCTGCTTGGAGTCGAGCGACGCGAGGATCTGGCGGAGGCCCGTCGCGCCGGGCGTGCCGACCAGCGCGGCGGCGATGTCCTTCTCGTCGTTGAGCTGGGCGACCAGCTTGGTACCGATCTGGCTCAGCACCTCTTCGTCGATCCCGCTCGGCCGCTGGTCCACGATGAGGAGCGACACGAAGAACTTCCGCATCTCGCGGGCGATCTTGCCGAACGGCGTCTCACGGGCCGTCTCGGGGCCGAGGAAATTGTGTGCCTCCTCGATGGTCACCAGCAACTGGCGGGGCTTGTCGGCCTCATCCTTGGACGCCTCATAGCGCTCCATCTTCTTCTCATAGCGCTCCCGCAGCCTCCGCGTGATCACGTTGGCGACGAGCAGGTAGACGAGCAGCGACCGGTACCGGCCGAACTGGAGGACGACCGACTTGCCCTGGTCGAGCGATTCGAACAGCTCCTCGACGGCGTCCCGCTTGCCTGCCGACGCCTCGGTGTGGAAGAACGCGTAGCCGTCCAGCCGGTCGAGCTTGCGGCGCAGAGCGGACAGCGAGCCTGAGTGCGCCCCGGTGACCTCGGCCATCTCCTCCAGTTCGGAGGGTTGAGCCTGGAGCAGACGCGTCAGCCAGTTCTTGCCGTACTGCTTCTTGAGGCTGTACGTGCTCTCGGTCGCGGTCGCGTTCAGGTTGAGCGTCTCCCGCAGCGGCAGCACGTCCTCGGGCTCGATCTGGTCGGCGTAGACGTGCAGTTCCACGTCGGCCGACTGGTTGCGGCGTCTCGCGGACTCCGGGTCGAGCGTGAACAGCTGGACGCGGGTCGGGAAGAGATCTTTCAGGCCGGGCACGAACGAGCCCTCGCCGTCGGCGGCCTCCTGGCGGACGGCGTACCCGTACTCGCCGTGCATGTCGAACACGAGCGAGACGGCGCGATTCGTCGAGATCGTTCCCGCCAACAGGAGCCGAGTCAAAAAACTCTTGCCGGTGCCCGTCTTGCCGAACACCGCATTGGAGCGCTCCACGAACCGCGCGAGGTCGAGGCACACCGGCGAGTCCATCCCCAGCGGCGTGCCGACGAAGAAGAAGCGGTCACCGCCCTCGGCGGCCTCGCTCCCGAACACGCGCGCCACGTCGTCGTCGGTAGCCTCGCCGACGGCCGAGAAGTGGGCCGGGATCGTCTTGACGGGAGAGGGCGCAGCGTCGCCGATGCCCTGGGTCACCATCAACTGTGGCCGCAGGGACACGGTCGCGTAGGTCCCCGAGCCTTGCAGGACCTGCCGCAGCAACTCCTCGTCTTCGCCCGGCGGGTGGAGCAGGATGCCCTCGTTCGCGGCGTCGATCCGCAGGTCCGTGATGAGTGAGAAGAAGTCCACCGTCTCGCCTTCTACGACGACGAAGGTCCCGGCGCGGACCGTCTCGACCGAGCGCGACGGCGTCAGCTTCATCTCGACGCCCTGCGCCAGAGAGCCGTGGGTGAGGACGCCGACGCGGGTTCGCTTGGACATGCGGGGGGATCAGGGGGGCGGAGCACGAGTCGAGGAGGGCAACCAGGCGGACGTGCCTGCTGGCCGTCTGCCTACTCGACCGGCGGCTTCAACAGGCCGTCTCCCGTCTGGCCCTTCCGACCGAAGAGCTTGTCCAGCACGTCCTCGCGCGTGAGGAGCGCCGTCAGCCCCGCGATCACCACGTCGCCGATGATGCGCTTGGTCGTGCCCAGTCGGAAGATGCCGCGGACGAGCGACGAGGCCGTCTTAAAGAGGAGGGGGACGATCAGCAGCGCGCCCAGGAAGCCCAGGATGACTTCGAGGAGGGAGCGGGTGGTGGAGGTCGAGCGGGCCATCGGTGCGGGGAGAGAGGACGGGTCGTACTCGGCACTGGAGGGGTCCGTTTCCGCGACGCGGCGGAACGTTCGGGGGGGCGTAGGGGGTAGGAGCGGCACTCCACCTCCGATCCCATGGCGAAGTCCAAGAAGTCCACCAAGAAGGCGTCCGTCCCCAAGTCGCTGCGGAAGGGCTCGCTGCCGCGCCCCGTGGACGAGGTGTGGGCGGCGGGCATCGGCGCGCTCGTGCAGGCGCGCAAGACCGGCAGCGACTCCTTCGATTCGCTCGTGGCGCTCGGTTCGACGGTGGTCGACAAGGGCAGCGGGGCGGCGAAGAGCGCCGTCGACCAGGTCGGCGCCGCGGCCTCCTCGCTCGTGGGCACCGCCAAGGGCGTGGCCGGGGGCGCAGTCGAGACCGTGTCGGACGGTGTGGAAGGCGTGGTCGAGGGCATCCTCGGCCGCCTCGGCGTGCCCGGGCGCGACGAAGTGCTCGCGCTGCGTCGGCAGGTGGACGCCCTGCAGGCCCGTGTCACAACCCTGCTCGCGGACGCCGACAGCCCGGCCGATGACGCGCCCGAGGCGGAGGTCTCGGTCTACGAGGTGCGGACGCACGAGCGCGGCTGGGCCGTCCAGCGCGTCGGCGCGGAGCGGGCCTCGGCGGTCCACCCGACCAAGAAGGCGGCCCTCGTGGACGCCCGGCAGACGGCGCGGGCCCACGCGCCGAGCGTGCTCCGGGTGTTCAAGACGGACGGCGAGATGGGGGAGGAGACGACGTATGACGTAGCCTGACCCGGCGAGTCCTTTGGGCTTCGGCGTCTACGTCGCCTTCTCCACCGTTCGCAGTCGCTGCCCGTTGCGGCTGAGCCGCGATCTGTCAGACGGCCTACAACTGATCGCAGATCGCACCTCGCTCTTCGTTTTGTCGAATCCCCGCCACCGGTTCCTCAGGATGTTCGACGCGACCTCTGTCTACCCGGCTTGGATGAAACCCGCATGTGCCGCTGCGCTCCTCGGCGTTGTTCTCGGGTTTACGGTCTTTGCATTCTTCCTCCCCGGCTACGCAGGCCTTGCTGTGTCCATTGCTTCGATGGGAGGGCTGATGACGGCGGTCGCTGTCGCGGCGCTCCAGACGGGTCGCGTCAAAGTCGACTCGAGCGCGTCCGACTATGGTGGCGGCACCACCACGGTCGCCTATCGTGAACGTGATCCGTTCGGCTTCTGGTCGAGCGTCGTGCTCTATGGGGTGTTGGCGGCCCTATGCTATGGGGTCGCGGTCTTCGTCTTGCTGGCCTGAACGCAGTGCTTCAGGGCCGAGGTAGCCAGAGTTCCGTTCCACCCCCAGCGCCAGCACGTTCGGGGTCACCAGCCGTCGGCGTACCCTGAGCGGCACCCCTGCGTGACCTCTATTCGGGGCGGCTAGGTGGCTACACGTTCCCGCAGTGTCGTCTGCTGAATCGTCTGTCGCTGTACACCGAGCCCGCACCGCCTTGAGCCACGTGTCCCCACCTCGGGGACGCACTGCAGACACTCGACAGCCCTCCCGAGGCAGGCGACGTCACGCCGCCTCCGGAGCGAACGCCGCCGCCAGCGCGCTGAACTCGGCCTCGAACGCCCGCGCCAGCACCGCCGGGTCCTTCACCAGCGTCACGTCCGCCGCGATGCCCACGCGGATGCTCCCGTTCTGGCTCAGGATGCTGATGCCGAGCCCGATCTCGCCCGCCTGCGGGACCCAGAACATCAGCGTCGTGATGGGCGCGCCCTCGATGTGGAGCAGCTCCCGCGGCCCCGGCACGTTGGTCAGCACGCCCGAGGCCTTCTTTTCGAACAGGTTGACCACGAATCGGTGCGCCCACATCGGCGTCCGCCCGATGGTCTGCAAGATCGCGTAGACCACCGCGGGCTCCTCGGTCTGCTTGACCGCGTCCATCCGCTCCTTCGTCACTCGGAGGCGGTCCTCGGCGGTCGCCTCGCCGACCGGCAGCGCGACGAACACGAGCCCGAACGAGTTGCCCAGTTCGTGGGCCCGCTCCAGGGGGCGCACGTTGAACGGCGTCGCCATGCGGACCGTCACGCCGTCGACCGGCTCGCCCTGGTCGATCAGGTAGCGTCGGATCGCGCCTGCGGCCGACGACATCAGCACGTCGTTGATCTTGCCGCCCATCGCCACGCCCACCTGTCGGACGGTCTCTAGCGAAATCGGATCGGTCCAGGCGGCCTGCTTCTGAGGCGAGGCGCCCTGGCGGAAGACCGTCTGCGAGTCGGCCCGCATCGTCAGCAGGTGGCCGAGGCTAGCGACCCCGCCACCTGCGCGCCGGAGCAGGCTCTTCGACGGCCGCGGCGCCTTCGCCAGCGGCGAGTCGGAGGGCGCGGCATCCGCCTCGGATTTGCCGTCCAGGCGCTCGGCGTCGAAGTACTCGTCGACCGCGTGGATCAGGACGTGCATCAGCGCGATCCCGTCTCCGATGACGTGGTGGACGCGGACCACGATGGCGCTCCCGCTCGTCCCGTCGCCGTGGTCCACGTCGTGGACGAGGTGGAACGTCCACGGCGAGTGCGCGAACGAGAGCGGCGTGCTCATCAGGTCGCTCACCAGCGCCTCCAGCCCCACCTTGCCGCCCGGTGCCGGCAGGTCGACTTCGTAGACGTGGTGGTCGAGGTCGAACCGGTCGTCCGGGATCCACCGCGGCCGCGACGTGCCGACGCCCTCGATCCGCATCCGGAACCGGTCGAACCGCACCAGCCGCTCACCCACGAACCGTCGCAGCGCATTCAGCGACAGCGCCGACCCGAAGCCGACGACCCCCGTGATGGTCATCGGGTTGCTGGGGTTCTCCATCCGCAGCCACGCCGAGTCCGGCGGGGAGACGGGAAAGGGGCGCGGCGTGTCCATCGGCTCGGGGTTGGGGGCCTCAACGTAGCGCCGAGGGACACCGAGTGCCGTCCTCAGCCATCGGGGCGGCGTGTGCTCCAGGGGAGCGCGTTTCCGCACCGTCGCAGAGCGTCCCCGGTCCATTCGACCGCTATGCTCCTTCCGCCACTGCCAGTTGACCGCAGGCCGCGTCGATGTCCTGCCCGCGGCTCCGGCGGACCGTCACTCGCACCCGCCGACGCACCAACTCCCCGATGAACGCGTCCAGCGTCGGCTCGTCGGACGAGCGGAAGTCGGTGCCCTCCACCGGGTTGTACATGATCAGGTTGACCTTGCACGGCGCCCAGCTCGCGATCCGGGCGAGGTTGCGAGCGTCCTCGACGGTGTCGTTGACGCCCGAGAACAGGCAGTACTCGTAGGTGACCGGCTTTCCCGTCGTCGCGTAGTAGTGGCGGACGGCCTGTCCGAGCGCCTTCAGGTCCGTCTTCTCCGACCGGTTGACCGGCATGATCGCGCTCCGCTGCGGGTCCGTCGGCGCGTGGAGGCTGATCGCGAGCCCGGCTGGCCGCACGGTGCCCGCCGCCTGATCGTCCGCGAACTGGCGGATGCGGCGTGCGAGGCCGACCGTCGACACCGTGATCCGTTTGGGCGAGAGGCCCAGGCCGTCGCACAGCAGGTCGAGGCTGGCCGTGACCGCGGCGTAGTTCTGCATCGGCTCGCCCATGCCCATGTAGACCACGTTCGTCACCCCGCGCCCGAACGTCTCCTGCGCCATCCGGTCCATGACGTGGACCTGCTCCGCGATCTGTCCGGCCGTCAGGTTCTCTAGGAAGCCCATCAGCCCCGTCGCGCAGAACGAGCACCCCATCGCGCAGCCGACCTGCGACGACACGCACACCGTCAGCCGCTTCGCCTTGTCCTCGTCGTCGAAGTCCGGGATCAGCACCGCCTCGATGTGTCGGCCGGAGGGGAGGCGGAAGAGGCTCTTGATGGTCCGGTCGGTCGCCTGCTGGCGGCGCACCTCCGTAAGCGTGCCAAGCTGGGTCGACTCGGCGAGGCGCTCCCGGAAGCCCGCCGGGAGGTCCGTCATGGCCTCGAACGAGGTCGCGCCCTTCTCGTGGATCCACTTGAAGAGTTGCCGCCCACGGAAGCGCGGCTCACCCATCTCGACCGCGAGGGTCTCGAGGGCGTCCGTGTCGAGGGAGCGGAGGTCGGGGCGAAGTGTCTCCATGCTTCAAGAAACGGCGCCGATGGGCCGGATGTGCCTCCGGGCCGGGACCGTGCCGTGAAGACGGACCGGCGGATGCGTGAATCCCCCTACCTTGCGGCGACTCGCCCGACCGCCATGCGCTTCTCGCTGCTGCTCCTCGCCTTCGTCCCGGCGCTCGCCGTCGCCCAGACGCCGCTGCCCGTCACCTTCTTGCCGGGCGGTGCCGGCGCGGAAGGCTGCTACATGCAGTGGTCGACCCGCTCCGCCGTCAAGGCGTACAGCGCTCCGACGCCGGTGAGCTACGAACTCCGCACGGTGGATGCCGAGCGGCGCATCGACGCCAACGACTACTCCGAGTCGCTGACCGCCGTCCTGGAGCCGGGCCTCATCCGGCTCCGCCAGTCTGTGGAGGCAGAGGGCACGCGGCTGGACGGCGTGGGCGACTACGAGACGTTCCGCCTCGGCCCGGGCGACGAGGTCACCCTCCTGGCGTATGGACCCGAGGAGTCGGTCTACTTCGAGCGCAACGGGCTCGTCTACACCGGCTTCGTGCCGGGCAGCTACGGCGGCACCCGCGCCGAGGTGGTCCGCGAGCCCGTCACGGAGCTCTGGGTGCGCCTCATCGCCTACGCCGACGACCGGCCGGCCTCGTGGGTGAACACGGCGCAGGCCGGGATGGCGCCGCGCGAGCCGTTCTGCCAGTAGCGCTACACCAGCCAGAGCAACGCGGCGTAGCGCGCCACGCGGAGGCCTGCCACCAGCGGCACGAACCAGAGCAGCCGGATCCGCCCGACCCCGGCGGCGAGCGTCAGCGGGTCGCCGATGACGGGCAGCCAGGAGAGCAGCAGCGCGGGAAGCCCGTACCGCTCCGTCCACCGGAGCGCGGCCCGGCCCGATCGCGACCCCAGCAGCCGGTCGCCGACGCGCTCCCGCGCCGTCCACCCGATCCCATAGTTGACGAGGCACCCGACTGTGTTGCCGACGCTCGCCCAGAGCAGCGCCGTCGACGGGGCCAGCCCGGCCGCGACCGCCGCCAGGAACGCGGCCTCGGACGACACCGGCACCAGCGTCGCCCCGACGAACGCCGCTGCGCACAGGCCGATGGCACCGTACGCCTGCACCCAGTCGACCAGTTCGGGGCTCACCGGCTCAACCCGGCCGCTGCGCCGTCCGAATGGCCGCGAGCAGCGCGAGCCCGGCCACGGCGACGCTCACGCCCAGACACATGCCGAGGCCGAGGGGCGTGCCGGGGATCTGCTCCGGCAGCCCGCCCATCCCGTATCGCAGCAGGCCGACCCCGTACGTCGCCGGGTTGAGGCGCATCGCCAGCGCCACCGCGCCGGACGCGCCCGTCTCGGGAAAGAAGGCCCCGGAGAGGAGCCAGACCGGAATCAGGACCACGTTCATCACCGCGTGGTACGCGCGCCCGCTCTTCAGCCGCCACGCCATCACGAACCCGAACGCGCAGAACGTGACGGCCAAAAGGACCCCCGCCAGCAACGCGACGCCGGTGCCGATCAGCCCCGGCCACAGGCCGACCGTCGGCCCGAGGGCGCCGATCAGCGTGGCCTGCCCGACGGCGAGCGTCGTCCCACCCAGCACGACCCCCAGTACGAGCGCCGCGCGCGGCTGGGGCGAGACGAGCACAGCCTGCAACACACCCGACTGGCGATCCTCCACGACCGACAGGGTCGAGTAGATCGCCGTGAACAGCACCGTCAGCGCCACCATGCCGGGCAGCAGGTACTGGAGGTAGCCGGCCTCGGAGCCGGGGACCGACACGCTGTCGGCGAACCCGAACCCGAACACGACCCAGAACAGGATCGGCTGCGCGAGCACGCCGATGACGCGCGCGCGGTCGCGGAGGAACACCCGCAGTTCGCGCTGCCAGAGCGCCAGGATGGCGTCGGTCATCGGGCCTCGGGTCGTGCGCTCACGCGGGCTGCGAACACGTCGTCCAGCGTCGGCGGCTGGATGGACACGCCGCGCACGTCGGGACGCGCGTAGAGCGCAGCCACTCGCTCCCGGGCGTCGGGCGTGCGGACGAGCACGCGGCCGTCGATGGCCTGCGCCGGGACCCCCTCTGCCGTGAGCGTGGCGGCGAGCACGTCGGCGTCGTCGGTGTCGAGCCAGAGCGCATCGGCGCCGAGCGCCGCGGTGAGGGCGGTGGGGGTATCGTCGGCGACCACCCGGCCCGCGTCAAGAATCACGACGCGGTCGCACCGCGCGGCCTCGTCCATCAGGTGCGTCGCGACGATCTGCGCGCCGTCGGTCCGGCGGCGGTCGAGGACGGCCCAGAACGCGTCGCGGGCGATGGGGTCGAGGCCGGTCGTCGGCTCGTCGAGCAGTGCCAGCGCGGGCCGGTGCAGCAGGCCACGCGCGAGGTCGAGCCGTCGGGCCATGCCGCCCGAGAACGTGCCGAGGCGGTCGTCGGCGCGGTCGGTGAGCCCCGCGTCGGCGAGCGCGTCGGCGATGCGGGGGGACCGCTCCGAGCGGGGGAGGCGGACCAGCGCGGCCTGGAGGCGCAGCGCCTCCCGAGCCGTCAGTGCCGTGTCGAGCGCGGGGCTCTGAAAGACGACCCCGATCCGCTCGCGGACGCTCGCGGGCGACGAGGCGAGGTCGATGCCGCAGACCGTGACGCGCCCCTCGTCAGGCCGGATCTGCGTCGACGCGATCCGCAGCAGCGTCGTCTTTCCGCTCCCGTTGCGCCCCAGCAGCGCCACCCGCTCTGTCGGTCCGACCGTCAGCGTGATGCCATCCAGCGCGCGGACCTCCCCGAAGTCGTGTGCGACGCCGCGGGTGGTCAGGGCCGCCGCGTGGTCGACCACTAGCGGAGGAGGAAGTCGGCGACGACGAGGACGAAGAACGCCGGGACGTAGAGGATCGAGGCGTACAGCAGGCGCCGCGCCCGCTCGTCGGTCGGCTCGCTGAAGAACGAGAACGCCGGGATCGTGAACGCCGTCCCGAGGCCCGCCATGCCGATCAGGAACAGCATCCCCGCCTGGCCGATGGCCGCCGGGATCACGCCCGCGACCAGCAGCATCAGCGAGGCGACGAGCACCAGCGACGCCAGCGTCCGCTCGCCCTCGTCCGCCGTCGGGAGCATCCGGAAGCCGCCGCGCTGGTAGTCGTCCCGGAACATCCACGCCAGCGCGTAGAAGTGCGGGAGCTGCCAGAGGTACAGGATCGCGAACAGCGCCCAGCCGACGGGGTCCAGCGAGCCCGTCGCCGCTGCGGCCCCGCCGAGAGCCGGGAGCGCACCGGGGACGGCGCCCACGAGCGTGTTGTGGATCGTCCGCCGCTTGAGGGGGGTGTAGACGCCTACATACAGCGCGACCGTCAGCAGTGAGAGGCCGGTCGTGAGGATGTTGGTGGTCACTGCGAGCACCACAGCCCCCGCCACGACACAGGCAGTGGCATAGAGTGTCGCGTGGACGGGTCCCATGCGCCCACCGGGGAGGGGGCGCGACGCGGTCCGCGCCATGCGGGCGTCGTGCTTGCGTTCGATGACGTGATTGAGCGCCGCCGCACCGCCACCCGTCAGCCCGGTGCCCACCATCAGCCCCAGAAGCACCCGCCAGTCGACCGGCCCGGTCGCGCCCAGCAGGTAGCCCGCCGCTGCCATGACCACGACGAACGCGGTGATCCCGGGCTTCAGGAGTTCCTTGTAGTCCGAGAGCAGGGTGGACGCGGTCGGAGCCTCGACGGCGACGGCCACGGCGGACGAGGAGGGGGGCCTCATGCGAGCGTGGGAGGGGGGCGGTCAATCAACGCGCGAGCGGCGTACCGTTCCGTCAAAATATGGGCAGGACCGGGAGAGGGATCCGGGAACGAGGACGGGGGAACTGGGAACTGGGAACTGGGAACTGGGAACTGGGAACTGGGAACTGGGAACTGGGAACGCGCCGTCGTCAAAGTTCCTGCAGGCTCCGCCTGCCCCCGGTGGAACGCCGACGAGGCAGCAAGCATCTTGGCATCCCCCACACCCCGTACCCCATGCCTCTCATCGCATCCGTCTCCGGCATCCGCGGCGTCTTCGGCGACGGCCTCGACCCAGCCGCGCTCGTCCGCTACGCATCCGCCTTCGGCGCGTGGCTCCGTCAGCAGACCGAGGCGCGGCCGGTCGTCGTCGTCGGGCGCGACGGGCGCGTCACGGGCGACGTGTGCGCGCGACTCGTCACGGCGACCCTCCAGAGCGCGGGCTGCGACGTGATCGATGGCGGCATGGCGACGACCCCCAGCGTGGCGATGGGCGTCCTGAAGCACACCGCCGACGGGGCGGTCATCCTCTCGGCGTCCCACAACCCGGCCGAGTGGAACGCGCTCAAGCTGCTCGACCGCAACGGCGAGTTCCTTGGCCCGGACGAGGGCGCCGAGGTGCTGGCGCTCGCCGACGAGGGCGTGTCCGGCCAGACGGTCGGCTACGAGGATCTCGGGACCTACGCCTCCGACGACCTGCTGCCCTACCACATCGAGAAAATCCTCGACCTGCCGTTCATCGACCCCGCCGTCATCGCCGCGGCCGACTTCGAGGTGGTCGTGGACGGCATCAACTCGGTCGGCGCGTTCGCCATCCCAGCCATGCTGCGGGCGCTCGGGGTGGACGACGTCGAGGTCCTCAACGCGGACGTGACCGGCCTCTTCGCCCATAACCCGGAGCCACTGCCGGCCCACATCACGGGCATCACGTCACGCGTGGCGGAGTCGGGCGCCGACCTCGGCATCGTCGTGGACCCGGACGCCGACCGGCTCGCGTTCGTCGAGGACGGCGGGCGCTTCTTCGGGGAGGAACTGACGCAGGTCATCGCGGCCGACTTCGTCCTAGGCAAGACGCCCGGGGCGGTCGGGACCAACCTGTCGTCCAGTCGGGCCATCGAGGACGTCGCGGCGAAGCACGGGCAGACGGTCGTGCGCTCGGCCGTGGGCGAAATCCACGTCGTACGCGCCATGCAGAAGGCCGACGCCGTCATCGGCGGCGAGGGCAACGGAGGCGTCATCCTCCCCGCGCTCCACTACGGCCGCGACGCGCTGGTGGGCGTCGCCATCGTGCTCCAGCACCTCGCCGAGACGGGCCGCTCGCTGAGCGAGATCCGCGACTCGTACCCGGCCTACGCCATCGCCAAGCACAAGGTCACCCTCACCGAGGACCTCGACGCGGACGCGTTGCTCGCCACGCTCGCCGCTCGCTACGAGGGCCGCGTCTCGACGGTCGACGGCGTCAAGGTGGACCTCGACGAGGGCTGGGCGCACGTCCGCAAGTCCAACACCGAGCCCATCCTCCGCGTCTACACCGAGGCAGGGACGCCCGAGGCGGCCGACGCGCTGGCGGAGCGCTTCAAGCGCGAGTTGCTGGCGGGCTGAGTTCGGCCTCGACCATCGCCCCGGCCGTGCCGTCCGGATTCCACGTCCGCTCGGCGACGCGGATCAGGCCGCTCTGGTTGATCACCAGGGCGGTGGAGACGCGGGTCCCATACCCCTCCGTGACGATGCGGACAGGTGAGAGGACGCGCTCCAACTCGATCCCGACGCCCGTGTCGGGCAGTCGCTCGTCCGGGGCCACGTCCCGATTGTCGAGCAGGGCGAACAGGTCGTCGAACCGCACCGGGTCCGACAGGATCGCCTTCCGGAGCCCGGATCGTGCGCGACTGACCTTTGGCCACGGCGTGTCGAGGATGTCGTTGGAGAGCCCGTACACCCCCTGTTCGAGGCGCCAGATGCGGTCGGCGTGGGTCGAGACCACGCGCGCCGTCGCGCCCTGGCCGACGACGAGGTTGAAGCCGTCGTACTGCTCCCGCGAGGCATAGACCGCCTCGGCGAACCCCTGGGGTGAGTCGTCCGCCCGGAGAAAGTCGGTGACGAGGTGGCCGCGGGAGCGCGTCGCCGGGCGCGGGTGGCGCGGGTCGCGGACGTTGGTGAGCGCCGCCCAGCGGCCGTCGTCGCGGACGCCCAGCCACGTGCCCCCCGCGGCCAGGTCCCGTCCGGCCACCACACCCGGCACGTCGTCCCACGCCGCGAGCGGAGCGGCCGGCCGAGCGAACGCCTCGTCGCGGTTCGCCGCCAGCACCAGCGCGTGGCGGGGATGCGCGTCGAGGGCGAAGGCGATGAGACACATCAGGCCGAGACGGAAGCGACGGGCTCGCGAGCGGGCGTCGACAGCACTTCAGAGGCCCACACCACCATCCCGATCCAGATCAGGTCCGTCATCAAGAGGTGGACGATCTGCAACCAGATCGGCGCCAGCAGCGCCACGTTCAGCGCGCCGAGCGCCATCTGGACGAGGAACGCGCCGACGAGGCTCATACCGAGCGTCTTCGTCCGGCCGTCCGTCCGCGTGGCCGCCACGGCGACGCTCAGCACGCCGAGCGTGAGGAAGGCCATCGTCGGGTGGAAGACTCGGGCTCCCAGCAGAGCGGCCACGATGGGGTCGGTGGCCGGGTCAAGGCCTCCGCCGAGCACGAGGGTGTCGCCGAGCGCCGTCACCGCGCCCCCCGCGCCGAGCACCAGGGTCGCGAGGAGCGTCGCGCCGACCCAGCCCACCTCGGCGCGCAGGCCGAGGCGGGGCGGGGCGAAGCCCTCGGACCACCACGCGGTGAGGGTGAGCGCACCCATCAGCAGGAACGTGTTTGTGAGATGCGCCGCCATCCAGATCGCTCGCCCGATGGACGGGTTGTAGGCGACGTACTCAAACAGAACCAGCGCCGCGCCGATGGCGCCCTCCAGCACCATGAACACGAGGCTGGCGACGGCCGCCTTCCGCACGGGCGAGCCATTCGCCGTGCCTCGGAAGGCCACCACGACGAGGCCGATGACCGCGAAACCCGCCAGCGCGCTCGTGATCCGGTGCCCGAACTCGATGATCGTGTTGAGCGTCGGGGCCGTCGGCACCACCTCGCCGTTGCACAGCGGCCAGTGGTCGCCACAGCCTGCGCCGGAGCCGGACGCGCGGACGAAGGCGCCCCAGAGCACCACCAGCACGGTGTAGCCGAGCACGCCCCAGGCGACGCGCGACACGGTTCGGGGGGAGAAGGTCAGCACAGAACCTGGGTGACGTAGACGCGGTCGTCGGCGTCGGGGGCGACCCCGATGCCGTGTTGGGTCGAGAGGGGATCGAGCAGGTTTCGACGGTGGCCTGGGCTGTCCAGCCACCCCTGGACCGTCCGCGCCGCCAGGTCCTCGTCGCTGAACCAGTCGACCGTCCGGACGGCCGTCGGGCCCGCGCCGCGGGTCTGGATGCGGGCGTACCGGGTGGTCTGGTACAGGTTCTCCGACACACCGACGCGCTCGGTCCGGGCGTCAACCTCGATGCGGCAGTCGATGCCGGCCGCCCGTGCGCGGTCCTGAGGTGTGCGCCCTTCGGGCGTGTCGTGAGCGAAGTAGCCTCGTCTCGCCATGTCGGCGCTGTGAGAGCGGGCGACCGTGGCGAGTGCGTCCGACCACTGGAGCGGATCGGGGCCGCTCCGGCGTCGCGCCGCGTTGGTCTCCGTGTGGATCCGTCGTGGAAGATCCGCGAGGTCGGGCGCCTCGGCCGTCTCCTGGGTGGGCTCCGGGCCCGGTTCAGGCGCAGGGGACACGGGAGACGTGCAGCCCGCGAGAGTCAGCAGGAGTAGCCAGACGCGCATGGCCCGCAAACGCCGCGGCGGGAGCCACGGTTGGACCCTCCGACCAGAGTTCACACGACCGCGGTCACCCGCCCGGTGGCGCGTCGCGGGACGTCGGCAGGCACAGCAGGGCGTCGATTCGCTCGGCGGTCGCAGGCTCCATCGAGACGACGTAGGGCCCGTACGCGAGTCCGTCCTCGATGCCGCTCGACACGAACAGGTCCAGCGCCTCACCCTCGACGGGGTCCACGGTCACGCAGGCGGGGCGCTGGCCGGCCTCGCCCGTCGACTGGCCCAGTCGCTTGTCGCCCGAGGCGAGGACGATGAAGGGGTCGTAGGCCTCGGCGGTGACGGTCAGCAGGACGGCAGGGCCCGCGGGCAGACGGAGGCGGTGGTCGTCGACCACGTAGCCGTCCGCAGTCGTCTGGTCGCCCTCGGCGAGCGCGCCGCGGATCTCGTCGCCGGGGGCGAAGGTGGGCGCGCAACCGGTGGCCGCAATCAGGAGGAGCAGAGGGAGGTATCGCATGCCACAAGGAACGACACGCGCGACCGCCGCGGGTCTCTTTCGGTGGAACTCGCCGGTGTCCTACCTCTCCTTCCTCTCCCTGTCGCCTGTCTGCCCCCGCGCGGATGGGCCGGCTTTTGCGGAGAGCCGCCTGTCCTGCAGTGTCCGGCCGTCGCTGCTCGGGCGCCATACCGCCCAGGCGGTGCCCGAGATGGCCAGGGCCCCCGCTGATCGCGCCGGGCACGCAGTCCCTGATGCTGGGCGGAAGCAAAAAAAGGCGGCCCTCCGAAGAGAGCCGCCCCTGGCGGTGTCCGCCTCGGCGCCGGAGCGACCGAGGCGGGAGGAGCCGATGTGAGCTTAGAAGCCCATGCCACCGCCCATGCCGCCCATGTCGCCACCGGCCGGCATCGCCGGGGCGTCCTCCGGCTTGTCGACGATGACCGACTGGGTCGTGAGCAGGAGGCCGGCGACCGAGGCCGCGTTCTCCAGGGCCGTGCGCGTCACCTTGGTCGGGTCCACGACGCCCATCGCGAGCAGGTTGCCGTACTCCTCGGTGCGGGCGTTGAAGCCGTAGTCGGCCTCCCCATCCTTCACCTTCTGGACGACCACCGAGCCCTCGAGGCCAGCGTTGTTCACGATCTGGCGGAGCGGCTCCTCGAGCGCGCGGCGCACGATCCGGACACCGATCTGCTGGTCCTCGTTCTCGACCTCGAAGTTATCGAGTGCGGACAGGGCGCGAACGAGCGCGACGCCGCCACCGGGGACGATGCCCTCCTCGACCGCCGCGCGGGTGGCGTGGAGCGCGTCCTCGACGCGGGCCTTCTTCTCCTTCATCTCAGGCTCCGTGGCCGCGCCGATCTTGAGAACGGCGACGCCGCCGGACAGCTTGGCGAGGCGCTCCTGGAGCTTCTCACGGTCGTAGTCCGAGGTCGTGTTCTCGATCTGGCTGCGGATCTGGCCGATGCGGGCCTTGATGTCGTCCTCCGAACCGGCACCGTCCACGAGGGTCGTGTTGTCCTTCGTGATGACGACGCGGTTGACCTGGCCGAGCGAGTCCAGCGTCGCGTTCTCGAGCTTGTAGCCCATCTCCTCGGAGAGGAGCGTGCCGCCCGTGAGCGTGGCGATGTCGCCCAGCATGGCCTTGCGGCGGTCACCGAAGCCGGGCGCCTTGACGGCCGCGACGCGAAGCGTGCCGCGGAGCTTGTTGACGACCAGCGTGGCGAGCGCCTCGCCGTCGATGTCCTCCGCGACGATCAGGAGCGGCTTGCCCGACTGGGCGACCTTCTCCAGGACCGGCATGAGGTCCTTCATCGCCGAGATCTTCTTGTCGTGGATCAGGACGATCGCGTCCTCCAGCACCACCTCCATCGCGTCCGGGTCGGTCACGAAGTAGGGGGAGAGGTAGCCGCGGTCGAACTGCATGCCCTCGACCGTGTCGAGCGACGTGTCGGTGCCCTTGGCCTCGTCCACCGTGATGACGCCGTCCTTGCCGACCTTCTCCATCGCCTCGGCGATGAGGTCGCCGATCTCGGAGTCGTTGTTGGCCGAGATGGAGCCGACGGAGGCGATCTCCTCCTTGCCGCCGACCTCGCGCGAGAGGGTCTTCAGCTCCGCGACGACCTGGATGACGGCCTTGTCGATGCCGCGCTTGAGGTCCATCGGGTTGGCGCCCGAGTTGACCGAGCGCAGGCCCTGCGTCATGATCGCCTGGGCGAGCACGGTGGCCGTCGTGGTGCCGTCACCGGCGACGTCGGACGTCTTGGAGGCGACCTCCTTGACCATCTGCGCGCCGACGTTGGCGATCCGGTCCTCGAGCTCGATCTCCTTGGCGACAGTGACGCCGTCCTTGGTGACGGTCGGGGCGCCGAACTTCTTCTCGATGATGACGTTGCGGCCCTTCGGGCCGAGGGTCACCTTGACGGCGTTGGCGAGCGCGTCGACGCCCTCCTTGAGCTGGTTGCGGGCGTCCGCGTCGAACGTGATTTGCTTGGACATGTTTTTAGAGTAGGTACTGGGTTCGTGGTGACTGGGGACGGGGAGAGACGAGGCCGGGCGTACCCGATACCTCGTACCCCGTGCCGATTAGCTGTTGACGATCCCGAGGATGTCGGACTCGCGCATGATGAGGACATCCTCACCATCGAGCTGGATCTCGGTGCCGGCGTACTTGCCGTAGAGCACCGTGTCCTCCTCGGAGACGGTCATGTCGACCTTGGTCCCGTTCTCGACCTTGCCGGGGCCGACGGCGAGCACGGTGCCGCGCTGCGGCTTCTCCTTGGCGGTATCGGGGATGTAGAGGCCGCTGGCGGTCTGGGTCTCGGCGGCCTGGGGCTTGACGACGACGCGGTCGCCGAGCGGCTTGATGGATGCTGCCATGGGTGCAGTAGGTTGAAGGAAAGGGGAGGCGGCGGGGCCGCGGAACAGGTGCGTTTGGCACTCTCCCCGCGAGAGTGCTAGCGGTCTAACAGCGCCTGTCCTCCCCGGGTCCCTGCCGGATGATTAAGACGAGGTCAAGGCGGGGGCGCACCTCGGGGGAACCGCGGGCCGTAGGTTTCCGCCATGATTCGCCCTGGCACGCTCACCGTTGGCTGGGCCGTCGCGCTCAGCGCGGTCGGCGCACTCGCGGTACTCGCCGTGATCCCGCCCGCCCTCGGCGGAGACGCGGGCGCGATGCTTCACCATGCCTTCGCGGCCGTCTGCCACCAGATGCCGGAGCGGTCGCTCCACCTCCACGGCGGCCCCATCGCCCTCTGTCACCGGTGCTCGGGCATCCTCGTCGGACTGCTCGTGGGTCTGGCGGCCCTGCCCGGCCTCGGTGTGTCGGCGGCCCGAGGCATCGCCCGAGGCGCGCAGATCCAGTGGCTCGTGCTCGCGGCGCTCCCGACGGCTGCCGACTGGGCCGTCGGCGCCCTCGGGATCTGGGCCAACACCCCTGCCTCGCGACTTCTCACGGGCGCCCTGTTCGGCCTCGTCGCCGGCGCCATTCTGGGCGCCAACCTGCTCGCCCCCACCCGAGCGGTCCCGGTCTCACACCCCACCCCATCCTGATGCCCAGCAAGAGTTCCTCCATCCTCCTCGGCGTCGCCGTTTACGCGGTGTTCAGCCTCATCATCGGCTTCATCGCGGTCAACGGAGGTCAGGCGGCCCAGTACCTCGTGTCCGCGCTCTGCTGCCTCGCGGCTCTCCTCGGCCCTGCGCTGACGGTCTGGCATTACACCTCGACGAACGCGATCACGGTGCCCGCGGGGACGGGCGCTGGGCTCGGCGCCATCACGATCCTCGGCGGCGGGCTCGTGAACTACGTGATCAGTCGGGTGCTGCAGATGCTCGACGTGTACCCGACCGACGCCGAGATGGCCGAGCGGTCGCGCGACCAACTCATCGCCCAGGGCCTGGAGCCCGAGGCCATCGAGTCGGCCATGACGATGACCGAGATGATGCAGGGGCCGATCGGGGTGGCGGCGACCCTGGTGGTGCTGGCCGTCGTCGGCGCCCTCGCGGGAGCCGTCGCGGCGTCGGTCTTCAAGAAGGGGCCGGTGAGCGACTTCGGCTCGGCCTAGTCGGTCGTCCAGGTGATGCGGTCCCCCGGGACGAGCCCGATGCGCCGGGTGACACCCGCGGGGACCTCCACCACGAACTGGGCGGCGCCCTCGGACAGGACGTTGTCCAGCGAGTACGGGACGGTGTTCTCGACCGTGTTCAGCAGCGTCGAGTCGGCGGCGTAGAACTGGATGTCGAGCGGGCGGGGCGTGTTGGCCATGTAGAAGGCCTGCGGCTCGGCGCGCGGGAAGACGAACAGCATCCCGGTGTCGCCGGGGATGACGCTGCGCTGCATCAGGCCGCGAGCGCGCGACGAGTCGTCGTCCGCGATCTCGATGTCGATGGTCCGCAGCGTGTCGGCGCCGCGGACGAAGCTGAGCGAGCCGTCGATGCGGAACGGAATGGACGCCTCCGCCGACGGAGACGAGGCCGGGGCGGGAGCGGACTCTTTGCAGCCGACAGCGAGGACGGCGAGGGCGAGGACGAAAGCGGCGCGCATGGTCGAAGCGGGGGGATGCGGAAAGCTACCCTACGAGCTTCAGCGCGACGGCGTCGGCCACGGCGGCACCGTCGAGCGTCAGCCGAACCCGCCGCGGGGAGACCTCGACCAGGCCGGCGCCTTCGAGCGCCGCCAGTTCGGCGCGCTTGTCGGTCAGCAGGTCGATGCCGTAGTCCATCGCCAGCCGGTCCACGTCCAGGCCGTCGACGAGGCGCCGAAGGCCGAGCAGGATCGCCTCGTCCGCCAACTCGTCCGGGCCGATCTGCTCGCGCCAGTCGACGGGCGTCTCGCCCGCGAGCAGCAGCCCCTGCCAGCGCCCGAGGTGGGCCACGTCGGCCCAGCGCCAGCCGCGGCTGCGCGTCTCCCGCCAGAACGAGTGCGCGCTCGGCCCGAGCCCGATCATCGTCTCGTGCGTCCAGTAGCCCTCGTTGTGGCGGCTCCGGTGCCCCGGTCGCGCGAAGGACGACACCTCGTAGTGTTCGAAGCCCGCCTCGGCGAGGTAGCGGTGCGTGAACTCGTAGCGCTCACGCAGCAGCTCGTCGCCCTCGGGCACCACACGGCCGAGCGCGACCAGCTTGTGGAGCGGCGTTCTCTCCTCGACCGTCAGGCTGTACGTCGAGATGTGGGTGGCGCCCAGGCGGATCGCCTTCTGGAGGTTGGCCCCCCAGTGCTCGAACGGCTGGTCGGGGATGCCGAAGATGAGGTCGATCGACACGTCCCCGATGGTGGCGACGGCGGCCTCGGCACCCGCCTCGGCCTGGGCGGCGTCGTGGGCCCGGTTCATGAACGCGAGGTCGTCGTCGAAGAACGACTGGACGCCGAGCGAGAGGCGCGTCACGCCGAGGTCGCGGGCGGCACGGAGCCACGCGGCGCCGTCGGGTCCGGAGAGGTCCTCCGGGTTGGCCTCGACCGTCACCTCCTCCAGTGCCGCTGTGTCGAAGTGGTCGTGGGCGGCCTGGATCACGTCCGCCAGGGCGTCGGGCGAGAGGAGAGAAGGAGTCCCCCCGCCCAGGTACAGGGTGCGCAAAGGGGCCGTGGCACGGTATTCCTGGCCCATTCGCTCCGCCTCGGCGCGCAGCGCGCGGACGTAGCTGCCCTCGTCGCGGCGGGTCGTGGTGAAGTAGAAGTCGCAGTAGACGCAGCGCTGCGTGCAGAACGGGACGTGGACGTAGAGGCCAGCCAAGGGGAGAGGGTATTCTGAGCGTCCCCAACCCCCGACGGCCGACATGGGTGCCCTCTCCGACCGCATCATCGCCAAAGCCGAACGCCAGACCGGCTGCGAGATGCCCTACCTCCACACCCTGGCCGACACGTCCGGCGCGGCGTTCGCCCGCTGGATGCTGGCCATGCCGGCGACCACATACCGCGACAAGGCGTCGCTCGACGCGTGGCACCTCGCCCGCCTCGGCGCGACGCTCGCCCAGGACTGTGGGACCTGCGTTCAGGTGGTCGTCAGCATGGCGCGGAAGGAGGGACTCGCAGCGAGCACCTTGCAACTCGCGCTCGACGACCCCGCTCAGCTCCACGACGACGCCCAGGCCGCCTTCGCGTTTGGCCAGGCTGTCGCCTCCCAGGCCCCGGACGTGGCGGACCACGTGGCGCGGATGGAGGCGCTCTTCGGCCACGACGTCCACGTCGAGCTGGCGATGGCGGTCGCGACGTGTCTGATGTTTCCGGTCATCAAGCGGGGGCTGGGGCAGTCGCTGTCGTGCTCCATGGTGACCGTCCACATGGACTGAGGACGGGAGGTCGGGCGCGGCGCCCCGTTAGTTTGCGGTATGCTCGACTTCGCCCGCCTCGCTGCCCAGATCGCCGACTTCGCGACGTACCGCGTCGAGGAAGACCGTGCACAGGCGGGCCGACGGGAGCGAGCCCTCGGAGCGCTGGCCGACTGCGCCCCTACCTGGGAGGCCCTCGCCGAACGTGCGGAGGGAGAGACCGGCGGACCGCTCCGCGCCATTCCTCGCTCGCAGCCCGACGGGTGCCACGGCTGCGGCCCTCGGCCTGCGACCGTCACCGTGGTCGCCACGGACGGGTCGCAGATCTTCCCGGACCGCCACGTCGACCCGGCGTGCTACCTCCTCAACATCGGCCGGGTCGCGTTTCACTACGGGACGCTGGACCCGCCGCTCATCCAGGCCGAGCCCACGCTCCGATACCGCCAGCAGGACCTCGCCGAACTCGCCGAGGACGACTCGGATGCGTCGCCGCTCGACGTCACCTCGGAGGTCGTGTCCGCCCTGCGAGACGAGCTGGAACTCCGGTGGCTGTTCGAGACCGCCGCCGAGGAGCAACGCAGCGGACGCGACATCGTCGCGATGGCCGACGGGACGCTCATCCGCTGGATGCTGCGCGGGATGAAGAACCGCCGTCTCGAAGCGACCCTCCTCTCGCGCTACGTCGCCGAATTGGATCGCTTCAAGGAGGCCGGGATTCCAGTCTGCTCGTACGTCTCCCGGCCCGGCAATGCCGAGGTCGTCAACCTGCTTCGCCTGCACCTCGGCGAGCCCGACTGGGAGCCAGGCCCAAACTCGATCCGCGGGGTCCACGACCGCCACCTGTTCGAGGCGCATCTGGAGCCGGGCGAGCGGTCGGCCGTCTTCCTATCCCGGAGTGAGGTCCTGAAGGCCTATGGCGACCACCGCATCGTGGCCTTCTACGTCCACGGTGGCACCGAGGTGGGGCGGGTCGAGATGCCCGAGTGGGTGGCCGACCTGCCGGGCGGGCTGGACCTCGTCCAGTCTGTGGTGCTCGACCAGTGTGAGAAGGGGGGAGGATACCCGATCATCCTGCAAGAGGCGCACGAGCGGGCGGTCGTCCGGGCGCGCGAGACGGAGGTGTTTTATCGGATCCTCGCCCGGCAGGCCCGCGGGGCGGGAGCGGCCGCGCCGACGTACTCGGGGAAGGCGGCGTCGAAGCGGTCGCCGAGGGTGTAGAGGGATCAGGAGTCGGGAATGAGGAGTCAGGTAAGCGCCCTCCCCCGATATCTGTTGTCTGAGTCCTCGCACCCTGTCGCCGAAGTCATCGCCTCCAGCACCCGCGAGATCCTCGCGGAGGTCTACGTCGAGGCGCAGGTCCCTGCATTCGGCTCGTGGGTCGAGATCGAAACCGAGGACGGCATGGTGCTCTACGGGCTGGTGAGCCATGCCGAGACCGGCAGCGTCGAGCCCGGTCGGCAGGCGGTCGCGCTCGGGGCGCACTACGACCGCGACCGCATCCGGCGCGAGATGCCCCAGATCCTGGAGCTGGTCCGCACGACCGTCCGCGCGCAGGTGTTGGCGTACTGGGATGGGCAGAAGAAGGTCGAGGGACGCCCGCTCGTCCGCCAGACGCTGCCGCCCCGTCCGGCTGCGCTGCACGACCGCGTCCGCGTGTGTGGTCCCGATGCCGTCGCCGCGCTCGCGCAGCCATTCGACGTGTTGCGGACGTTGGCCCGGCACCCCGACCCGGCCGTCCCCGCAGACGACCTGCTGGCCGCCGCGCTCCGCAACCTCTACGAGGCGCACGGTGGAGGGGCCGACGGCGAGGCCGTGCTGGTCGACGCCGGACGCGCACTGGCCCGGCTCCTGGATGACGACCACGAACGGCTCCAGTCGATCCTCCGCAGGGTCCGTTGAGCCCGTTATTGCAGTCTAAAAAATGACGCCCGTGCGGACCGCCAGCACCGGGACCACCTCCGTGTCGCCGATGACCAGCGACGGATCCACCTCCGCATACAGCGACGTGTCGGTCAGCGGGATCGCGATGCCGTAGCCGAGGTGGAGGGAGGGGCCGCCGCCGCCGCCGCTGAAGGGCAGGAAGCCTCCGAAGCCGCCCAGCACGTAGCGCGCCGAGCCGTCGGAGGGCAGCATCACGATGACCGACACCTGCGGATTGAGGACGTAGCGCGTGTCGTCCGAGCCCCCGAACAGGTGCGCCCCCAGCCCGAGGCTGCCCGCCACCGACAGGTCTGCGTTGACGGGGATCGCGACGCGCCCGCGGATGCCGATCGAGGGGCCGTCCGGAATGACGTCCTGTCCGAGGACCGCGGTCGCGACGTCGAAGCCCGCCCCGTAGCGTGGGGCGACCGAGCCGCGCTGCGCGTCGGCCGCGGCGGCGGAGAGAACGACGGAGAGGGCGAGGATCAGGAAGCGCATGGGAAGACCGGCGAGGGCTGGGACGTACGTTGGCGGACGCGCGTTCTGCGCTCCCCCCACGCCTCGAAAGTACGGTCCATGTCCGACGCCTCCACCCCCATCCGCACCCCCTCGCTCGTGACCTCCGGAGACGGCGGCCCCAACCTGGATCTTCAGGACGAAGGCCAGTCCGGCGATCCGTCGGCCTTCCGCGGCCTCGGCTACGAGCCGGACGGCGTCGACAACGGCGCCTACGACCCGTCGGCCTTCCAGGGGCTCGACTTCTACCGGATCGACGACCTGCTGACCGACGACGAGAAAGCGCACCGCGACCGGGTCCGCGCCTACGTCACCGAGGCGGTCCTCCCGGTCATCGAGCAGCACGCCCAGGCGCTGACCTTCCCGATGGCCACCGCTCGCGACCTGGCGTCGATGGGCGTGATCGGCCCGACCATCCCGACCGAGTACGGCGGCCTCGGCGCCTCCTCTGTGACCTACGGGCTGATGATGCAGGAGGTCGAGCGTGCCGACAGCGGCCTGCGGTCGTTCTGCTCCGTGATGGGTTCGCTCGTCATGTACCCGATCTACACCTATGGGTCGGAGGAGCAGAAGCGCCACTGGCTGCCCCGGCTGGCGACGGCCGAGGCCATCGGCTGTTTCGCGCTGACGGAGCCCAACGTCGGCTCGAACCCCGGAGCGATGCAGACGCGCGCGGTCCGGGACGGCGACGACTACATCCTGACGGGCCACAAGCGCTGGAGCACGAACGCGTCCATCGCCGACGTGGCGGTCGTCTGGGCGAAGGACGACGAGGGTGAGGTCCGCGGCTTCCTGGTCGAGACCGATCTGCGCGGCGTGTCGACGCCGCGCATCATGGACAAGTGGTCGCTGCGGGCCGCCGTGACCAGCGAGGTTGTCCTCGACGAGGTGCGGGTGCCCGCCTCGGCGATGCTGCCGAACGTGAAGGGGCTCAAGGGGCCGCTCTCGTGCCTCACCCAGGCCCGCTACGGCATCGCCTGGGGCGTGATCGGCGCAGCGCTCTCGTGCTACGACGCGGCGCTCCAGCACACGACCTCGCGCGTCCAGTTCGGCAAGCCCATCGCCGGCTTCCAACTGGTCCAGAACCACATCGCCGACATGCTGGCCGAGATCACGAAGGCCCAGCTCGTCGGCTGGCGTCTCGGCCGGATGAAGGACGAGGGCACGATGCGCCCGGCCCACGTCTCGCTCGCCAAGCGCGACAACGTCCGCACGGCGCTCGCCGTCGCGCGGCAGAGCCGCCAGTTGCTCGGCGGCAACGGCGTCCTCGGCATCTACCCGGTGATGCGCCACATGGCCAACCTCGAGTCCGTCGTCACCTACGAGGGCACCGACGAGGTGCACACGCTGGTGCTCGGCATGGAGGCCACCGGCATCAACGCCTTCTCCTGAGGCGTGGTCGGGCGCAACGTCGGCTTCCGGGCCCCGTAGGGCGGAGGATCACACCCTCCGCCATCATGCCAGCTGCAGAAGTCGTCGCCTTGCTCTCGATCTTTATCGGCCTGCCGTGGGTCGTGTTCTCCGGCATCGCCAAGGTCAAGACCGCGGGGTCCCGTTCGGCCGGAAAGGGGGGCTCCGGAATCCGGAAAAGCGAACTGGAAGCGCTGGTCGCGGTCTCCGTCGAGGAGGCGACCGCGCCGCTGCTCCGCCGCGTCGAAGTGCTGGAGGCCATCCTGACGGACGAAAACGAGGCGCTCGACCGTATCGATCCGGCCGTGCTTGCGGGGGTGATCGACCCGAGCGCCGAGGCAGACGACTGGGCGGACGCGCCGCGACGGGCCCGCGCCTGACGACGGCCGGTCCGCGTGACGCGAGGACAACAAGCGGCGGCAAACAGACCCACGGCCGCCGGTCCTCGCCTCCACAGGGGAGGAGCATGTCGAGCGAGCCCTGTACTTTTGGCTCAGCCACCGCTCCTGCCATGCTCCGTTCGCTCCTCACGCTTACGCTCCTGTTCCTCGCAGCCGGCGCGACTGCCCAGACGTACACCGGATCGCTCGACAGCGGGGACGAGACCCTCGAATCGGGCGAGTACCGGGACGCCTACACCATCGATGTGACGGCGGGCGAGGAGGTCTCGGCGGTCGTCACCTCCTCGGACTTCGACTCCTACGTCATTCTGGTCTCCCCGTCTGGCGAGCAGGAGGACAACGACGACTGCACGGAAGGGGACACCAGTCGGTCCTGCGCGACGCTCGTGGCCGACGTTTCGGGCACCGTGCGCGTGCTCGTTACCAGCTACGCGCCGGGCGAGACCGGCGCCTACACGCTCGTGCTGTCTACGGGCGGCGGACCGGTCTCCATGCCGACCACGGGCGACGTGTCGGAGGGGACGCTGGGGGACGGCGACGAGACCCTCACCTCAGGCGAGTACGTCGACCGGCACGACCTGCAACTCGCTGCCGGGGAGCGGGTGCGCGTCGAGTTGTTCTCCGCCGACCTGGACCCCTACCTGATCGTCAAGGCGCCCGACGGCACACAGGAGGACAACGACGACTGCGACGGCGATTTATCACGCTCCTGCCTCGACGTGGTCGCGGCCGAGGCGGGCACGTGGCAGGTGCTCGTGACGAGCTACCTCCCCGACGAGATGGGCGACTACGTACTGTCCGTCATCCGGGGGAGGGAGGACGCTGTCAGGGATGGTTCGCGACAGGAGGTCGGGGCGCTCGCGGACGGCGACGGGACGCTCACCTCGGGCGAGTACGTCGACCGGTACACCGTCCGCGGGACCGGTGGGCCGTTGGTGGCGGACCTGACCTCGGACGCCTTCGATCCCTACCTGATCGTTCGGCTGCCGAACGGCGAGCAGGTCGACAACGACGACCACGAGGGCTCGCTGACGCGGTCCCTGCTGGTCGTGGACACCGAGCCGGGTGCCGAGTACCTCATCGACGTGACGAGCTACGCCGTCGGCGAAGTCGGCCCGTACCGGCTCACGCTCCAGACCGACGGCCCGGCCGACGGGCTGACGGCCGATGGCATTCGTCGGGAGAGCGGCGCGCTCGCCGCGGGCGACGACCGCCTGGAGGCGGGCGAGTACGTCGACAAGTACACGTTCACCGGCGTGCCTGGCCAGCGGCTCCGCCTGGACCTGACGAGCGATGACTTCGACACCTACCTCGTCCTCGACCCGCCGCGCGGCGAGGGCCTCCAGGACGACGACGGCGGAGGCCGCGTCGGCCACTCGCGCATCGAGGCGGACCTGACCGAGCCGGGGACCTACACCGTCTACGTCACGTCGTACGCGGCCGACGAGACCGGGGCGTACGACCTCGCCATCGACCTCAGCGAGCGCTTCGGCACCCCGCTGCCATCCGAGGACGACGGCCCGGACCCGGTCGTGCGACCCGTCTACAGCCAGCGCAATAGCGCCCTCACGCTCGACGAGACGCTCACCGGCGCGCTTGACCCGTCCGACCAGCGGTTCGACTCCGGCAAGTACCTGGAGGTCCACACGTTCGACGGTGACGCCGGGGAGCCCGTTCGCGTCGAGATGTCGAGCACGGCCTTCGACACGTTCCTGATCGTCGAGACGCCGTCGGGCGAGCGGCTCACCAACGACGACTTCGAGGGCGACCAGTCGCGCTCGGTGGTCGAGTTCGCGATGCCCGAGTCCGGGCGCTACCGAGTGCTCGCGACGAGCTACCGAGGCGGGGAGACGGGGCCGTACACGATCCACGTCTCCCAGCTGGATGCCCTCCTGCCGGATCCGCCGGCGTACGACCGGATGGTGGGCCTCTTCGTCGGCGTCAGCGACTACGACCGGCCCGGCCTGTCGGACCTGCGGTGGACCGCCGAGGACGCCGTCAACGCCCGCGAGGCCATGATCCAGGCGGGTATGAGCCCCGAGGACGGCATCCTGCTGACCGATCGCGACGCGACCGTGGGCAACGTCCGCGAGGCCGTCGACCGGCTCGCAGCGACCAGCGACGACCGGACGCTGTTCGTGTTCTTCTACTCGGGCCACGGCGGCCAGTACACCCGGACCGCATACCAGCGCTCCGACCCCGACAACCTCGACGAGTCGATCGAGTTGTTCGACGCGGAGCTGCTGGACGACGAGGCGGATGTCCTCTTCGCGCGCATCCCCTCGTCCCGCCAGCTGATCGTGATCGACGCCTGCTACTCGGGCGGGTTCTCGAAGGATGTCATCAGCCGGCCGGGGCGGATGGGGCTGTTCTCGTCCGAGGAGGACGTGATCTCGGCCATCGCGGTCAAGTTCGAAGCGGGCGGCTACCTGTCGCGCTTCTTCTCTGACGCCATCGCGGAGCGCCGGGCCGACGAGGATGCCAACGGCGGTGTCACGGCGCTGGAGTTGAGCCACTACCTCTACACGCGGTTCGTGGGGGACATCGGCGACGACGGGCGCACCATCCTCACCGGGCGAGACACTCGGCCGGAGCATCAGAAGCTGGTGGTCGACCGCGGCAGCGTCGGGCTGTACGACACGCTGTTCCTCTTCCAGCCGTAACCGTACGCGGGGTGGGGCGTACCCGCGTTCCCACCCGCCCTTGTACCCGTGGCAGAGATCGTCGCCATCGTTTCCATCTTCGTCATCCTGCCTGCCATCATCGTGCAGGCGGTGACCACTGTGAAGAAGGCCAAGTATGCCGCGATGGACTCGAAGGGAGGGGACGGGCTCCGAGCGAGCGACCTGCAACGCCTGATCCAGGAGGCCGTCGAGGACGCCGTGGCCCCACTCCACGACCGCCTCGACGAACTGACCGAGGCGCGGGCCGAGCCACGGCTGGATCCCGGCGTGCTCGCCGACGCGCTCGAGGACCCGGAGGACGACGACGAGGTCGCCGCGGTGCGCCGGCGGACGCGGTCCTGACCGTGCCGTCGGTCCGCCCCGGCCACGACGAGGCCTACTGGGACGCCCTCGCCGACCGAGCGTGGCGTCGCGTTCGCTGGCGCCGACGCCGGTTGCCGGACGCGCCACCGGAGGGGGCGGTGTGCGTCGCCTACGGGACCCCCATCCACCGTGCCGGGACCTACTACGTCCGCCCGGCCTACACCGACGGCAGCGACTGGCTCTGCCAGCAGGCCTACGACGAGATGATCCGCCGGACCGCCGGGCGTCGCGCCTCCCGCCGCTCCGGGAGCCGCTGAGGCGTGCCTACTCCGACCCGAGGCCGAAGGGGAGGTCCAGGCGGGAGCCTCGCCGGAGTGGAACGTCGGCGGCGTAGACGAGCGCCTCGTCCTCGTCGAAGGCCTGGACTTTCATGGTCGTCGGCGACATCGACACGGCCATGAAGCCGGGCGTCCGCAGGGCGAACAGGGTGTTCGGGGTCTCGACCACCTCGCGCGTGAGGGACCCTGCGCCCGACACGAAGTAGTCCACCGAGGAGCCGTCGGGGCGGTGGTGCTGGAGGTTGTGGTCGTGCCCGGCGAAGTAGGCCTGTACACCATGCCGCTCCATGAGCGGCACGAGGCGTTCGACGAGTCGCTCGTTGTCGGAGTAGCGCACCGAGCCGACGTAGATCGGGTGGTGGCCGACGACGATTTTCCACTGCGCCTCCGAGTTGGCCAGCGTGCGGTCCAGCCAGACCAGTTGGTCGTCGGCGTCCCAATCGCCCGAGTCGGAGAAGCGCGCCTGGTAAGTCTCCGGGTACGCCAGCGGGGAGGTGTCGAGGAAGACGAACAACACCTGGGTGCCGTCGTCCAGCGCCAGCGTCTCGGCGAAGTACTGCGCGGGCATGTACCACCGATCGCTGAGCTCGGTGTACGCGATCTGGGCGGGCACGTCGCCCTGCCAGTCGTGGTTGCCGAGGACCGAGTACCAGCGGCTCTGCAGCGACGCCGCCGTGTAGATCGACTCGAAGGACCGGTCCCACTTCACGTCGTCTACGCCGGTCACGCCCGCGAGGTAGAAGTTGTCGCCGGTCGAGATCGTGAACCGGCTCTCGATGGAGGCGCCCACGCGCCCCATCGCGTCGGCCACCTCCGCCTGATTGAAGAAGCCGTTCCGGCCCCAGTCGCCGACGATCAAGAAGTTGAACGCCTCGGGGTCGAAGGCGCCCGGCGCAGTCCCCTCCGCCTCGGTGAAGTCGGGCACGCGCTGGCCGACCGGGGACGGCGTGCCGCAGCCCCACAGGGCCAGCCCGAGGGCCAGTGCGAGGAGCGAGAAGAGCGGGGATCGGGTCATGACGGAGCCAGAACGCATCTGCGGGGGCCGCGCGTTCCCGACCGCCGTCATCCTCTCTGGATCTCGAAGGACGCGCCCACCGGGACGGTGAACCGGGCCGCGCCGTCCCACGTCGCCTCGACCTCGGCTCCGTCAACGCTCACGAGCGCAGGGGCGCCAGCGAGTCCGTGGATGACGACCTCCCAGGCGACCCATTCGGGCTCGTGACGACCGGTCGCTGCGCAGGTGACGCCGAGGGTCTCGCCGTCATCCGACAGGTCCAGCCGGCCGACCCAGGTGTCGCCGTAGCCGTCGCCCTCGTCCTCGAAGAGCCACGAGGTCGTGCGGCCGACGGCCGGGAACACGTGCAGCGTCAGCCGCTCGACGGGTACGCCGGTGTGAGGGCGGACCGGGGCCAGCGGAAGCACCGCCCCCGCGCGGACGTACAGAGGGATCCGGTCCAGCGGCGTGTCGGTCCAGAGCGTCTGGCGTCCCGCGTGCCATTCCGACGTGTGGAGGTCGAACCAGCCTCCGTCAGCCTCCGGCAGGTAGACCTCCCGCTCGGTCTGGCCTTCCACGAGCACCGGGTGCGCCAGCAGGTGGTCGCCGACGTAGAACCCGAGCGGGCTCGTGCCGCGGATCGTCGCGTCGTCGGGGTGGACGAGCGGGAGCGGCCGCAGCATGGGCGTACCGTGGGCGGCGGCCTGCCAGAGCGCCGTGTACAGCACGGGCAGGAGGCGGTATCGCAGCTCGATGGCCTCCTTGCAGACCCGCTCGACCTCCTCGCCGAAGAGCCACGGCTCCTGCCGCGGCGTGTCGACCGCGGAGTGGTTGCGGAACAGGGGCGTCAGCGCGCCCACCTGGGTCCAGCGCGCGAGCAACTCGCCCGACGGCGTCCCCACGAAGCCGCCCACGTCGGTTCCGGTGAACGTCATGCCGGAGACGCCCAGCGACAGACAGGTCTGGACGGCGAGCGTGAGGTGGTCCCACGTGGCTGTGTTGTCACCGGTCCAACTGGTCCCGAACCGCTGCGCGCCGGCGTACGAGGCGCGCGTGATCGTGAACGGGCGGCGCGTCGGCGCGAGCTCGCGGAGCCCGTCGTAGGTCGCGCGCTGCATCTGCATGCCATAGACGTTGTGCGCCTCGGCGTGCGTCCCGCCGGCGCCCTCCATCGCGTGCCGCGCGTCCAACGGGATCGTGCCCACGCCCTCCTCGGCGTTCATCGAGCCCTCGACGTGGGCGACGCTAAAGAGCGCGGGCTCGTTCATGTCGTTCCAGAAGCCCGCCACGCCGTCACGGACCAGCCCACCGTGCAACGCACCCCACCAGTCGCGGACGTGCGGGGCGGTGAAGTCGGGGAAGGCGCAGCGGCCGGGCCACACTTCGCCGTGCACTTCGCCACCGTCCGGGTAGGTCACGTACGCGTCGATGTCCTGCCCTCGCTGGTAGACGTCGTAGTCCGGATCATCCGCCTTGACGCCGGGGTCGACGATCACGACCGAGCGGAAGCCGTCGGAGGCGAGGTCGCCGATCAGGGCCGGGGGATCCGGGAAGCGCTCACGGTCCCACGTGAACACCCGGTAGCCGTCCATGTAGTGGATGTCGAAGTAGAGCGCGTCGCACGGGATGTCGCGCGACCGGAAGCCCTCCGCGACGCCCCGGATGTCGGCCTCGTCCATGTACGAGTACCGGCACTGGTGGTATCCGAGCGCCCACTTCGGCAGCATCGGGGTCCGGCCGGTCAGGCGGGCGTAGCTCTCCACGACGCCGAGGGCGGTCGGGGCGTGGAGGATGTACAGATCGAGGTCGCCCCCGGCCGACTCGTAGTGGAGCCAGTCGTCCATCCACGCGCCGAGGTCGAAGCGGCTGCGGAACGTGTTGTCGTAGAACAGCCCGACGTTGGTCTCGGCGCCCTGCTTGAGGACGAACGGCACCGACTTGTAGAGCGGGTCCGTGCCCCGCTGGTACTTGAAGGCGTCCGTGTTCCAGAGCGTGACCGCGTGGCCGCGGCGGTCCAGGCGGAAGGCCTTGTCTCCCAGCCCGAAGAGCCGGTCCGCGCTGTGCAGGCGTACCGAGTGGCCGACGCCCTCGGCCACCAGCCGACCGGTCTCGACGAGCACGTGGCCGCTGTGCCGGTCGGTCACCACGAACGCGCCCGACTCCGCCTCGACGCGGATCTGGAGCGCCGCCGTTTCGGCCTCGGTCCAGTCGCCCTCGCGGACGACCCACTCGCTCGGCCCGTCCCACCGAGCCTCGGGGTCGATGGCGTACGAGAGCCGGTCGGAGAGCGTCCCGCCGTCGCGGACGAGCCGGACCCGGAGCACCGTGTCCGAGAGAGCATCGACGTGGAGCGTCCCGACGGGGGTAGAGACAGCGAGCACGCCGACCGCTTCGGTCGGCGCGGGGAGGGGGGACGACATGGGGAGATCGGCTAGCGGACCTCGACGCGGGTCACGTCGGTGCGGGTGCGGACGACCCGCCAGGGGCCGTCCTCGAAGGTGGTGGTGTCGGCGTCCGGGTCGGTCTCGCTGCTGTCGATGGTCACGCCGTCGACGGTGACGTGGTGCGCGTCGCCGAGGCCGGAGAGCGGGATCCGCCACTCGATCCGGTGGTGGGGCAGCCCGTAGGATCCCTCGCGCGTCAGCGTGGCCCCGAAGCCGTCGGCCTCGTCCACTTCGACGCCGAGGCGGAAGAAGTCGCCGCCCTCGTGAGCGTAGCTCAGGCCGTCGTCGAAATAGAACGACGAGGTGCCCGTGCCGGGGAACGCCCAGAGCGTGAGGGTGCCGGGCGCCGAGAGCGCGGTCGACAGCGTCGGCGGGTCGAGGGCGACGACGCCGCCCGCGCGGCCGTAGAGCGGCAACGTGTCCAGGGGGGCGTCCACGGTGCGGCGCTGACCGCCCGGGACGGCCTCTCCGGTCCAGACGTCCGTCCAGCCGCCGGGCACGTCCGGGAAGTAGACCTCGCGCTGGCGGGCGCCATCCTCGACGATGGGGCAGGCCATGAGGTGCTGGCCGAGGTACATCTGGTCGTCGCAGCCGCGGTGCGTGTTCGGGTCCTCGGGGTGCTCCAGGGCGAGCGCCTTCAGGGGCGGCTCGCCGGTCCGCGTGCAGCGCTCGAAGGCCGAGTAGATCGTCGGCAGGAGCTGGTAGCGGAGCGTCAGGTAGCGGCGCGAGATGCCCTCGACCTCCTCGCCGAAGCTCCAGGGCTCCTGCTGGTCGATCTCCTCATGGGAGTAGTGCGTCCGCATGAAGGGGTACAGCACGCCTGCCTGCATCCAGCGGGCAAAGAGCTCCGGCGACGGGGCCCCCGCGAACCCGCCGATGTCGGGGCCGCAGAAGCCGAGGCCGGAGAGCGAGAGGCTCTGGCAGATCTGGAGCGAGAGCAGCAGGTGCTCCCAGGACGATACGTTGTCGCCCGTCCAGGCCGCCGCGTACCGCTGGCTGCCCGCGAAGCAGGCGCGGGTGAGGAGGAACGGCCGCTCGTCCGGGCGTATGGTCCGCAGGCCCTCGTGGGTCGCCTTGGCCATCAGGAGCCCATACACGTTGTGGGCCTCCCGGTGGTCGGTGGGGCCCGTCCCGCGGTCCTCGAAGGCGAAGCGGACCTCGTCGGGGAAGTCGCGCCCGCCGAGGATGGCCGGCTCGTTCATGTCGTTCCAGAACCCGGTCACGCCCGCGTCGAGGTAGCGCTTGTGGGTCTCGCCCCACCACATGCGGGCCTCGATCTTCGAAAAGTCCGGCCAGTGGACGTCGCCGGGCCAGACGGTGTCAGTGAAGTCCGTGCCGTCCGGGTTCTCACAGAAGAAGCGGCGCGTGGTCCCTTCCTGGTATGCGAAGTAGTCCGGGTCCACCTTCACGCCGGGGTCCACGATGACGACCGTCCTCACGCCTAGCTCCTTGAGGTCGTCCGTGAGCGCCTTCGGATCGGGGAACGCCTCCGGGTCCCAGGTGAACACCCGGTAGCCGTCCATGTAGGCGATGTCGAGGTGGATGCACTCCAGCGGGAGATCGCGGCGACGGAACTCGTGTGCGATCCAGCGAGCGTACCCGTCGTCCTGATAGTTCCAGCGGCTCTGGTGGAAGCCCAGCGACCACCTGGCCGGCATCGGCTTGTGGCCGGTCAGGTCGCAGTAGCGACGGAGGGGGTGCTTGAGCCCGGCCGCCTCGCCCGCCTCGGGCGCGAACACGTAGTACCGGAGCTCGCCGTCCTCCGCCCCGAACCACCAGTCGCTCTCCGACGCCACCCCGAGATCCATCTCGGACCGGAACGAGTTGTCGAAGAACAGGCCCGCGCCGGTCCATCCATCGTCGCCGGGGGCGAGCACCAGGGAAAACGGGATCGACTTGTAGATCGGGTCCTGCTCTGGCGCATAGGCGTATGTGTCCGCGTTCCAGAACGTGAGCTGTCGGCCCGCCCGGTCCAGCTCGAACGTCTTGTCGCCCTGGCCGAAGAACCGGGTTTCTGGGATGAGCGTTTTCCAACAGCGCGTCACCATGCGACCGTCGACCTCCGCGAAGCCCGCACCCGCGGAGTCCTGAAGGAACGGGCGCCCCGCCGGCGTCTCGAACGACAGGCGGCAGGGCGACTTGCGGACGCGCAGTGTCATCGCGTCCGTGGTGACAGTCCACTCCGAGCCGTTGTCGATCAGGACGGGCGTGAGTCCCGGCCACGCGGTCTGGTCATCGAGCGCGTAGGAGAACGGGGTCTCGTCGGCGTCGGCGCCGTGGCCGGCCACGGTGAAGTCGCCGGTCGGCGCCAGGCGCACCCGTGCCACGTCCGAGGCGAGCAGGGAGACCGCCAGGCGGGGGCCGCCACAGTCGAGGACGACCGTGGAGCCGACGACCTCGGCCGACACGACATCCCCGAGGAGCGTGAACCGGTCGTCCGGGACGGCTGCGAAGGGGTGCGGGAGGTCGGCGGGGCCGACGGTGGAGTAGCTCATAGATCAGGCGTAAGCGCTTACTCTGAAAGATACCGACGGCACCTGGACTCGGCCCACAGGGCCACCGATGCCGCCACGCGGAGGGAGGCCCCTCAGCTCGACACGGTCTGACGGATGCGTTCCGCCACGCGTTCATCCGGGGTGACGGCCGTGAAGATCATGGCACGCAGCCGCCACGTGATCACGAACTGGCCCTCCACCACGCGCGAGTCGACGGGGGTGGGCTCGCTGAGTGCGGCGTACGTCCCCTCGGGCAGGTCGAACGCCTCACCGACCCGGTCGAGCAGGATGTAATCGTAGGCGTAGACGGTCGCGCGCTCACCGGTGGCGCCCTCGTATCGAAAGGCCGGGACCTGAACCGAGGTCGGAGAGGACGCGGGGGAAACCTGGACGGCACCGATCGAGGGAACGCCCACGCCCACGATCGCCAGCGACGGCAGGTCGGGCGGGGCGACGTCCCACCCCAGTTCTTCGAGCACCACCTCCCGCGCCACGTCCGGCTCGGTGGTCATGCGCTCGGGCATAAACGAGTCTGAGGTCTCGACGAGGTGCAGCAACACGTCGTCGGCAGTCGAAGGGGAGGGCCAGAGCCACCAGGCCAGCCCGCCCACCAGGGACAGACCGACTGCGATCAGGATGAGCGTCCGCGGGCGCCACATCGGGCGGAGGGGCACGCCGGGGGTGCTAGGCGCGGGCCCCGGGCGCGACTGGACGCGGTCGAAGGCGGGCAGCGACTCGACATCGGTCGAGGACACGGTCGGGTCGGCCATCAGGCGTTGGTGGCGAGCTCGGACGCGAGTGGCTCCGGTCGCGGCGGCGCGTCGAACACGAGGTGGACCGTGTCGCCGCGCTCCACCGACAGGAGGCGGGAGGCGTGGCCGCGGTTGACGGCGATCTCGAGCAGGTCCGTGCTGCCGAACAGGGTCAGCGGGTCGCCTGCGCCCACCTCGCCGTACGTGTCCCGATGGGTCCGGAAGACCGCCGAGCCAGCGTAGCACTTGAAGGGGCGGCCGTCGCTGTGCCGCTCGACCTGTTCGCGAGTGATGTTGGTGACGCAGTTGCCGAACTGGTCGACGTGGAGGATCATCCCGAAGACGCCCTGCTCATCGGTGCGGGGCTGAGGCCAGTGGAGAGGGGTGACGCCGTCGATGGGGGACCCGACGTCGCTGAGCATCGCGCCGGCGGCCAACCGGGCGGCTGCGGGACCGAACACATCCCGACCGTGGAAGGTCGCGCTCGCCTCCGCCGCGACGGGCAGCTCGACGGCCTCGGTCACGCGCTCCGTGCCCGCGATCAGCGCCAGGACCCCGTTGTCCGGGCCCACGAACACGTGCGTGTCGCCGGCGACCTCGAACCGGGCCGCGATGGCGCGCCGCGCCGTCCCCACGCCGGGGTCCACCACGACGAGGTGGACGGTGCCCTCCGGAAAGTGCGGGACGACCTGCCGCAGCGTGAACCCGGCCGACATCACATCTTGGGCCGGGACCTCGTGCGTCACATCCACCATGTGGAGCGACGGCGCCAGTCGGAGCATCGCCCCCTTCATGGCGGCGACGTACCCGTCACGGAGGCCGAAGTCGGTGGTGAGCGTGACGATCACGGCGGTGGGAGGCGAGCCGACAAGGTACCGCTCCCCTTCGCCGCTGTCCTCCCCGCTATCTTGCACGAGTCAGACCCCCCTCCCGTGGACGCTTCCGAATCTGCTCTCCGTTCCTTCGACGCGCTCAGCGACGGAGGCCGCCATGCCCTCGACGAGTTCGTGCGGCTCTGGGGGGAGATGGCCTCGCACTGGGGCATCAACCGGACGATGGCGCAGATCCACGCGCTGCTCTACGCGACCGCCCAGCCGCTCGACACGGACGAGATCATGGAGCGGCTCCAGATCAGCCGCGGCAACGCCAACATGAACCTCCGCGGCCTCGTGGACTGGAACCTCGTCCGCAAGACGCACCAGTCGGGCTCGCGGAAGGACTACTTCGTGGCCGAGCAGGACGTCTGGACCATCACGACGACCATCATCGAGGAGCGGCAGCGTCGCGAGATCAAGCCCGTACAGGAGGCGCTGGACGGGGTGGCCCACGATCTCCGCGCCCACGCCGAGGCGGTGGACGCAGATGCCGCGCTCGCGGATCGCGTCGAGGCCCTCGTCGAGATCATGGAGGTCTTCGACGGCTTCACGCAGGCACTCCTGCCGCTCGTGCGCGGGCGCAACACCGAGAAGGTGCGTCGGGTGACGCGCTTCGCGTCCAAGCTGCGCCGTCCGCGCGAGGAAGGCTGATGGCCAGCACCGCAGAGATCGGTCGCCGCGGAGAGGACGTCGCCGTCGCGTTTCTGGAGGCGAAGGGATTCCGCATCCTCGACCGCAACGTCCGCTGGGGCCGTGAAGAGGTCGACATCGTCGCCTTCGAGCCGACGCCGCGAAACGACGGCGGCATGATCGTGTTCATCGAGGTCAAGGCGCGCAGCGGCACCGGCTACGGACGTCCCGAGGCGGCGGTCGATAAGCCGAAGCAGGAGGCCATCATGCGTGTCGCCGAGGCCTTCCTCCACGAGCGCCGCCTCATCCCGTCCCCGACCCGGTTCGACGTGGTGGCGGTTCAGTTCGGCCCCGGGGAGCCCGAGGTGGAGCACTTCGAGAACGCGTTTGGCTACTTCGTCTGACCCGGTCGCGGGCATCGTGCCCGGCGACGGCCCGCTCGTGCTCGTCCACGGCGGCGCCTGGGACATCCCGCTCGACGAAACGGACGCCCACCTGGAAGGGATGGAGCGTGCGCTCCGCGTCGGCCGCCGAGCCGTTGAGCACGGCCTGGATGCCGTGCACACCGTCGTGGAGGTGGTGGCAGCCCTGGAGGACCATCCGGCCTTCGACGCCGGACGGGGGGCGGTCCTCGACCGGGATGGTCTCCCCCAACTCGATGCCGGGATCATGGATGGGCCGTCGCTTCGATGGGGCGCCGTCGCCAACGTGCGTCGGCTGAAGAACCCCGTCCGAACGGCCCACGCGCTGCTCGGAGCCGACGGGCTGGCCAGGCTGATGGTGGCCGAGGGCGCAGAGCGGTTCGCCGCTGAACGTGGCCACGCGTCCGTCCCGCCGTCCGCGCTGATCGTGCCGCGCGAGACCGACCGCTACGCGCGCCTGGCGGAACATGCCACCTTCCACACCAGCGCCGCCTTCGCGGGGGCGATGGACGTCCCCAGGGGCACCGTCGGCTGCGTCGTGCGCGACGCGGAGGGGAGGCTGGCGGCGGCGACCTCGACCGGGGGCGCCCCGTTCACCCGTCCGGGCCGCGTCGGCGACTCGCCGATCCCCGGTGCGGGCTTCTTCGCCGACGGCTTCGGGGCCGCCTCGGCGACCGGCTGGGGGGAGGCGATCCTCACGACCCAGCTCTGCGCACGGGCGGTCGGGTCGGTAGAGCGAGGGGCAATCGAGGCCGCGCGCGAGGCGCTGGTGGACCTCGACCGGCGCGTCCGCTGGCCGGGTACGGCGCGGGCTACCGGTGGGCTTCTCCTCGCCGCCGCCGACGGCACGGCCGCGTGGGCGTTCTCGACGCCGCGGATGGCCCGCGGCTGGTGGCGACCCGGTGAGGCCCTGGGGATGGGACTCGACGCGCCCGCTACCAGGCGGCGCGACGCTGGGGCGTGACCGATTCCTCGGTCTCCGTCACAGGAGACGACGCTGCGCTCGGCACGGCCGAGGCGGCCGGGGTGGAGGGCCGCCCGTCGATCGCCGGACGCTCTCGCTCCCCAGACCCGTGGGCGATGTGTCGCGGAGTCGGCCAGCGGCGAGCGGTGGCGGGGACGTAGCGCGTGCGCAGCGCCGAGGGCTGCCGCGGGATGGCCGCTCCCGGGGACGCATCGGCCAGCACCTCAGGAGAGGAGGGGGAGGGCCGGGCGGCGACGGGAAGGGGAGAGGCTCCCGATCCCGACCGCACCTCCGTCCCCACGAAGTAGTGAGCCAGGATGTCGCGGTACGTCCGACCCGCGCGGGCCTGCCCGAGGGCACCGTACTGGCTCATTCCAACCCCGTGCCCGAAGCCGCTACCCTCAAAGACGTAGTTCCCGCCCTCGACCGAGAGGTCGAACCGGGTGCTCCGCACCACCCGTGCCCCGGCGACGCTGTTGACGGTCCGCCGGAATTGAGCCCCGGTAATGGTCTCCGTCCGCCCGCCGATGAGGCGCATGGTCAGGATGCGGTTCGAGCGGGACCGGCGGAGCACCTCCACGCCCTGGATGTCGCCGCCGTACTGACGCTGAAGGGCCGACAGGACGGTCTGCCGGCTCGCCGTCGTCCGCCAGCGGAAGTCGGGGGCGACTTCGTCGTAGGGGTCTGGGACGGCTCGTAGGTACGGAATCGGTGCGCCGTTCCAGACGGCGTCGTTGTCGGCCGTGTGACCGCCCGAGGAGGAGTAGTAGTAGGCGTCCGCCAACTCGCCGTGGTAGGTGAGCACTTCGCCGCGGGTCTCCATGGCCGCCCGGGTGCTCGTCGCACTCGTGGCACCGACGCCACGGTACACCTGCGAGCCGTTGTGGTCGTCGAGGTCGTACGTGGCGTGAGCGCCTGCGCGCCGAGCCGCGTACGTGCGGGCGAGGATGGCCTGGGCTTTGGCGCCCTCGAGCACGTCGAACCCGAACTCGCTCTGGACCACGCTTGCCACGTAGGGCTCCATCGGGGCATGGTTCACGATCTCCAGATGGCTACCGGAGGCGCCAAACGCCAGCATGCCGGGGTAGTGACGGTCCGTCGATGCGGAGCGGAATCGCAGGGTCTCCCCCTCGACCCGCACGGTCCGGCCGGTCTGGTCGGCCCCTCCGAAGCGGACCCGGAGGCCCGATCCCGTTCGCGTCACCGTCGCGGTCTCGCCGACGGACAGCCAGCCGGCGTCCGACCCATCCACCCGAACCCGTGCTGATCCGGAGACCGGCTCGACCCGCGCTTCGGTGAGCGACTGACGGCTCAGTAGCCGGACGCGAACAGTGGCGTCGGCTGAGGTCTGTGCGAGCGCTGCGGACGAAAGGAGAAGGCCTAAACAGGCGTAACGAACGGAGCGCATCGCAGGGACGTGGTGGTCCCCAAGGAATCGGGAAACGCGCGCCCCGCCGCAATCGACCGGGAGAAAGGGAACGGTCGGATTACAGAGTGAGCCGTCCGCGCAGATCCCGGGATCGGGCTCGGCTCGCCGTCACCTCGTGCCCGCCGGTCAGGACCAGCTTGTAGCGCCCCGAGAACCACGGAATCATCTCCTGAATGGCCCCGAGACGGACGAGTGCGTTGCGGTGGACGCGCATGAACTGATCCGGGTCGAGGCGGCTCTCCAGCGCATCTAGCGTGAAGGCGACGATGTGCCGTTGGAGCGTCGGCCCGTCGTTGCGAACGTAGAGGCTCGTGATCCCGTCGTGCACCTCTGCTGCGACCACCTCCGCCGCCTCGACGATCAGGAGCCGGTCGCGCCCCTGGACCGTGAACCGCTCGATGGGAGGCCCACCGGGAGCAGGCGACGGCACGACCTCGTCGAGGGTGTCGAGCAGGTCCGCCAGCCGCGCGTCGGTGTCGTCGCCGTCGCGACGGCGGGACTCCACGCGCTCGATGGCGACATCCAGCCGCTCGGCGCTGAGGGGCTTGAGGAGGTAGTCGGTCGCGTTGGCGTCGAACGCCTGGAGGGCATACTCGTCGTAGGCCGTCGTGAACACCACGTCGGGCCGTTGGCCGGGCGGCAGGCGCTCGATGACGCCGAAGCCGTCCACCTCCGGCATCCGCACATCAAGGAAGGCGAGGTCGTAGGCCTCGGCCGTCAAGATCTCGACCGCCTCCACGCCATCGGCGGCCTCGTCGACGGGGCCGAGGCGGCCCGCCTCGACGTAGGGCTCGAGCAGGCGGCGCATCCGCGAGCGGGCAGGGGCTTCATCGTCGACGATCAGGACGCGGAGGGCGCTCATGGGGAGAGGGGCAGATGGAGAGTGGCGAGGACGCCGTCGTCCTGGGGGTCGACGGTCAGGGTGGCGGCGTCGCCGTAGAGCAGGTCGAGGCGGTCGCGGACGTTGCTCAGCCCGACGCCGAACGTGGCGCCTGCGGGCCCGAGCCCGACGCCCGTATCACGGACCGTCACTGTCAGGTGATCCGCCGCTCGCCGAGCGTGCACCGTCACGGAGCCGCCGCCGCGCTTGCGTTCGATGCCGTGCTTGACGGCGTTCTCCACCAGCGTTTGGACGGCGAAGGCGGGCACCGGCACGTCGTCGGCCTCGGGCGCGGTCTCGACGGTCACCGTGAGGGCGTCACCGAATCGTGCTTCTTCGACGAACAGATAGCGGCGGACGAGGCGAAGCTCGTCGCGGAGCGGCACGAGCGCCTGACCGCTGGCCGTCAGCACGTCGCGGAAGAGGCCCGCGAGGTGCTCCACGGTCGCCTCGGCGTGGTCGGGGCGGTCGCGGATGAGCGCGGCGACCGTGTTGAGGGCGTTGAACAGGAAGTGGGGGTTGATCTGCGCCCGGAGGGCCGCCATTTCGGCCTCAGAGGTCTGGCGGATCAAGGCGAGTTCGCGGTCGACCAGGCGAAGGCGTTCGATAGCGAGGGCGAGTTGCGCCGCCAGCGACCGAAGCTGTGCGACGTCCTCGGTGTTGTAGACGGCCAGCCGCCGCGCCTTCCGGCCCAGCACGAGGAGGCCCACGGGCGTTCCTCGACCGGTGATCACGGGGACCGCGAGCGCAGCCCCGAGGCGGGCGAGGTGGGTCGAGATCCCCGCCGGGAGGTCCGCCTCGTTCAACTCCTCGTTGCGGGACCACACGCGGCCTTCCTCGCGGAGCCGTGCCCAGACCCGGCCCAACTCGGCCTGGGTGAACGAAGGCGGCTCAGGCTGGAACCGGGCCTCCACCCAGCGCTCGTCGGGGGTGCCCCGCGCGGCCAACAAGAACACGACGGCGGACCGAACGCTCAAGGCGTCGCCCAACGCCTCGGCGGCACCGTGCGCGAGCGCGTCCACGTCGAGGAACGCGCCGATCTGGTCCCCAAAGCGGTCGAGCCGACGCCGTGCCCGTTGTCGCTGCGTCTGGAGGGTCCGCTCGATGGCTGTCCGCAACGCGGGCGTGGCGCGCTCGGCGAGCAGGATCAGGATCACCACCAGCATGCCCAGGGCGAGGGGGTGCGATCCGCCCGGCAGGACGAGGTCCAGGAATGCCGAGCCGAGCACGATCACTCCGAAGGAGAGGGTGAGCAGCGAGATCGTCGCGACGCTCTTCATCAGCAGCGCGTCGAACGGGCCGTACCGAAGCGTGGAGAACGAGACCAGGGCGACGGGCAGCAGCGAGAACAGCTGGAAGGCGAGCACGAACCACGCCGTCACGATCTCGGCCTCCCGCGGCCCCGGCCCGAGCCGCGTCAGCACGATCACGGCGCCGACCACCGCGGCCAGGCACACGAGCGCGCTCCCGACCCGGCTCCAGCGCTGGCCGGGTTCGTCGGACCCACGTCGTGCGTCCAGGACCACGAAGCCGGTCGCTGCGGCGACATAGACGCAGACGTAGAACAGGATCGGGACCGCGAATGCATCGGGGGGGAGAGGGCCCGCGTGTCCCGCCAGGGTCGCCGTGAGGACGCCCGCCCCGAGCACGATCGCAGGGATGGCGAGCAGGCCCCGTGCGCGCCCCAGCCCGATCATGCCGCTGCGGGTCCGGAGGCTCTGATCGAGCAGCAGCGCCGGGTAGGCCAGCCACCCCGCGATGGCGACCAGCGTCATGGCGTCGAACACGGCGCGGCCGGGGGTTGGCACGGCGGGGGGCGGGCCGAACACGGTCACCCAGAGCCACCGCATCGCTTGCACCCCGACCCATAGCAGGGCTGCGCCGATGAGATGCTTCGAGCGCAACGCCCGTCGGCTCCGGGGAGCGAGGGGGGCGACCGTGAGGTACGCGAGCAGGTGGAGTAGCAGCACGACACCGAACGCCCATCCCGTCGTCACCCAGAGGGCCGTGCTGAGCGGGTAGAGGAACGTGGGATATCGCTCCACGCGGATGTCGGCCGTGCGCATCGCGCCGCCCCGCTCCAGGCCGTAGGTCAGCACGGTGCCCGTCGCGCGCTCCGACTGGCGACGGGCCTCGTCCGCCGTGCGGACCTCCAGGAAATCGATCGCCGTCAGCACGTCGCCTTCGAAAACGCCCGCCCGGTCGCCTGCGGCGTTTGGGAGCACATACTGCGCCACGACGCGGCCGTTCGCATCCTCCCAGCGCACCCCGTCGAACCCGAGTGCTGTCGTCTCGGTCAGCGGCAGCCCCACGTCGCGCAGGTACTCGGCCCAGCTGACGGCCAGCGAGACGAGCGGCAGCAGCGCCAGCCCGGCGAGGGCCAGGGCCAGCCCGCGGGCGAGCCATGGACGGGGGGCGCGAAGCATGCCGGAATCTAGGCCGCCGATCACGCGTCGCAGAGGCATGCCCGAATCCCTCGTCGACACCCACGTCCACCTCTACGCCACGGCCTACGACGCCGATCGCGACGCCGTCGTCGCCCGTGCTGCGGAGGCCGGCGTCACCCAACTCATCCTTCCTGCCGTCGACATCGCGTCGATCCATGCCTCGCTGGCGCTGGCCGAGCGCCATCTCGGCGTGTTCGTGATGGCGGGACTGCACCCGACCTACCTCGCCGAGGAGGCAGCAGATGCCTTCGATCAGATTGAGCCGTTATTGCATAAGCCGTCCATCGTCGCCATCGGCGAAACGGGTCTGGACTACTACTGGAGCACGGACCACGTCGACCTCCAGCAGGACTCGCTTCGTGCCCACGCCCGCCTCGCTGCGATCTACGACCTCCCGCTGGTGCTGCACAACCGAGACAAGCAGGGGAGGGAGGACTGCTCTCGCGACCTCGTTCGCATCCTCCGCGACGTGAAATCGGAAGGGCTGGGCCCGCTGACCGGCGTTTTTCATTGCTTCGGGGGGCCAGAGTGGCTGGCCGCCGACGTCCTCGATCTCGGCTTCCACGTCGGCCTGGGCGGCACGCTCACGTTCAAGAACGCGGGCGTGGCCGACGCCATCGACGGCATCCCCCTGGACCGGATCGTCCTCGAAACCGATGGCCCGTATCTCGCTCCGACCCCGCATCGGGGCACCCGCAACGAACCGGCCTACGTGCCGCTGGTCGCCCAGCGCCTCGCCGAGGTGCGCGGCCTCACGGTGGACGAAGTGGCGCGCGTCACGACCGCCACCGCCCGTCGGCTCTTCAAGCTGCCCGAGGGCTGAGGCTCAGTCGAAGTCACTACACGAGAGGTAGTAGTGACAGCGCGTGCAGATCCGCTTGCAGCGGTGGTCGACCAGACGGCTCGAACAGTTCGGGCAGTAGTTCCAGTAGTCGCCCGAACTCGATATTCCGTTATTGCATTGTGGCCCAGCTTTTCTCGCCCGTGACTCCTCCGGGAAGGGAAGGTCAGGCTCGCGAAGACTCGGTCGACTCGATGGATTCATCCCCCCGCGTAGAGGGCCTCGCTCTGCCGGGCCGCGCCCCGGAACGCCTGGACCAGCTCGTCGAACGCAGGCCAGTCCTCGGGGCGAAAGGACACGACGGAGTCGCCCAGACCGACGGTCAGTTCTCCGTTCTGGAGCCGGGCCGAGAACACGGGGAGCAGGTCCTCCTCGGTCGCCTCGGACGCCGCCTGCCAGATCGACTGGACCGCCGCGTGCGTCCCGCGGATGTCCACCTGCGCGGGCGTCGTGACGAGCCGGTTCTGTCCGATCCCCGCGGCGATGACGTATGCGGTCGCTGTCCCTCCGACGAAGGGCCACAGGATGCTCTCGCCCTGGAGGGCCGCCGCCAGGCCGACGGTCATCACGGCGAGCAGGGCCAGCGCGACCGGCCGCGCCTGCGCCTGTAGCGCGAGGAGCGGCCGGGACACGACGCCGGGGTAGTGGATGCTTCGGAAGGTCATGGTGGCTGTACGTCCTCCGAGCGACGCAGGTGCCTACGACTCCGACGCGTCCGTATCGAGGAACGGGTACGTGAAGTGCGTGGCCGGCACGAACGTCTCCTTCAGCGAGCGCAGGCTCGCCCAGCGGAGCAGGTTCAGCTTCGAGCCGGCCTTGTCGTTGGTGCCGGAGCCTCGCGCCCCCCCGAAGGGCTGCTGCCCGACGACCGCGCCGGTCGGCTTGTCGTTGAGGTAGAAGTTGCCCGCCGCGTCCGCGAGACGGTCCGTGGCGTGGGCGAGCACCGCGCGGTCCTGCGCGAAAACGGCCCCCGTAAGCGCGTACGGGCTCGTCGCGTCGACAAGGTCGAGGAGGTCGTCGAACGACCGGTCCGACACGAACACCGAGGCGACGGGGCCAAACAACTCCTGCTCCATCGTCTCGTAGGCCGGGTCGTCGGCGACCAGCACCGTCGGATCGATGAAGAAGCCGTCGTCCTTGCGGTGCTCGCCGCCGTGGAGCACCTGGACGTCGTCGGCCGCCTTGGCGCGTTCGATGTAGCCCGTGATCTTGTCGTACGCCCGCTCGTCGATGACGGCGTTGACGAAGTGGGAGAAGTCCTCCACCGGGCCTACGGTGATGTCGGCCATCTGCGCCGCCAGCGACTCCTGCACAGCCGGCCAGATGGAGGGGTCGACGTAGATCCGGCTGGCCGCGGAGCACTTCTGCCCCTGGTACTCGAACGACCCGCGGACGATGGCCGTCGCCACCGCGTCCGGGTCGGCGCTCTCGTGGGCGACGATGAAGTCCTTGCCGCCCGTCTCGCCGACGATACGGGGGTAGGCGCGGTAGTGGTCGAGGTTGTTGCCGATCTCGCGCCAGAGGTGGTTGAACGTGGCCGTCGAGCCGGTGAAGTGGAGCCCCGCGAGGTGCTCGCTGGCCAGGACCGGGTCGCCCACGTCCGCACCGTCGCCGGGGAGGAACTGGATGACGCCCGGCGGGATCCCGGCCTCTTCCAGCAGGTCGACGATGACCTGCGCCGAGTACGTCTGCGTCGGCGACGGCTTCCAGAGGACCGTGTTGCCGAGCAGCGCCGGGGCCGTCGGCAGGTTGGCGGCGATGGAGGTGAAGTTGAACGGCGTGACGGCGAACACGAAGCCCTCCAGGGGGCGGTACTCGGTCCGGTTCCAGATGCCGGGCGCGGAGATCGGCTGCTCGGCCATCATCTCGCGGTAGAACTGGACGTTGAACCGGAAGAAGTCCACCATCTCGCAGGCGGCGTCGATCTCGGCCTGGTACGGGTTCTTGGACTGCCCGAGCATCGTGGCGGCGTTCATCCGGTCGCGGTACGGGCCCGCCAGCAGGTCGGCGGCTTTGAGGAAGACCGCCGCGCGGTCGGACCAGTCGAGTCGGGCCCAGTCGTGCCTCGCCGCCAGGGCACCCCGGATGGCGGCTTCGACGTCCTCCGTGCGGGCCTTCTGGAAGGTCCCCAGCGAGCGCGAGCGTTCGTGCGGCGGGTGGATGCTTTCCACGCGCCCCGTCTCGACGCGCACGCCGTCGATCACGGGCAGGATCTCGACTTCATCCCCACGCATCGTCATCAGCGTGGAACGGAGCGAGGCGCGCTCGGGACTGCCCGGCGCATAGCTGCGGACGGGCTCGTTGACGGCGGCGGGGGGGGAAGCGATCGCGTTGTGCATAGGGGTCGGGCAGCGAGGGAAGGGCAAGATAGGAGGCCGGATGGGGAGCCCCGACGAAGGCGCGCCGCGGAGCGATCTTGTGGGGTCCCCCCGTCGCCCCATGATCGGCCCCTTCGAACGCACGCTCGCTCTCCGCTACCTCCGCGGGGCCCAGGGGCGCGACGAGCGCCGCGGCTTCCTCCGGTTTGTCGTCGTGGCCGCAATCGGTGGCGTGGCCGTCGGGACGGGCGCGCTTCTGCTGGCGCTCATGATCGTGCGGGGCTTCAGCCGCGAGATCGAGGCCAAGATCGTGGGCTTCGGACAGCACGTGCAGGTGGAGTCCTTCCTGGGCGACCCGCTCGTCCATGGCGACAGCCTCGCCGAGGCCGTCGCGGCGCTGGACCACGTCGAGCACGTCGCCCCGGCGCTCGTCGACTTCGCGCTCCTGAGCAGTCGCGGGTCGGGCAACGAAACGGTGCAGGGCATCCTGCTGTGGGGCACCCGGCCGGACGACCTCCCGTTCGTCGCCGAGCGCACCGAGGTGGGAGCCTTCGACCTCTCGCCCGATGCCGACGGGCGCCCCGGCGTGGTGCTCGGTGCCCGTCTCGCCGAGAGTCTCGGCCTCGGGCCCGGCGACCGCATCACGGCGTACTCGACCCGAGGGCTCGGCTCCGGGCAGATCCAGTCCCGGCCCCGCGTGCGCCAGTACCACGTCGCGGGGGTCTTCGAAACGGGCCTGGGCGACTTCGACGAGCGGTTCGCCTTCGTCGACCTCGACGTGGCGAGGGGCCTGTTCGCCTACGGCCCCGATGAAGTCACCCGCCTCGACCTGACCCTGGACGACCGGGCGTACGCACAGGAGGTGGCCGAGACCGTCACCAACACCATGGGGCCGCCGCTCTACGCTCGCCCCATCGAGGAGGTCTACCGTGGCCTGTTCGCGTGGGTCGAACTCCAGCAGAGCATCGTGCCCCTGGTCATCTCCATCCTGGTGATCGTGGCCGCGTTCAACATCGTCGGCGCCTTGCTGATGGTGGTTCTAGAGAAGGCGCGCGAGATCGGGACGGTGCTCGCCATGGGCGCCAGTCAGTCCTCCGTGCGGCGCCTGTTTCTGGTGTTCGGGCTGATGGTGGGCGTGATCGGCGCCACCATCGGGACGGGAGTGGCTGTCGCACTGGGGGCGATCCAGGCCCGGTTCGCCCCCATCCGGTTGCCGCAGGACTCATACTTCCTCGACCGGGCTCCCATCGAGATGAGTGGATTGGATATCGGCGTGACCGTTATTGCAACCATACTAATCTGCGTTCTCGCCGCTTACCTCCCGGCACGCGTCGCGGCTAACGTGGAGCCGGTGCGGACCATCCGGTTCGGCGGGTAGGGCCATCGGCCGGGCCGGGGAGCGGGGATAAGGTGCGCGACTCCGAACCGCGCACGGAGACGAACGTAGCCGGACTCCCTCTCTCTACCTCCTCGCATGGCTCTCTCCCAGGGCGACTCCGCCCCCGACTTCACCCTCTACGACGACGCGACCCAGCCCTTCACGCTCTCCGAGGCCGACGGGCCTGTCGTGCTGCTGTTCTTTCCGGGCGCCTTCACCAGCGTTTGCACCACCGAGCTGAACACCGTCGGCAACGACTATGAGCGCTACACGAACACCGGCGCTCAGGTGGTGGGCATCTCGACCGACTCGCCGTTCGCCCTCGCCGAGTTCAAGAAGGTGAATGGCTTCCCGTTCCGGCTGCTGTCGGACCACGACGGGAGCGTCTCGGCCGCCTACGGTGCGAAGTACGACAACGACTTCACGCCGATGGGCCTGGACCGCATCTCGAAGCGCGCCGCGTTCGTGGTCGACGCCGACGGAACGCTGGCCTACGCCGAGGTACTCGACAATGCGGGTCTCCAGCCCGACTTCGACGCCATCCTGTCCGCGCTCGATGGCGACGCCTGATCTCCCGGATGACTCTATCTGGACGGCGCTGAGCGAGCACCCGCTCGATCTCGGCGCCGTCCACGCCTTTTTGAGTGACGAGCGCACGGGCGGAACCTGCGTGTTCGTCGGCACGAGCCGCCGCTGGACCGACGGCGTCGAGACGGCGCTGCTGACATACGAGGCCTATGCTGAGATGGCCGAGGCCGATCTCCAGCGGCTCGCCGTCGAGGCGGCGGACCGATGGGACGTCGTACGGGTGGCCGTCTTGCACCGTCTCGGTGCTGTCCCGCCCCCCGAGGCGAGCGTGGCGGTCGGCGTCGCCAGCCCGCATCGCGCCGACGCGTTCGAGGCCGCGCGCTGGCTGATCGACACCCTCAAGGCCTCGACACCGATCTGGAAAACCGAGCACGCCCCCTGACATGTCTGACCGCTTTTCGTTCACCGACCTCCACGACCGTGCCCGGGCTCTCCGGAAACGGATCGCGCTCCCTGAAGGCGAGGATCCGCGGACCATCCAGGCCGCTGCGTGGCTCGCCGAACGGGAGATCGTCCGCCCGATCCTGATCGGCCGGGAGGCCGCGATCCGGTCTGGCGCCGCCGACCTCGGCGTCGCGCTGCCCCACACCGTCCCCATCGTCGACCCGTCCACGAGCGAGCGACGCCAGGGGTACGCGCAGGCGCTCTATCAGAAGCGCAAGCACAAGGGACTGACCTACGAGCAAGCAGGCGAGATCGCCGGCGACGTCCTTTACTTCGGCGATCTGATGGTGGACGCGGGTGACGCGGATGGGTGTGTGGCGGGCGCGGCGCACCCGTCGCCAGACGTGGTGCGGGCGGCGATCCACGTGCTGGGTGTCGCAGAGGGATCAGCGCTGGTCTCGTCGTTTTTCCTGATGGTGCTGCCCGACGGACGGCCACTCACGTACGCCGACTGCGGGGTCAATCCCGACCCGTCGCCGCAACAGCTCGCCTCCATCGGCATTGATGCGGCGGCCAACCACCGCTTCCTTACGGGCGAAGAGCCTCGCGTCGCGTTCCTGTCGTTCTCGACCAAGGGCTCGGCCGAGCATCCAGCCGTGGACGCGGTCCGAGAGGCGGTCGAGATCGCTCACACGCAGCGCCCGGACCTCATCCTGGACGGGGAGATGCAGTTCGACGCCGCCATCGACCCGGACGTGGGGAAGCGGAAAGCGCCTGACAGCCCTGTCGCGGGGCGTGCCAACGTGTTCGTCTTCCCCGACCTCGGCGCGGGCAACATCGGCTACAAGATCACGCAGCGGCTCGGCGGCGCGGAGGCTTATGGGCCGGTCCTCCAGGGCCTGCGCCTGCCTGCCAACGACCTCTCGCGTGGGGCCGACTGGGAGGACATCGCCAACGTGGCCACCATCACGGCCATTCAGGCGGGCGCCTGACGGCCGATTCTCCTGTCATGATCGTCTCCTGCATCCAGACCGCGCCCCGCCTCGGTGCCCCCGAGGTCAACCTCGACAGGGTCGAGGCGGCCGTCCTCGGGGCCGACGCGGACCTGGTCGTCCTCCCGGAGCTGTTCGCGTCGGGCTACTTCTTCGAGTCGACCGACCAGGCCCGTGCTCTCGCCGAGGCGGTGCCCGACGGCCCGACGACGCGGCGCCTCCACGACTGGGCACGCCAGTCCGGCGCGACGCTCGTGGCTGGCCTCCCCGAGCGGGACGGCGACCGGCTCTACAACAGCGCCGTCGTGGTCACGCCGAACGGGTGGCTCGGGACGTACCGTAAGACTCACCTCTACTACGAGGAGACGACGCACTTCACGCCCGGCGCCGACGGCTTCCACGTCTGGACGGTCACCGACCGGCAGCGCCGGAGCTACCGCCTCGGAGTGATGATTTGCTTCGACTGGTTCTTCCCGGAGTCGGCCCGCACGCTGGCGCTCGACGGAGCGGATGTGATCGCTCACCCGTCGAATCTCGTGCTGCCGCATTGCCCGTCCGCTATGCCCATCCGGGCCCTGGAGAACGGCGTGTTCACAGCGACCGCGAACCGTGTCGGCGACGAGTCGAATGGGCGCGAGACCCTCACGTTCGTCGGCCAGAGCCGCATCTGCTCGCCCAGGGCGGAAGTGTTGGCGACCGCCCCGATCGAGGGCGAGGCCGTGGTCCGGGCTGAGATCGATCCGAGGCAGGCACGGGTGACCGCGCTCAACACATACAACGACCGGGTCACGGACCGACGGCCGAGCCTCTACGCGAGCTAGATCGCGCGAAGCGCTTCTCGGACACGGGCTTCCGGCTCTGGGTTGAGGTCCGGTACGAAGTCCCGGCCGGTCACGGTCTCGTACAGCTCGACGTACCGGGCGCTGACGTCGGCCACGAACTCTGGTGTCATGTCGGGCAAGGTCTGCCCGTCGAGACCCTGAAAACCATTCGCCATCAGCCACTCACGGACGAACTCTTTGGAGAGCTGCCGCTGGGGTTCCCCTGCAGCCAGCCGGTCCTCGTAGCCATCGGCGTAGTAATAGCGCGAGGAGTCGGGCGTGTGGACCTCGTCGATGACCAGCAGCCGGCCATCGGGCGCCCGGCCGAACTCGTACTTGGTGTCGACCAGCAGCAGCCCGCGCTCGGCGGCGATCTCGGTGCCACGCGCGAAGAGCGCCAGCGCGAGGTCGGCCGCCTCGGCAAGCGTGTCGGCGTCAAGGATGCCCCGCTCGAGGATCTCCGCACGGGAGGCGTCCTCGTCGTGGCCTTCGACGGCCTTGGTCGCAGGCGTCAGGATGGGCGCGGGCAGACGCTCGGCTTCGCGGAGCCCGTCGGGCAGGCGTTCGCCGCACAGCTCCCGGCCGCCATCTCGGTAGACCCTCCAGGCGTGGCCCGCGAGGTAGCCCCGGACGACGAACTCGATCGGCAGGGCGTCGCACCGGACCCCGACCGTCACGTTCGGGTCCGGCACCGACAGCACGTGGTTCGGCGCCACGTCAGCGGTTCGCTCGAAGAAGAACGCGGCGACGCCATTCAGTACCTGCCCCTTGAGCGGGATGGCCTGGTTTAGCACGTGATCGAACGCCGAAATCCGGTCCGTCGTGACGAGCACGATGCGACCGTCTCCGAGGTCGTACGTATCGCGGACCTTTCCCTGGTAGCGTGTTCCGAGGCCCAGGTGCGTGGCAGCGAGCGCAGGAGGCAGCGTCACGATGCCGAGGCGAGCAGGGTCGACCCGCGGACGGCGAGCGACAGGGGCAACTGGACATCCACTCGCTCCTCCTCGGCCCGTCCGGCCAGCCGGGCGAGCAGGCGCTGCGTGGCCTGGAAGCCTGCTTCCTGCATGCCCTGCGTCACTGTCGTGAGGTCAAGGAAGCGGCTCAGCTTCAGGTCGTCGTATCCGACGATGGAGAGGTCCCTGGGGATCAGCAGCCCGGTATCCCGAGCATGCGACCACGCTCCGTAGGCTTGCACGTCCGACGCCGCGAACACGGCCGTGGGTGGCTCCTCGAGCGCGAGAAGCATCTCCATGGCCTCGGCACCCGCCTCCTCGGAATAGCCTGCGTGCTTGGAGGTCTCGCCGGCGACGACCAGTTCCGGGTCGTACGCGATGCCCGCGTCCGAGAGGGCCTTGCGGTACCCATCCAGCCGAGGCCGTGCGCTGGTGCTCCAGGCCTGGGCCGTGATGAGCCCGATGCGACGGTGCCCCTGCTCGATGAGATAGGACGTCGCCATCTGCGCGCCCTCGCTGTCGTCCCACCAGTAGGTGTCCAGCCCTTCGTAGCGGCTGCCCAGCAGCACGACAGGCGCCTGGAACGACAGCAACTGCTCGGCGACGGCCCCCTCGATCGGGAGGGACATCAGCAACAGGCCGTCGACGGCTCCCCGGTTCAGGAATCGCTGAAGCGTCTTGTAGGGCTGCGAGGAGCCCAGATTGCACAGCAGGAGGTCGATGTCCTCGTCGCGAAGCGCGTCCTTGACCCCCTTCAGCATCTCCACGAAGAACATCGAGGTCGCCGACGGGAGCGCCACCGCGATCGAGGTCGTCGACTGCTGGGCGAGGTTGCGGGCGATCCGCTGGGGCTGAAACTGGAGCTTCCGGATCGCCTCCTGGACGCGGCCGCGCGTCGCATCGGAGACTTCGTGGGAGCCGTTCAGGACCCGGGAGACGGTGGAGATCGCGACGCCGGCCTCGTCTGCGACGTCGTAGATCGTCGGGCGAGAGCCTGTGGAGCGGTCGGGCATGGGGGTAGTGTCCAGGAATCCTGAAGCTACGGGCGGTCCTGGGACGCGGGTTTATGAATCGGTAACGCCGTGCAGGCCAAGGCGAGGGGCGTGGCCGTCCACCTCGGCGGCCTGGCGCACCCCGTCGGTCGCGAAGCGTTTCGCGGCTTGCAGCGCTTCCTCCGGCGAGGCCTGCGCGATAAGCCCCTTCAGTGTCGCGAGGGCGAACGCGCTCGAGGCACCGTCCGGATGGGCCGACATCAGCGGTGCTTCGAAGAGCGCGAAGTCCTCGCCGTCGTAGTACAGGTCCGCGAAGAACGCGTCCCCGCCCTCTGCTCCGGGGTCGTCGGCGGCGTCGTAGAACCGGTAGGGGAGGCTCCCACACCGAATCACGACCCCTGCACCCCCTCGATTGTGGAGCCGCTGGGCTGCCACCTGGGCATCGTCCAGCGACTCGATCTGCGTGTTGGTGACGAGCTCAGCGTCAGACTTGGAGAGGGTGACGAGCGACACCCCGCCCAGCCGCGCCGCGGCGGCGTCGATGGCGCGAGCCTCCATGACGGTCTCCCCACTGGGCCCCGAGGCAGTCAGAGAGAACACAGACGGGACGTCGTGGGCGGCCACCCAGTCGAGCACGGCCGCGGCGGTCTTGTCCGACCCCAGGATGCCGACCTTGATGCCCGCCAGTGGACCGCTGGCGGCGAGGTGCTCCAGTTGCGCGATTACCGTGTCCACGGGCACATCCGTGACATCGGTCACGCGTCCACCGCTGGCGACGACGATGGAGGTGCACAGGGGAAGCGGGGCGAGTCCGAGCGCGCGAGCGGCGAGCACGTCGGCCGAGAGGCCGCGCTCGCTGGCGGTATAGATGGCGCCGATGACGGCGACGGGGGAGAGGGCCATGTAGATCCGGGAGGAGAGGCGCCCTACGCTTCCCCGTCGGCGTCCTGTTCCTCTCGTCTTCCGTGAACGGCCGCGTTGCGGAGGAGCTTCTGCATCGGGTCGAGCGGCACGGGTGAGGCTGCCAGGCGGATCCTCGTCCCACAGTCCGGGCATTCCGCGCCGCCCTGTGCGAGCAACTCAGACGGGGAGAATGGAATGTCCCCTGTGCAGGCTGGGCACGGGATGTGGGGGAGGGTCATCGGGAAACAAGGGATGGAAGCGTCGAGGTCGCCGATCCACCCTGTCCTGCGAGCATCCGGCTATCTTCGGATCCCCTTTCGCATCCCCATGGCACGCGTCGAACTCGAACAGCTCCGCAAGGTCTATGACGACGGCTACGAGGCGGTCCACGACGTCTCCCTGACGATCGAGGATGGCGAGTTCGTCGTCCTCGTCGGTCCGTCGGGTTGTGGCAAGAGCACCACGCTTCGCATGATCGCGGGACTGGAGTCGATCACCTCGGGCACGCTCCGCATCGGCGACCGCGTGGTCAATGACATGGCGCCGAAGGACCGGGACATCGCGATGGTGTTTCAGAACTATGCCCTCTACCCGCACATGTCGGTGTTCGACAACATGGCGTTCGGGCTCAAGCTCCGCAAGCGCCCGACGGCGGAGATCCGCCAGCGCGTCGAGGCGGCGGCGAACACGCTCGGGCTCCGCGAGGTGCTGGACCGGAAGCCGAAAGCGCTCTCGGGTGGTCAGCGGCAGCGGGTGGCGCTGGGTCGGGCCATCGTCCGGGACCCCGCCGTGTTTTTGTTCGACGAGCCGCTGTCCAACCTCGACGCCAAGCTCCGCGTCCAGACCCGCACGGAGATCTCGAAACTGCACCGAGACCTCGGCGCCACCATGGTGTACGTCACGCACGACCAGGTCGAGGCGATGACGATGGGCGACCGGATCGTGGTGCTCCATGACGGGCACGTCCAGCAGGTGGCGCCGCCGCTGGAGTTGTACGACCGTCCGGCCAATACTTTCGTGGCAGGCTTCATCGGCAGCCCGGCGATGAACTTCGTCGAGGGCACGGTGACGGGCAGCCTGTTCGCGGCCACCTCGGGCGGGCTGCAGCTCGACCTGGGATCGACGCCCGCTACGCAGGGGGCGGTGACGCTCGGAATTCGGCCGGAGAGCCTGTTCACGGTCGCCAAGACCCCGCCCGGCAAACGGATGTCCGATCCGATGGACGGGGTGATCGAGGTTCAGGAGCCGATGGGCAACGAGATCGTCGTCTACGTCCGGATGCATTCGGAGACCCGGCTCACAGCCCGGGTCGAACCGCAACCGCTCGCCGACGACGGCGGAGCGACCCAGCTCCGGGTCGACCTGGACAAGGTCCACCTGTTCGACGCCGAGACCGGCGTCGCCATTCGGAGCTAGACGCTGGATCGAGCGCAGGCCGCCGAGCTGCCGAGGCGGGGCAACCCACCGACAGGAGCACTGACCTGTCCCCAATTCCCGATAACACTAATTATCGAACTGGCGCAGGGCTGCCGAAGCGCACCGGCTCTGCGTAACGTGTCCGTCCCCCGGATGAGATCGCAATGGATGCCCCCGACCCCTCAGCGGTAACCCTGCCGACGGTGCACGCCCGCCTCGGCCGCGCGTTCACGGCCCAGTCCGATCTGGTTCCGCTGTTTCTGCTCCGGTACGATCGCGAGAACACACGCCGCGCCTACGCCCGAGACATCGAGTCATTTTTCGGCTCGGCCACGGTCACGCTGGAGATGGCCGCGACCGTGACGTTTACGGACGTCAACGAGGCGCTTCATGCTCTGGACTCTCAAGGCAAAAGCCCTGCGACACAGCGACGCTTTCTCGCATCGCTCCGGGGGTTCTTCGGATGGCTCGCAGCCCTCGGCTTCATCGACCTCAATCCCGCCGATCGACACCTCGTCCGACGCATTCCGAAGTCTTCGGATGCCGACCGACTGGTGACCGTCCTTACCCGCGAACAGGCATCCAGAATGATGGATGCGATCGATCTGTCGAAGCCGTCGGGTGAGCGCGACTACACGCTCGTTCTGACTCTCCTGCACTGCGTACTGCGCCGTTCTGAGGCTGCAGCCCTGAATGTGGAGGATCTCGGCGCGATGGACGGCCACGCGATCCTCACCCTCCAGCGAGCGAAAGGTGGTGCCAATCAGATCGTCAAGGTCCCGAGACATGTTGCCACCCGACTCAATGTGTACATACGTAATAACGGATACATATCAGGGCCCGTCTGGCGGTCTGTGTCGAATCGAAATCGAGGTGAGAGACTCTCCGGCTCGGCGATCTACAAGATCGTCAGCGGGCTGAGCAAAGCGGCCGGTATCCGCAACAAGGTGGGAGCCCACACTCTTCGCCATACGGGGTGCACCCTCGCCATAGAAGGTGGCGCATCTCTTCAGCAAGTCCAGTCGCACGCCCGTCACAAAAACATAGAGACGACCATGCGATACATCCACCAGCGAGACAAGCTCGCGAACAGCGCGGCTGACTTCATCGACCTCTAAATGGACTACGACCTCATCGTCATCGGCGCGGGCCACAATGCCCTGATCTCCGCCGCCTACGCGGCCAAGGCCGGGTACCGGGTCGGCGTCTTCGAACGGCGGGCCATCGTGGGCGGCGCCGTGTCCACGGTGGAGCATGTTCCGGGCTACCAGTTCGACCTCGGGGGCTCCGCGCACATCCTCATCCGGCTGACCCCGATTGTTGAAGAGTTGGGCTTAGAGGATTACGGACTCGACTACCTCGAAGTAGACCCGTTGTTCTTCGCCCCGTACGAAGACGAATCGTCTGTATTCATCCATCGAGATGTCGACAAGACGTGCCAGGGGCTAGACCAACAGTTCCCCGGCGAAGGCGAGCGCTACCGACGCTTCGTGGACACGTGGCGGCCCTTCTCCCAGACCGTCCGCGACGTCTTTCTGTCGACCCCCAGTCCTCTCGAACTCGGCAAGGCGTTCGCCTTCGGTCCCTCCGCCGATCTCGACTGGCAGCGAGCGCTGACGGCGATCACGAAGCCATACGGCGAGGTGGTGGACCAGTACTTCACCGAGGAGAAGGTGAAGACGCCGCTCGTCTGGATGGCGGCGCAGAGCGGCCCCCCTCCTACCGAGACGCTGAGCGCGCCGTTTCTGCTCTGGCACCCGCTTTACCATGAGAGCGGCGTTGCCCGACCACGGGGAGGATCGGGGGGACTCACCAAAGCATTGGCGGCCATGATCCGCGCCCACGGCGGCGACGTGTTTACCTCGTCCCCCGTAGAGCGGCTCCTGGTCGAGCGGGGAAAGGTGGTCGGAGTCGAGGTCGATGGCGAGCCTGTCCTCGCAAAGGCCGTTCTGTCCGGGACCCACGTCCTGGAGACCCTCGACAAGCTGCTCCCGTCTGTCCACCGGCCTGCCGAGGCAGACACCATGCGGGTCGGGAACGGCTTTGGAGCCATCCTGAGGCTTGCGCTCGACCGGCCGCTGCAGTATGCCGCCAGTCCCGGGCTCGAGTCGCGAACGGCGCTCCAACTCGTCTGTCGGGACCGCCAGCAGATCCACGACGCGTATGCCGACTATCTGAAGGGACATCCAGCCGAAGACCCGCCCATCGTCGGGATGAGCTTTTCTGCGGTCGACGACACCCTGGCTCCGCCGGGCGGCGAGGTGCTCTGGCTCTGGGCCCAGTACTTCCCATACGAGATGACCGGCGGACGCACCTGGGACGCGATCGAGGATGAGGTGGCAGATCGGATACTCGACACGTTCGAGCCGTATGCACCCGGGACCAAGGCCTCGGTCGTGGGCAAGCTGTTCCAGCACCCCCTGTGGCTGGAGCGAGAACTGGGCCTGTTCCGAGGTAACGTGATGCACCTTGAGATGACCATCGACCAGATGTTCAGCCTGCGGCCTTCCATGGGCCTCAGTGACTACCGGGGCCCGGTCGACGGCCTCTTCCTGACAGGTGCCAGCATGCATCCTGGTGGCGGCATCATGGGTGCATCCGGGCGGAATGCCGCACGTGTCGTTTTGAAGTTTCTCGATTCCACACCATGACCGCTCCAGACACTCTCCGCTACGCCCGTCAGATCCGGCTGCCCGAGATCGGAATCGAGGGCCAGGCCCACCTGTCAGAGGCCTCCGTTCTGGTGGTCGGCGCGGGCGGGCTCGGGGCACCCGTGTTGCATCATCTCGCTGCATCAGGGGTGGGCAGAATTGGGATCGTCGAATTCGACGACGTGGACCTCACGAACCTGCACCGGCAGACCCTGTACGCGACTCCCGACGTGGGGCGGCCGAAGATCGAGGCGGCCCAGGAGCGTCTCCGCCTGATCAACCCTTCTGTCACAGTGGAGGCGCACGCGGCCCGGCTCACGGCCGCCAACGCGGATCTCCTCATCGGAGGCTACGACCTCGTGCTGGACGGTTCGGACACGTTCCCGACACGCTATGCGGTCAACGACGCGTCTGTGCGCACCGGCACGCCGAACATCTTTGCCTCTGTGAGTCGGTTTTCGGGACAGGCCTCGGTGTTCGGCACGGAAACGGGGCCGTGCTACCGGTGTCTTTTCCCTGAGCCGCCTCCGCCAGACCTGATTCCGAACTGCGAAGAAGGCGGAGTTCTGGGCGTCGTGCCTTCCCTCCTGGGCATGATTCAGGCCGCCGAAGCCATCAAGTGGATTCTTGGGATCGGCACGTCGCTCGTCAGGCGCCTTCTTCTGGTGGACGCGCTGACGATGGAGTTCCGCGAGATCGCGGTCGAGAAGGACCCCGGCTGTCCGGCATGCGGTTCTGGAGAGCTGCAAACTCCGGAGGCGGAGGTCGTCAGCGAGATCACTGTCGGCGATCTCCGAAAACGACTCGTCACCGGTGCCGGTCCAGTTCTCGTCGACGTGCGCGAGGCCACCGAACACCACGCCGACAACCTGGGCGGCCGGCTGATCCCGCTCGGGCAGCTAGACATCCGAGCGTTCGAACTGGACGACGTCCGTGACCGGGACATCGTGGTGTACTGCGCCTCGGGCGGCCGGTCGGCACGCGGCGCACAGGCTCTCCGGGATCGCGGATTTCGAGCCGTGTCGCTTCGCGGCGGCATGGAGGCCTGGAACGCCACGTCGTGAGCCCGCTCCTCATCATCGCCGGGCCGACCGGCGTCGGCAAGTCGTCACTCGCCCACGAGGTGGCAGGAATCGTCGGGGCGGAGATCCTGTCGGCCGACAGCCGTCAGGTCTATCGCGGGATGACCATCGGAACGGCGAAAGCGTCGGATGACGAGAGGGAGCAGCATCCGTACCACCTCGTGGACATTCTGGCCCCGGGCGTCCGCTGGTCTGCGGGTGGTTTTTTGGAAGTTGCCCAGAAGGCAATAGCGGACATTGAGCAGAGGCAACACCCCGTCGTGGTCGCCGGAGGATCGACGCTGTACGTGCATGCACTTCTGGAGGGGCTGGCCGACCTCCCCGCTGTCTCCCCATCGCTCGAAGCCCAGCTTCTGGAAGAGGTCGCCCAGCCCGACGGCGCCGAGCGTCTGTATGAGGAGTTGAGAACGGCCGATCCGGTAGCCGCTGACACGTTGGACCCATCCAAGACTCACCGATTGATTCGATTCGTCGGTCTGTGGCGCGAAACCGGGCGTCGGCCGTCTACCGCGTGGGAAGGCGTGGCTCCTCCCCATCCAGCGATCCTGGTCGTCCTGACGCGACCTCGGGACGAGTTGTACCGCCGCATCGACGCGCGAGTGCTTGACATGATCGAGGCGGGTCTGATGGACGAAGTGCAGTCGATCCTCGAGGCATCGCCCCATGCCCGGCCGACGCTGGAGGCGACGATCGGGTACCGCGAACTGCTTCCCGTCCTGGATGGGGAGCGACATCTCGACGAGGCGATCCGGCTGATCCAGCGCAACTCCCGCCGGTACGCAAAGCGACAGCTCACCTGGTACCGCCGCTACCCCGAGGCACGCTGGGTCGACGCGTCAGCCACGACGGCCGCTTCGCTGCTCGCGGAGCTCGCCCCATGGCCTGCAGGCTGAGGTCGGTCTTTCCAGGCCAGCACGGCGGCCCCACCCCACCCGACGGTGAGCACCAGCAGATCGGCTCCAGGAAGCACGTAGGGGATGTATCCGAGGGTTGATGTTGCGCAGATCCACCAGATCCAACGGTTTTCCAATAACGGATACAGGAACAGCAGGGGAAGCCAGTACCAGGGGTGCAGGGTGGCCGCTGTAAGCGTGAACCCCACCACCACGAGAGCGAGCGAGAGCAGCATGCCGCGTCGGGTCCCGTCGTCGACCAGCAGAGCGACACCGGCGGTACTCGCGAAGACGGCGGTCAATGCACCGCTCGCCCACCGCCCGGCGGCTTCACCGACGAGCGGATACAGGAGCGCTTTCAACGCCCGGTACGGTGCCGCGAAGGCATCAAGGGTGCCCAGGAACAACCCCAGCGACTCCCGAACGTGGCTCCCCGCGTCGGGCGACCAGACCGGGGCGGAGAGCAGCACGGCCAGGGCCGCGGAGGCCACAAAGCCCCACACCCCATCGCGTCGCCATGCCATCGGAAGTAGCGCGAACGGGTACAGTTTGGCGAGGGCCGCCACCATGACCCCGACCGAGGCCCAGGGCATGCGCGTGGCTCCAGCCCACAGCGCGGCCCCGAGTCCCGCGACGACGAGCGCCTCGGTGTGCCCCTGGCCCGCGATCTCGACCACAGCGAGCGGACTCCAGGCGTAGTACGCCGCTCGCGTTGCCCCGACCCGCCGAGCCAAAGCGACAATTCCTACGCCTTCGGTCAGGACGAGCAGCAGCTTCAGCATCCACCAGCTCGCTTCCCATCCTACCGTCCGGTACCCGAGTGTGGACAGACGGAACACCGCCTGGGATGCGGGGGGGTACACCGAGTAGTACGCCGGCGAGTTCATGGCCTCGAACACCGTCTCGCTCTGCCACGGGGCGAGAACAGGGTCAGAGGGGCGATAGTCGTATGGAGATACCTGCGCCTCTTGCGCGACCAGCCCATCCCACAGGTACCGGTATCCGTCGTCGGAGAGCGTCGGGAGCATGGGGAGCGCCAGCAAGCGCAGCACGACGGCCACACCGATCAGTCGACGCACCGATACGGTCGCCCTTCGCAGATACACGAACAGGCCTGCGCTGCCCACGAGGTGGATGGCGACGAACGCGACCCGCCACCCGGCACCTGCCTCGGGGATGCGAGCCGTCATCACGAGGGAGAGCACCAGCACGGCTCCGACCCCCAACGGTACCCACCGACGACTCATGAGCGCGCGCATACCGTCACGCACAGCCCCCCTCGGGCGTCGACCCGCACGGCGTCGGCGACGGTCCGAAGGATGTAGAGTCCCCGTCCTTCGGTGGCGAGAGGGTCGGATGGAAGTTCGGCGTCTGCGAGTCGGTCGGGGTCGGGACCGTCCCCGCCGTCGGACACGCAGACATCCAGGGTCGCACCGTCCAGGTCGAGGCGCACGCGGAGCAGATCGTCTTCGCCCCCGCCGTGCTCGACGGCATTCGCGAGGGCCTCTCCCATGGCCAGAGCGACGCGGGTCCGGTCTGCAGGAACCCAGCCTGCCTCGGTGACGAGCGCATCCGCGACCTCACACAGCTCGGCCACGGACTCGACGCGCCGGGGACGGCAATACTCAGGCACGGCGGGCGGCGCTCAGCGCGGTGGATGCGAGAAGGTAGCGAACCGCACGGCGTCGCCCGGGGCCGGCCGGGAGCACGCGTACTCCAGCGCGCAGCACGCCAGCGGCCAGAGGCGCGGCCCAGCCCAGGGCCCGCGCGCGACGGAAACGATCCAGGGCCCCGCTCGGGCAGGGCTCCTCGAACGCGGCAGCCGCCCGACCGAACGCGGCAGCATGGGTGAGGGCAAGCCGCAGATCCCCGAGGTCGTGCAGGCGCACAGTCGTGTCGGCGAGCCGGAGTCCATCCGGGTGCGCTCGGGCCAGACGACAGGCAAGCGCGACGTCTTCCCCGTAGGGCACCTCGGTCGGAAACTGCCCGCCGGCCTCGAACGCGGATCGACGGACCGCGCAGGCTCCCGACAAAAAGAACCGCCACGCGACCGCAACGCCTGGTGGGAGGCTGCGGGCAGGTCCGCGCGGGTGGTGGCAGACGTAGTCCTGAAACGGGTCGTCGGGATGCGAAGGCACGGGGTCGAGACGCGCCACGCTGGCCACGCCATCCGGCCCCATCGCCTCGGCGAGCGCGAGTGCAGACCCGGGGTGCGGCTCCACGTCGGCGTCGAAGAACACCAGCACGTCCCCGCGCGCTTCGCGAGCGCCTGTGTTGCGCGCGGCAGAGCGCCCCTGGTTCGCTTTCAGGGAGACCACCCGGAGGCCGGGCGTATCGGCAAGCAGAACCGCGGTCGAGTCTGTCGACCCGTCATCGACGACCACGACCTCCCCGACTCCTTCCAGCGCTGCGAACGCTGGCAGCGTGGTCGGCAGAATGGGCGCGCTGTTGTAGACAGGGACGATGACGGAGATCACGATGTCTCGAGGATGCGCAGCAGGGCCGACTCCAGCGCGTCGGCGGAGGCGGACCAAGACGTGCGGTCGACGGCGTCGCGGCCAGCCTCGGCCAGGCGAATCCGTAGGGCATCGTCCGCGAGGACGTCGAGGGCTCCTTGCCCCAACGCCTCACCGTCCCCGACCGGGACCGCCTGCATCGAGATACCGGCGGTGAAGCACTCCGAGACGCCGGGGTTCGCGCACGCCACGATCGCACACCCGCAGGCGGCGGCCTCCATCGGGACGAGCGGCCATCCTTCGCTCCGGCTCGGGTGGAGGAGCACCGCGGAGTCATTGTACAGGTCGCGGAGGTCAGCGAGGGCCGGGCGAATGTGGACCTCCACCCTTTCGGGGAGCCGATGGGACGGCGGACGGGCAGCGAAGACACGAATCGGAAGATCTGGCCGTACGCTGCGAATGTGCTCCAACGCCCTTAGGAGCACGTCCGGCCCCTTCACTGGATGTCGATGATACAACGCAATAACGGAACATTGTCTTTCGCCGAGAGGACGATCGAGTGCGAAGTCCACGGGGTCGATGGCATTTGGCAACACGGCCTCCACGGACTCGCCCGCAGCGTGGACCGCCTCGGCGAGCCAGGACGCGCAGGTGAGCCGTCTCATCGGGAGGTGCCAGGTTTCACGCGCCGTCGGGTCGGCGAACGTCTCGTCCCCCTGGATGAAGTAAACCGGCGCCCCGGCGGCCGGCGGCAGAGCCGCGACCGGCCGCGCCGTCTGGACGCCCGTCGCGATCACCACGTCGCCCGGGGGCACGGTCGTTCCACCGAGGCGGGGCACCACGACACTCCGTACTCCCGGTGCCGAGTAGTAGGCGTCGGTGCCCACTCCGTGGATCCGGTCGCGGACCTGCACCGCCCAGTCCACAGCGACGCCACCGAGCCCGGGGCGGGTCCGCCTCGGGGATACGACGGTGACCTCGTGGCCGCGCGCCGCGAGCATCCCCGCGTAGCGGTACACGACGGCCGCACCACCCATCGGAATGCGGATCGGGGCGGGCAGTGCGAACGTGATCCGCACTACAGCGTGAGGAGGTCCGTCGGTAGCGGCGTCAGGTTCTCACAGCCGCCCTCCCGGAGCACGATCACGTCCTCGATGCGGATGCCGAACCGCTCGGGGAGGTACACGCCCGGCTCGACGGTGACGGTGGCCCCGGCAGGCAGCGAGTGCGCGACTTGCTGCGAGAGCCGAGGCCACTCGTGGACCTCGATGCCCACGCCGTGCCCGAGACTGTGAGAGAAGTACTCCCCCAGTCCGTCCGCCTCGATGACGCCGCGGGCGACGGCGTCCAGCGCCCGACCCGTCATCCCGGCGCGGGCGGCCTCGATGGCAGACTCCTGTGCCCGGCGCACCGTTTCGTAGGCCGCGACCGCGACCTCGCCCGGGTCACCAATGGCGACAGTCCGCGTCAGGTCGGAGCAGTACCCGTCCAGGACTCCGCCCATGTCGATCACCACGAGGTCACCGGGCGCCAGAGTGCGGGACGAGGGTCGCGCGTGCGGCAGCGCGCCTCGCGGCCCCGCGGCGACGATGGGCTCGAACGACATCGCCGAGGCGCCTCGCTTAAGGTGCTGGTAGACGATCTCGGCGGCGATCTCTTGCTCCGAGATGCCCGGCGCGAGCAACGGCACGATGGCCGCGAACACCTCACAGGTCAGGGCCTGCGCCTGGCGGACCGCCTCGATCTCGACCTCGGTCTTGGCTGCGACCGCCTCCGAGAGCAGGTTCCGGACCGGACAGAAGTCCACTTCGGAAAAAGCCTCCCGGAAGCTGGTATGGTCTGCCAGGGTCACGTGCTCAGCCTGAAGGCCCATGCGCCCGGCATTCCCGATCAGCCCCCTCTCAGCCGCCCAGGCCGCGAGCGGACCGTCGGCCACGTGGACCTCGGCTCCGGCCACCTCGGCGGCCGCCTGGGTGGTATACCGTCCGTCGGTGACGAAGTGCGCCGTGGTCTCGGTGACCAGCAGCAACCCGTTGGAGCCCGAGAAGCCAACTGCCCACCGAAGGGCCGGCGGGTGGGCGATCAGCAGGCCGTCCACGTCGTGGGACGCGGCGAGGCGGCGGAGTGTGGCGATGCGGTCGCTCACGAGCGCGTCGAGTAGTTGGGTGATTCCTGCGTGATGGTCACGTCGTGCGGATGACTCTCGCGCAGGCCCGCGCTCGTGATGCGGACGAACTGGGCGCGCGCCTGGAGGTCCGGCACGGTCTCGCAACCACAGTAGCCCATCGCAGCGCGGAGGCCGCCGACCATCTGGTAGGTGATCTCGGACAGGAATCCCTTGTAGGGCACGCGGCCCTCGATGCCCTCCGGCACGAGCTTCTTGAGGTCGTCTTCGGCGTCTTGGAAGTAGCGGTCCTTGGACCCCGCCTCCATGGCCCCGAGCGAGCCCATGCCGCGGTAGTTCTTGTAGCGACGCCCCTCGTAGAGGACCGTGTCGCCCGGGCTCTCGTCGACGCCCGCGAACAGGCTGCCGACCATGACGGTCGAGGCGCCGGCGGCGAGGGCCTTGGGGATGTCGCCGGTCTGCTTGATGCCCCCGTCGGCGATGACGGGAACGTCGTACCGCTGGGCGGCCTCGGCGCACCGCAGGATGGCAGTCAGCTGCGGCACACCAACACCTGCGACGACGCGCGTCGTGCAGATGGAGCCCGGCCCGATGCCCACCTTGACCGCGTCGGCACCCGCGAGGATCAGGTCTTCGGTGCCCTCCGGCGTGGCGACGTTGCCCGCGATCACATCGAGGCCGTCGAAATCGGACTTGATGCGCTCGACCATCTTCAGGACGCCCTCCGAGTGACCGTGCGCGGTGTCGACCACCACAAAGTCGGTGCCCGCCTCGGCGAGCGCGGCGACACGCTCGGGCGTGTCCGGCGTCACGCCGACGGCGGCGCCCACCAGCAGACGGCCGAACTCGTCCTTGGCCGCGTGGGGGTGCTTCTTCTTCTTCTGGATGTCCTTGAACGTGATGAGCCCCTTCAGGAAGCCGTCGCCGTCCGTCACCGGCAGCTTCTCGATCTTGTGCTCCTGCAGGATGGCCTCGGCGAGGTCGAGCGTCGTGCCGACCGGGGCGGTGATGAGGCCCTGCGTCGTCATCACGTCCGACAGCAGAACATCGTTGTCGGGCTGGAAGCGCAGGTCGCGGTTGGTCACGATCCCGACGAGGCGGCGGTCGTCGTCCACCACCGGAATGCCGCCGATGGAGTAGCGCGCCATGCGGCTCCGCGCGTCGCCGACGGTGTCCTGCGGGCGGAGCACGATCGGGTCGAGGATCATCCCCGACTCGCTGCGCTTGACGCGCCGCGCCTCGCGCGCCTGCAGCTCCGCCGACATGTTCTTGTGGAGGACGCCCACGCCGCCCTCGCGCGCCATCGCGATGGCCAGGTCGGCCTCGGTCACGGTGTCCATAGCCGCAGACACCAGCGGAATGGCGAGCGAGAGGTTGCGCGTCAGCCGCGTCGCCGTGCGGACGTTGCGCGGCATGACGTTGCTGCGGGCGGGCACGAGCAACACATCGTCGTAGGTGAGGCCCTCGTAGGCGATTTTGTTCATGGAGGCAAGGGGCGTGAGGCACGAGGCATGGGTCGGAGGCAGCGACGCCTCGTGCCCCATGCCCCTGCCCTAGAACACAACGGGTTTGAGCTTGACGGAACGGCGGAGCGTGTTGACCTCGTGCGGCTCCAGGCGCCGCCAGCGGCCCGGGCGGAGGTCGACCAGATTGAGACCCGCGTAGCCGACGCGGTCCAGCGTGACGACCCGGCGGCCGATGGCCTCGACCATGCGGCGGACCTGCCGGTTGCGGCCTTCGTGGAGTTGGAGCCCGAACCGGCGGCGGTCGCCGTCGACGAAGGCGGCGTGGTCGGCACGAGCCGGACCGTCCTCCAGGTCGACGCCCCGGCGCAGTTTGTCGATGTCGGAGTCGGTCAGCGGCTTGTCGACCTCAACGAGGTAGAACTTGACGGCGCCGTGGCTGGGGTGCATCAGGCGATGCGCCAGCTCCCCGTCGGTGGTCAGCAGGAGGGCTCCGGTCGTGTCCTTGTCGAGGCGGCCGACCGGAAAGAGGGCCGACTTGAGTCGAGCCGGGATCGAGACCAGATCGAGGACCGTCTTGCGCCCGCGGTCATCCGAGACTGTGGTGAGCACGTCGAGCGGCTTGTTGAGCAGGATGTAAGCGAGGTCGGTCGGCTGGACCGGCTGCCCGTCCACCTCGACGCGGTCGCGGGTGGTGACCTTGACGCCCATCTCGGTCGTCATCTCGCCGTTAACCGTCACGCGACCATCGGCGATGATCGTATCGGCCTCGCGGCGGGCGGCGATGCCCGCGCGGGCGAGGAACCGGTTGAGGCGCATCGGCGCGTCCGGGTCGGGCCGGGAGGCCGTCTCGGGGGCGCTGGACTGGCGGTGCTTCCGCTCCGCCTGATGGCGGCGGCGGACGGAGTCGTTTTTAGGCGTCCGCTTCGACATGATCGGTGGGTTCGGGGGCGGACGGAGAGGTGAGGCCCGCGAGGAGCGCGGCACGCTCGCGGTTGAAGGCCGGGTCGGCGAGGATCTCCTCGATCTCGCGCGGGCTGGGCAGGTCGGCGGTCGCGTCGAGGCCGAACTGGTCGAGGAACCGGTCGGTGGTGGCATAGAGGAGCGGGCGTCCGACCCCCTCCCCTCGCCCGCAGATGGTCACGAAGTCCCGCTCCAGGAGTTGGCGGAGCGCATAGTCGGAGTTGACGCCGCGGAGGTGGTCGACCTCGGGGCGGGTGACGGGCTGCTTGTATGCAATAACGGCCAACGTCTCCAGCAGCGACTGGCTGAGCCGGCGGGACGCGTCTTCCTCGAACAGCGCCCGGACGAACGGGTGCACCTCGTCGACGGTCGCCATGCGGAGGCCGCCCGCCCAGCGCTGGATGCGGAAGGCGCGCCCACCGGTCCGGTAGGCAGCGTTGAGCCGACCCACCGCTGCCTCCACCTCCCCCTCGGACGCGTCGATCCCGGTGACCTCGCCGTATGCCCGCGCCACGTCCTCGGGGCGCAGCGGCACGTCGCTGGCGAACACCAGCGCCTCGACGGCCTGGTCGAATCGGTCGGGAAGGGCGACAGGCTCCATCATCAAGCAGCGGCGGAGATCGGGGGGTCCTCATCCAGCAGAGCGAGGTCGTCCACAGAATCGACGCCGGGGACGGGCTCGACGGCGAAGTCCTGCGGGTCGAGCCCGAAGACGAGCGAGATGGCCTGCCTCTGGGCGAGGTCGAGCACTGCGAGGAAGGTGACGATCACGAAGGCCTTGCTGCGACGCGCGACCAGCGCCTGGAACGACGCGCCGCCGCCGCGGATGCGTCCCAGCAACCAGGCCCGTTGCACGTCGAGGGCAAACGACTCGCGTTCGATCGCGTGGCGGATCTCCTCCGCCTCGGTCGCGGCGCGCTCGATGGCCTTGCCCAGTGCCTTGACGAGGTCGAACACCGTCGCCCGGTAGGTGACTTCGGTCGCGGGCGCGAGCGCCTCCCGCTCGTCGGCGGCCTGCCCGCGCGGGCGGAGCCGCTGGCGCGCTTCGAACCGGCCCGCCAGGACGCCCGCGGCCTCCTTGTAGCGGACGTACTCGATGAGCCGCTCGACCAACTCCCGACGTGGGTCGATGGGCTCGCCCTCGTCGTCCAGCTCCGGGCGCGGCATCAGCATCCGAGCTTTGATCTGGATGAGCAGCGCGGCCGTGTAGATGAAGTCCGCCGCGGCGTCCAGGTCCACATGCTCCAGCACGCGCACCGCCTCCAGAAACTCGTCTGCGATCCGGGCGATCGGGATGTCGTGGACGTCGATCTCGTCCCGCCGGATGAAGAAGAGCAGGAGGTCGAGCGGCCCTTCGAACTGGTCGAGCTGGACGCGATGCATGCGGGGGGACGGCTTTGCGGAAGCTACAGCGACGGGAGGGCCAGGGGTGAGGAGGGAAGCGGAAAGCGCAGTGCGCTCCCCATCCACCGGCTCCCCGAGGCGAACCGGCTCCTCCCCCCTCTCGGGCTCTCACGGGCGCCGCTACGCGCGCTCCTGCTCCTTGAACCAGGCCACCGTCTTCTCGAGGCCCGTCGCCACATCGACGGCGGGCATCCAGCCCAGCGCGTCCGACGTGTGCGAGATGTCGAGCACGCTACGCTGCTGCTCGCCCGCCTTCGCCGGCCCGTGGATCTCGTCCGCGCCCGCCTCGGTGAGGCGGTTGATGTGGTGAAAGAGCTGATTCACGTCGGTCTCGACGCCCGTGCCGACGTTGTAGATGTCCGTGGCCTCCTTCTCGAGCGCGGCCATGAACGCCGCCACGACATCCTTCACGAACACGTAGTCGCGCGTCTGGGTACCGGGGCCGTTGATGGTGATGGGCTCGCCGCGCAGCAGCCGCTGGGCGAAGATGGCCACGACCCCGGCCTCGCCGTGCGGGTTCTGCCGCGGGCCGTACACGTTGCCGAACCGCAGCGCGGCCGACTCGATGCCGTACGTCTGCCCGTAGAACCGCAGGTAGTGCTCGCTGACTAGCTTCGTGATGCCGTACGGCGACATCGGCAGCGTCGGGTGGCTCTCGGGCTGAGGGCCTCCGTCGTTGACCGACGGGTCAGGCTCGCCATAGATCGCGCCGCCGGTGGAGGCGAACGCCACCTTTTCCAGGCCCGTCTGGCGGCCGGCTTCGAGCAGGTTGAGGAAGCCGAGCACGTTCACCTCGGCGTCGAACTTGGGATCGGCGACCGAGCGGCGCACGTCCATCTGGGCCGCGAGGTGGCAGAGCGCGGCGAAGTTGTGCTCGCCGAACAGCGCCGCCGCTTCCCTGGAGCGGATGTCGAGCTCGTGGAAGACCGCGCCTTCGGGCACGTTCGAGCGGACGCCGCCCGACAGGTCGTCCATGACGTGGACCTCGCATCCTTCGGCCACCAGGCGCTCGGCGAGGTGGGATCCGATGAAACCCGCACCGCCGGTGACGAGGACGGGGCGATCAGAAAAACGGAACGGCATGGCGGTGCGACGGGGAATCGAAGGTCAGGAAGGAGCAGCGACTGCAGGAGGCCCTGCGGATCTGGGGCAAGATCGCATCCAGACCCGTCACCTGCCGCACCCTCGGTGGGCTTACCGATCCTCCGGCAGAATCACGGCCGTGCTCAGTTGGCCGGGCGCGAACAGCTCGGCGGCGAGTTCGCGGACGCCCTCCGCTGTGACCGCGTCGATCTCGCCCACCACCTCGTCCAACCCCACCGTCCGACCGTAGACCAGCTCCACGCGTCCCAGGCGCTGCATCCGATTGGAGGTGCTCTCCAGACCCAGCACGATTGATCCCTTGAGCTGGTGCTTGGCGCGGGTCAGCATCCGTTCGCTCACCGCGGTCTCGGCCAGCTTGGTCATCTCACGCTCGATCAGCGTCCGCGACCGCTCGATCCGGCTGGCGTCGGTGCCGATGTAGACGCCGAGGTCGCCCGAGTCGGTCTGTACGTTGACGAACGAGTAGACCGAGTAGCACCAGCCGTACTTCTCGCGGATGTTCTGATTCAGGCGGCTAGACATTCCCCCGCCGAGGATGGTGTTGAGCACGGACAGCGTCGTCCGTCGCTCATCCCGGGCTCCGAACGCGCGCGTCCCGAGCACCAGGTGGGCCTGCTGGATGGGCCGCTCGATGACGAGATCGGACGGCGTGTAGGACGTGGACGGGGCGCGAGTGGCCGGGTTGGGCGCCCGGTCGAACTCCTCCAGCAACCGCTCCACGTGGCGGACGACGTCGGCGTGGCGCACGTTGCCCGCCACGGCCACCACCAGACGGTCGGGGACGTAGTGCTGGCCGATGTACCGCGCCAGGTCGTCCTGCGTAAAGGAGCGAACCGACTCGGGGGTCCCGATCACAGGTCGGCCGAGCGGGTGGTCGGGATAAAGCAGTGCCTCGTAGTGATCGAAGACGTGGTCCTCGGGCGCGTCCTCGTACATCTTGATCTCCTCCACGACGACATCCTTCTCCTTCTCGATCTCCTTGGGCGGCAGCGTCGGCTGGGTGACGAGGTCGAGGACCGTCTCCATCGCCCGGCCGAGATGCTCGCTCAGCCCGCGGGCGTAGAAGCAGGTGTGCTCCTTCGACGTGAAGGCGTTGATGTACCCGCCGACCGACTCCATTCGCTGGTTGATCAGGTAGCCCCGCCGCCGCCGGGTGCCCTTGAACACCATGTGCTCGATGAAGTGCGTGATGCCGCCCTCCGGCTCGGCCTCGTCGCGGCTGCCCGCGTCCACCCAGGCGCCGACGGCGACCGAGCCTACGGAGGGGATCGTTTCGGTCAAAACCCGGACGCCGGACGGGAGGACGGTGCGGTCGATCGACGGGGTCAGAAGGAGTTCAGTCATAAGGCGAGCCGTATCCCCGGCGACTGGGACGGTTCCCCCGCCACCTGCGATTCGACGCGTCTACTCCCCCTCTCGGTCGGCCTCGTCCTCGGCCTGCCGACGGTCCATCTCACGCTGGATGCGCTGCAGGCCGTAGACCGACTGTCGGCGGTTCGGTGCGCGATCGAGCGAAGCACGGTAGGCGGCCTCGGCTTCGACGGGATCGCCGTACTCGAAGAGCAACAACCCGAGGAACTCGTTCGCGGGCACCGTCGGTGTCGGCGGGCCGAACATGAGCGGTGCGGCGCTCTCCAGGGCTGCGGCCTCGCGGACGAGTGCAATCGCCCGCTCGGGGTCCCCATCGAGGAGCGTCAGGAAGGCGTCCAGTTGCAGGACGGACGCGCGGGCCTGCCAGCCGGGATCGTCGGCCCCGTCCACAGCCGCGCGGAGGTCGTCGAGGACGGCGCGGGCCTCATCCATCCGGCCGAGGTCCGCCAGCCGCTCGCCACGCGCGAGGGCGTCCACGGCACGCGTGTTCAGGCTCGCCGACACGGGCGGGTCGTGGCTCAGCACCGGGTCGACCTCCGCGGCCCCCTGCACGGCTCGGATGCGGACGATGTGGGACAGCGACGTGCCGTCGGGAGATGCGGCGTGGTGCGCCTCGGCGAGAGCATAGAGGCTGTCGGTCAGCGCGTGGGCTTCGAGTTGGTCGGCCGCGTAATGCCACCACCAGAGCGCGTGCCAGCCATGGCCGTTGAGCGGTTCGCCCCGCCGGTCGGAGTTCGCTTTAGCGGCCTCGTAGCTGCGGCGGTTCATCGCGGCCACGTCCTCGAACAGGCCGAGGGCCATGTAGATGTGGCTCGGCATGTGGAGCGCGTGGCTCGCGGCGGGTGCGATCTGGTCGTACACCCGGGCCGGACGCAGCCCCAGCGGCGCGTGGACCGGGTCGTCGTAGGCGTGGATGAGGTAGTGTGCCGCACCGGGGTGCCGGGGGTTCTCGTCGAACACCTCCTCGGCGACGGCCGCAGCGCGCATGTAGGTCGCGAAGTCGCGGCCCTCGTGGGCTGTGCCGAGGATCGCCAGCGCGTAGAAGGCGCGAGCGTCGAGGTCGTCGTGGTACTCGCGGGCGAGGTGCTCCATGGCGACGGCGTAGGCGTCGTCACGAGACTCTTTGGCCCCGTCGCCGAAGAGGACGCCGAGCGTGTTGAGGTACATCCGCTCGCGTGGCGTCATTTCCACGCCGGTCTGGGCGTCGAGCCGGGCGAGGGGCTCCCGCGCCGCGTCGCGGTCCTGCCGCATCCAGACCGGATGGTTGTGGGTCATCGCCTCGCCCCAGTAAGCCATGACGAACGCCGGGTCGATGGCCTGTGCCTCGCGAAAGGCGTCGCGGGCGTCGTCGTACTCGAACGAGTGGAGCAGCAGGAGGCCGCGGAGGAACGGCTCCTGGGCGTCCTCGGCGCCCGAGTTGGAGAACGCGGTTTCGCCCAGCGTGGGCTGGGCGACGGCCGGGAGGGCGAGGAGCAGGAAGAGGAGGATGCGCATGGGGTCAGGCGTGCGGCGGGGATGCTGGAAGGTCGGCATCCGCTCGCGTCAAAAAACGACCCCGCCCGCCTCGGCGTCGAGGCGGGCGGGGCGGAGAGACGGAGGGGAGCAGGACTAGGCGTTCTCGGCCTCCGGGGCCTGCGCCTCCGCGACGGCGCCGTCGCCGCCGGTGTAGGCGTCCGAGAACCCGTCGGGGCGCGGCACGAAGGGAGCGCCCTCCTCGGGGAACTGCTTGATGAACTCCTCCTGGACGGGATGGCCCGTGCCCTTCGCGGAGGGGGACGACTCGTGGATGTAGTACTCCGCGTTGGGCAGGGTGTCGACCCAGTCGAGCGCCGCCGCGGCAGCACGCCGCATCGAGTCGTCCGAGTTGGTCGTCAGCCCGGCCACGTTGGCCTCGATGCGCTCGTGGGCGAGGTGCATGAAGTGGAGCCCGGCGAGCTTGTCCCGCTCCCACTTCGGCCCGTCGGCGCCCTGGGCGAGTTGCTGGTCGAGCTTCGAGAGGACGCACGACCACGCGAACATGAGGACCGCGTTGTCGGCCAGGCGGGCTTGCATCACCTGGGCGGTCACGATCTTCTCCTCCAGCCGCTTCGAGGCCAGCTTGAAGACGCGCGTGTGCGTCTGGGCATGGCCTGCGAGGCGCTCGGCGAACGACCGCAGCGACGGGTGTACGCGCGTCACCTCAGGCTTGGGCACCTTGAGGCCGAGGAAGATCTCCTTCGCCAACGGCGTGCCCGCCTTGATCGTCTGGGGCTTGAAGGCGCCGGAGAGGATGCGCGACACGTTCTCCTGGACCGTCTCGTCATCGCTCCACTGGACCGTGTTGAGGACGCCCAGCATGTACTCGGCGAGCTGCTTCCCTCCGTAGGCGAAGATGAACGACTGCATGACCTCGTTCGAGCCCTCCACGATGCGGTGGATGCGGTTGTCGCGCCAGAGGCGCTCGAACTCGTTCTCGGTCACGTAGCCCTCGCCACCCATGATCTGCATGGCCGAGTCGATGACGTTCCAGCCCTCCTCGGAGCAGAAGTACTTGCAGGCCGCCGTCTCGACCATGATGTCGCGGTCGTGCCGGTCGAGCATCCCGCAGACGGCGTAGAGCATCGCGTCCATCGCGAAGCAGAACGCGTGCATCTCGGCGACACGCTTTTGCACGAGTTCGAAGTCGGCCAGGGGACGCTGGAACTGGTAGCGCGTCTGGACCCACTTCGTCGACTGCTCGGCGGCCTCCTTGGCGGCGCCGGTGACGCCCGCCGAGAGCGTGCAACGGCCGTAGTTGAGACACGTAAGCGCCACCTTCAGGCCCTGCCCCTCGCGGTGCAGCAGGTTCTCCTTCGGCACGCGGACGTTCTCGAAGCGGATGCGCGCCTGCCACGTCCCGCGGATGCCCGCCTTGGAGCGGTTCTTCTGGAAGAAGCTGACGCCCTCCATCTCCGGCGTCACGATGAGCGCCGAGACGCCCTTCTTGACGCGGCCCGTCTTGGGATCGGTGACCTGCTGGTTGGCCATCACGGTGAGGAGGCCCGAGATCGCACCCGAGGTGATCCACTTCTTCTCACCGTTGAGAATGTAGACCTGCTCCTCCTCGTTCCACTCGCAGTGCGTCTCCTGTCCAGCCGCATCGGAGCCCACCTGGGGCTCGCTCAGGCAGAAGCCCGACAGCTTCTCGCGGGCGACCATTGGCAGGAAGCGGTCTTTCTGGTCGTCGGTGCCGAACAGCATCAGCGCCTTGCAGCCGATCGACTGGTGGGCGGACACCATCACGGCGGTCGATCCGCAGCGGCGGCCGATGGCCTCCAGCACTCGGTTGTAGCTCGCGACGCTGAGGCCGAGGCCCCCGAACGCCTCGGGGACCGTCATACCCATCACGCCCATGTCGAACAGCCGCTGGACGACCCACTCCGGGATCACCTGCTCCTGGTCGATCATGACGCGGGGATGCTCATTGTCGAGGTAGTCCTCGAGTTCAGCGAGCAGCGCGTCGGTCTTGGCCGTCTCCTCGGGGGAGGTCTCCGGATAGGGAAACACCAGTTCCTCGCGGATGCGTCCCCAGAAGAGGTTCTTGATGAAGCCCATCTCCTCGGGCTCCGGGCCGAGCATCGTCTCGGCTTCCTGGATCATCTGCTGGTCGCGGGCGGAGACGCCCTTCATTTTCGAGAGTACGGACATGGGAGAGGGGGAGCGGTGGGACGGAGAGCCGATCGTGTCGGCGACGGATTAAAACGGATGCGATCGGACACCTCCGACCGGAAGCGCTTTTCTGGTCCGGAATGTAGGCTTCGCCTCGATGAGACCGCTTGCGGGCCGTGCGAAGGAGAGGCGAGTTTGCGGCATGTCTGACTCCAACGCTGCGACTCCGTTCTCCGTTCGCCTCCAGAACGCGGTCGCCGACACCGGTGCGCCCGTCTGCGTCGGCCTCGACCCCGACCTGGACCGACTTCCCCCCTCCCTCTTGGGGACCGAGGCGGAGCGGCTGACGGCCTTTTGTCTTGCAATAACGGAATCGACGAGATCCCTCGCTGCGGCCTACAAGCCCAACCTCGCCTTCTTCGAGGCCCTAGGACCGGACGGCGCCGATGTGCTCGCCACGGTCTGCGACGCCGTCCGCGCCACGGGCCGCCTGCTGGTGCTGGACGGCAAGCGGGGCGACATCGGCAACACGGGCCAGCGGTACGCCAGCACCCAGTACGACCGCCTCGGGGCCGACGCGGCCACGGTGGCTCCCTACATGGGAGCCGACAGCCTAGCGCCCTTTCTCGCGCACGCTGGCCGCTGTGCCTTCGTCCTCGTGGCGACCTCCAACCCCGGTGCGGCCGATCTCCAGCACCTGTCGGTAGACGAGGAGCCGCTGTACCGACACGTCGCCCGGTTGGCGGCCGACACGGCGGTGCCCCTCGCTGGCGAAGCCGGCTTCGTGGTCGGCGCCACGCGTCCGGAGCTGCTGGCCGACCTCCGGGAGCGCCATCCTGAAGTGCCCTTTCTCGTGCCGGGCATCGGCGCCCAGGGAGGGTCGGCCGCGGACGTGCTGGCCGCCAATGCGGACGGGCCGATCCTGATCAACGCCAGTCGGTCGATCCTCTACGCTAGCTCCGGCGCGGACTTCGCCGGAGCCGCGGCCGAGGCGGCCCACCGCCTCCGGGACGAGCTGCGCGGCGCGTAGCGTCGTCTACCTTGACGCCACACACAGCACGGCGTGACGCCGTGTCGCCGACACCGCATGCGCTTGCCGACCCGTTCTGGGCTTTGCCTGGCTCTCCTCATCCTCACCGTGCCGGTGACGGCCCAGCCGGTCGCCGAAGCTTCGCCACACGGGATTCCCCACGTCCTGGAGGTGCGCGCAGACGAGGTGGTCACGCGCCGGGACGTCCGCCTCGGCGTGGGCGCCGGGACCACCGCCGAGGCCGAGGCTTCGCTTACGGTGCGGACGTCCTTCCTGGGCCCCCTGTCGCTCCGCCTCGGGGGGACCGTCGGCCTGACGGAGTTCGGGGAGCCCGTGGTGGGCGGCTTCGCGCTCGGCCTGGGGGTGGAGCAGCAGCGCGGCGACGTGGTCAGTTCCCTCTGGGTGACGGCGTGGCGCCAGACGAGCGCGGGCCCGGTGCAGAGCGGAAGTCCGATCGGATCCGCCGACCCGCTGCCGATCGTGAACATGCTGTCGGTGGGGACGGAGTTGAGCACCGCGTTCGAGGCGCCCGTCGGCGTCTTCGGCGGCCTGCGCGCCTACTTCTGGGACGACCGCGTCGAGGGGACCGTCAGCGGAGTGGCTCGTGTCGGCACGCGGGTTCGATTCTGAGACGCGGGCAGCCTGGGGCAAACGCGCCGGGTCGAGATGGTGCAGATGAACCACGGCGGAGCACGCTCGCCCCGTAGAACGGGCCTCACACTCCCCGTTCTGCCATGGCTCCCGCCACCCTCCGCCCGTCCGTCCCCTTCGTCGCCGCGTCCTGGATCGCATTTCTGACCGGCGCCATCGCGTTCATGGTCGGGCTGACGAACGCCAAGATGATGCTCAACGAGCAGGGCTACTACCTGACGGTGCTCCTGTTCAGCCTCTACGCGACGGTGTCGCTCTCCAAGACGGTCCGCGACCGCGATGAGGGCCTGCCGGTCACCCCCCTCTACCTCGGGATGAGCTGGGTCGCGCTCGCCGCCGCCGTCACGCTCCTCGTCGTCGGCCTCTACAACGCCGACTCGTTGGCCCTGAGCGAGAAGGGGTTCTACGGGATGTCGTTTGTGCTGGGTCTCTTCGGAGCCATCTGCGTCCAGAAAAACGTCCGCGACCTCGCCGTGACCGACGCTGGGCCGGGGCGCGCGGATGCCACCGAGGAGGCCGATGCGGTTTTCTCGACCGGTCGGGTGTAACTCCCCGGTTCGGGGCCGCGTCGTTCGCATGCACCCCGCACCTCCATGTCGCCCGACGCCCTCGTCCGCCAGCACGCTGATCTCGTCTACCGAGTCGCGCTCCGCGTCACCGGGACGGCGGACGATGCGGCGGACGCGGCACAGGACGCGCTGGTCAAGGTGTGGCGCGGCATCTCGAACGTGGAGGCGTCGCGACACCGCGCGTGGTGTGCCCGCGTCGCCCGCAACGCGGCGCTCGATCTCCTCCGGCGCCGTTCGGTGCGCCCCGCACCCGGCCGGGCCGAGGCCATCGCCGAGCCCGAGGCCTCCGACCTCCTCCCCGACGACGCGGCCGAGGCGGGCGACCTCCGGGTCGAGTTGGCCCGTGCGGTCGGCTCGCTCGATGAGCCCTACCGCTCGATCCTCGTGCTCCGCGAGATCGAGGGGCTGGCCTACGCCGAGATCGCCGACGCCCTCGACCTGCCTCTCAACACACTCAAGGTTTACCTCCACCGTGCCCGCCGCCGCTGCCGGGCCGCCCTCCTCGCCTCCGCACCCGAGCTGGTCCCATGACGACCGACTGCCTCCGCCTCGACGACTACCTCGACGGCCGGCTCACAGAGCCGGATGCCGAGGCGTTCGAAACCCACACCCTGACCTGCACCGACTGCGACGCCGCGCTCGACGCCGCGAATGGCCTCGACCTGTCTCCCCTCCGGGAGGTCGCGTGCCCTCCGGCCGTGCTTGACGCCGCGTTGCACGCCGCCCGCCGAGCGCCCGACCGAGCGCCAGTGGCAAGCGCCCGACGGTATCGGTTTCGGCTACCGCTGGTCGCCCTCGCCCTCGCTGCGGTGGCCGTCCTGGCCTTCGGCCTCGCCCGCGTCCTGGCGTCTGGCGCCCCCGCTCCCGTGGTCGCCGAGCAGATCCTCACGCCTCCGATCGCCCCGCCTGGCGAGGCCCTCACGCCGGAGCCCGAGGCGCCCCCGCTCGCCGACACTCCAGAGCCCGCCGAGGCACCGGAGCTCGTGGCCCCTTCTCCGCCTCTCCCGGAGCCGACCGCACCGCGCCGCGCTCCTGCGGCTCCGTCCCCGGTCCCGGCCGTCGCGCCTGCCCCAGAGCCGGCCGACGCGCCTCAGGACGCCATCGCGCAGCGGGACGCTCAGCCCGAGGAGGACCTCTCCCCAGAGGCCGTCGAGGCGGCTCAACGGGACATCGCCCTCGCGTTTTCTCTCGTCGCTGAAGCCCAGACCCGGGCTGGCGACGCCATCCGTACCCGCGCCGGCTCCGTGTCGGAGACCATCGATCAGACCCTTCCTTTCTAACACCATGAACCCACTCCTTCTGGGAGCGCTCGTCGCGTTCGCCCTCGCCCCCGCCCTCTCGGCACAACCCATCTCGGGAGCCGACCTGGACGCCCTCTTCGACTCTGAGCCCCAGGTCGAAGTCAACCTCTCCGGAGCCCTGCTACGGCTGGCCGCTGCTGCCACGCGCGAAGAGGAGCCTGAAGCATCGGCCATGATCGAGGGCCTCCGCCGCATCACCATCCGCATCTACCCAGCGTCGCTGTCCGACCGGCCCCTCGCCATTCGCACGCTGGAGGGCATCGGCCACCGCTTCGAAGACGACGGCTGGCTGACGCTCGTCCGTGTCCGCTCGCTGCCCAACGACGACGACAGCGACGGCGACGTTTGGGTCTACGTCCGAGACGAAGGCGACATGTTCGGTGGGCTGGCCGTGATGACGGTCGACGAAGAGGACGAAAACGTCGTCTTCGTGCTCATCGACGGGCTGATCGACCCGGCGCAGGTCGGGGCGCTGACACGACGCTTCGGGAACGTCGACATCGACGTGTACGAGGGCGACGATGAGTAGCCGCATCGCGGTCCTGCTGCTGGCGCTCTCGTTGTCCGGCTGCGTGTCGATCGAGATGGGCCGCCTGGCCCGCGAGGTCGAGCAGGAGGTCGAGCGTGATGGATCGGCGGAGATCGGTCGCGGCTTCGCCGTCGCGTTCGGGGGCGGCACCATCGGCACGAGCCGCTTCCTGGGCCGCCTCGTCGCGCCCGAGTCCACCGAGCCGTACCGGCGCCTCAGTGCGTCGGTGCGGCAGGTGAAGGTGGCGCGCTACCCGCTCGTCGGCACCATCGACGGGATGCGGATGGCCCGCCCTTCACGCCTCGACGCCTACGAGGCCGACGGCTGGCTGCCCATGGTCTCGGCCCGCGACTCGGCGTCCGCCACGTGGGTGCTCTACCGCGAGGACGCCGAGGGCCTGCGCCTGACGGACCTGCTCGCGGTCGTCGTCTCCGACGAGGAGTTGGTCCTCACGCGCATCACCGGCGACCTGACCACGCTCGCCCTCGAGGCGTTCCGGGAGAGCATGGGCGACTCCATCCTCCGCGACGCGCTCGACGACTCGGGCGTCCTCCCCACCGAGGTGGAACCGGACGACGGCCCGCCGGTCGATGCCGGACCATGACGCATGCCACCTCGATCCTCGCCAGCGCTCGCAGCATCCCCGACTTGGCGGTCGGCGTGGTGGAGGCGGACTTCCCCAGCCCTCTGGGTGAGATCCCACCCCTGCCCTCCGTGACCGACGCCCTCCGTCTCGATGCGGAGGCGCCCCTCCAGCGCGAGCCTGACGTCCGCGCCGCGGTCCGGGACCTGCTCCGGCGCGACGGCTACAAGCCGACCGGACGGGGCAAGCCAGCCTCGGAGTACCTCGTCAAGGCCGCGGAGGGCGGGTTCCTCGGCTCCATCAACGTGGCCGTCGACGCCTGCAACGTGGTGTCGCTCCACAGCGGGCTTCCGATCTCCATCATCGACCTGGACCTCACGGCAGCCCCGCTGTCCATCGGCATCGGCGGGGCGGATGACGTCTACGTGTTCAACGCCAGCGGCCAGGAGATTCGACTGAAGGGACTGCTCGGACTCCGCGACGCTCACGGCTTCTGCGCCAACCCGGTGCGCGACAGTCAGCGGACGAAGACGCATGCCGGGACCCGCCGTACGCTCTCGGTCGTCTGGGCGCCGCCCGCTCTCGCCGGCCGGCTGGCAGAGGCCGTGACGTGGCACGCGCGCCTCCTCACCGAGTCCGGTGCCGAGGTGAACGTGGTGGAGACCTGACCAGAAACCGACGCGGTCGTCAGCGAGGCAAACACGGTTCGCGGTAGGTTCCACGACCTGGACTCACCCTCTCGACCATGTCCCAACGCGTCCCACTCCTCGTCCTTCCTGCGCTCCTGGCCCTCGGCGCCTGCGGCGATGCCCCGAGCGGCACCGTCGACGCACCCTCCGACGTCACTCCGGTCGAGGCCGCCGCCCCAGCCGACCCGACCGTGTACACCGGCACGCTCGCAGAAGGTGACGAGACGCTGGAAAGCGGGGAGTATCTCGATTCCTACGAGGTCGTGGTTCGCGAAGGACAGTGGCTCCGTGTCGAGGTCGTCTCCGCAGACATCGACCCGTACCTGCTCATCCTCAGCCCCACCGGCGAGCAGACCGACGTGGACGACTCCGCCGCGGGCAACACCTCCATGACCAAGGCCGTCGTCGAGGCCGAGGAGTCCGGCGAGTGGACCGTCGTGGTGACAAGCTACGAGGTCGGAGAGACCGGCGACTACGAGGTGACGCTGGAGGTCTTGGACACCCGCCCGGACGATGCCCACGAGGGGCGTCAGGTCACCGAAGAGGACGTGGCGGACGACGCCATCGACACGTAGGGTCAGGCCGCGACGGTCAGTACGCGAGCGTTCGGCGGACGACCTCTGTCAGGCGCGCCTGCGCCGAATAGACCTCCTGCTCGATGGCCTTCGAGAAGGCGATCGGCAGGTCCGCCCCGCCCACACGGGCGGGGGGAGCGTCCAGCGCGGCGAAGGCCGCCTCGGCCACCTCCGCGGCGATCTCGGCCCCGAACCCGCCGGTCCGGGCCGCTTCGTGCAGCACGACCAGTCGGTTCGTCTTGCGCACCGAGGCGAGCACCGTCTCCCGGTCCCACGGTACGAGCGTGCGCAGGTCGACGACCTCCAGGGCGACATCCTCGCCCGACAGGCGGTCTGCGAGCGCGAGCGCCCACTGCACCCCGACGCCCCACGTGACGAGCGTCAGGTCCGCGCCCGGGCGGACCACGGTGGCCTCTCCCAGTGCGACGCGGTGGGGACCCGTCGGTACCGGGCCGCGGAGCGACCGGTAGAGCGCCTTGTGCTCGAAGACGAGCACCGGATTGTCGTCCTCGATGGCAGACCGGAGCAGCCCCTTGGCGTCGGCCGGCGTCGAGGGGACCACCACCTTGAGGCCGGGGATGTGGCAAAACCAGGCCTCGGGACTCTGGCTGTGGAACGGTCCCGCCCCGATGCCGCCCCCGAACGGCGCGCGGATGGTCACCGGCACCGCCGTTCCCCAACGGTAGTGGGTCGTGGTGAGGTTGTTGGCGATCTGGTTGAACCCGCACGTGATGAAGTCCGCGTACTGCATCTCGACGACCGGGCGAAAGCCGTCGATGGCGAGGCCGAGCGCGCACCCGAGCGCTCCGCTCTCGATGATGGGCGTGTTGCGGATCCGCTCCGCCCCGAAGCGCTCCAGGAAGCCCGCCGTCACCTTGAAGACGCCCCCGTACTCCGCCACGTCCTGCCCCATGAGGACCGTCGTGTCGTCGGCGTCGAACGCATCGCGGAGGCCGTCGCTGAGAGCGTCGATGAAGCGGACGCCGTCGTCCACCGGGCTCGACTCGAAGGTGGACTGTGGACGCGCCGGGGCGTACAGGTCGGCGTGCTCGTGCTCGGTCGTGGCCGTCACCTCAGGCTGCGTGAGCGCCCACTCGGCGACCGCCTCGATCTCCGCCTCGATTTCCGCGTCGATGGCATCGAGAACGTCGACCGCGACGCCGAGGTCGGCCAGGCGGGCTCGGTAGCGGTCGACAGGGTCGCGGGTCTCCCACTCGGCGATGAGTGCAGGAGGGACGTACTTGGTCCCGCTGGCCTCCTCGTGGCCTCGCACCCGGAAGGTCTTCATCTCCAGCAGCGTCGGCCCCTCCCCCGACCGGGCGCGGACGACGGCAGCGCCGACACTTGCAATAACGGAGTCGAGATCATTGCCATCCACCACCACGCCGGGCATCCCATAACCTGCCGCGGCATCGGCGATGTCCGTGACCGGAAGTGCGTCGGCGGTCGGCGTCGAGAGCCCGTAACCGTTGTTCTCGACGACGAAGATCACCGGGAGCGACCAGACCGCGGCCAGGTTCAGCGCCTCGTGGAAGTCGCCCTCGCGCGTCGCGCCCTCGCCCGTGAAGGCGACCGCGACGGCGTCCTCGCCGCGCAGTCGTGACGCCAGCCCGAGGCCGTCGGCGACGGGCAGCATGGCCGCGAGGTGCGAGATCATGCCTACGATGCGACGCTCGGGGAGCCCGAAGTGGAAGGTGCGGTCGCGGCCTTTCGTGAAGCCTCCCTCCCGCCCCATCAGCTGGCAGAAGAGTGGGCGCAGCGGCACGCCGCGCGTCGTCCAGACGCCCAGGTTGCGGTGCATGGGCAGCAGCCAGTCCCGGTCCTTGAGCGCGAGCGCGCACCCGACGGCGATGGCCTCCTGACCGTACCCGCTGAACCACTTCGAGAGCCGGTTCTGGCGGATGAGCCGGAGCATCTTGTCCTCGACGGCACGCGGGACGCGGAGCGCCCGGTAGCGGGCAAGAAGATCGGCCTCGGCCACGCGGGTGGCGGAGTCGACGGACGGGGCGACGGACATCGAGTCGGGGGGAGACACCCGAAGGTAGCCAGCAGGACGGAGCCGTCTCCGAACTTTGACCGCGGTGCCCTACCGCCCCTCTCCTGCCAGCGCCGTGCGGATGGTCCGGAACAGGATCTTGGCGTCCAGGCTCAGACTCATCGTTTCGATGTAGAACAGGTCGTACTTCAGCTTCTGGCGGACATCGTCGAGGTCGGTGTCGTACCGCCACTTGACCTGCGCGAGCCCTGTTACGCCCGGCTGGATGCGGTGGCGGCGGCTGTAGAGCGGGATTTGATCTGCGAGTTGCTCCACGAAGTACGGCCGTTCGGGACGGGGCCCGACGAGGCTCATCTGGCCCGTGAGCACGTTCCAGAGCTGCGGGATTTCGTCCAGGCGCAGCCGGCGCAGAATCCGGCCCACGGGCGTCACGCGGGTGTCGCCGCGCTCGGCCCAGACGGGGCCCGTGTGGCGCTCGGCATCGTCCACCATCGTCCGGAACTTGAGCATGGTGAACGGGCGCCCGAGGCGGCCGACGCGCGTCTGCCGGTAGATGGCTGGCCCCGGTGAGGTCGCGCGGACCAGCCCGCCGAGGATCAGCCAGAGGGGAGCCCCGACGACGAGGATGAGCGCGCTCACGATCACATCCACGATGCGCTTGGTCCGCCGCTCCCAGGCCGGCATCGGCTCTGGGAGCACCTCGATGAGGGGAAGCCCGTAGGTGTGCTCCGTCCGCGCCATCCCGCCGATGGCGGCATAAAAGTCGGGGACGAGCTTGAGCGTGACCGGCTTGCCGTCGCACACCCGAAGCACCTCGTCCAGCATCGCGTGGTCCTCGGTGCCCAGAGCCAGGATCACGTCCTGGACGAGGAGCCGGTCGATGAGCCCGGGCAGTTCGGCCACGGCCGCCTGGGGTGCCCCGGCGGCCGTCACCTCGATGGCACCAGCCGGGAGTGCATCCCCTCCGGGGAAGCGCTCGGAGATCGTCACCGGTCCGTCCTCTACCAGCACCGGCACCGCCGAGCGGTCTCGCAGGCGGACCGCGCCGACGATCTCGATGTTGGCCGCCGGATACCGCGCGAGGTCGTGGTAGAGCGTCTCGACACGGTCCGACCAGCCCACCACGATGGCGCGGTGGCGGCCGTAGCCGCGCACCACCAGCGCACGCTGCACCGCCCGCACCGCGAGCCGGATCGTCCCGACGGCGCCAAACTGGGCGAGAGCGTAGAGCCCGATGGCGGTCCGCAGTTCGCTGGCCTCCAGCCGGTCCACCACGAGCCCGAACAGCAGGGCGAGGCAGCCGAAAATCACCACCTTGACCAGCGTCGCCAGTTCGTCGAGGCGGCCCCGGGCGTAGCGCTCGGCGTAGAGGCCGGAGAACGCGAAGAGCAGCACCCAGGCGAGCACGAGCAGGCTCTCTCCGAGGACCTGCGACCCCAGCACCGTGGGGATCCAGTCCCAGCCGGGCGCACCCCAGACCACCGCCCCCAACACCGCAGCGGTGGCGAGGGCGTCCCCGAGGACGAGAGCCAGAATCTCAATGCGACGAGACAAGCGCGGCGGGCAGGAAACGCGTAGCGAAAGAGTCTCGGGGCAGATCGGGTTGGGGACAGGGCGAAAGTAGACGCCCCCTCGAGGGAGCGCAAGGGGCAATCGCCGGTCGATACCTTGCCGCATGCGTCGGCTCGTCGGGCTTCTCTCCTTGCTCCTCCCTCTCGGGGCGATCGCCCAGCCGGAGATCGTCCCGGCCGAGCACGCCGTGTACGACTGGATGGCCGACCTGCGCGTCGCAGGCACGTTGCCGGAGTACCGGCACGAAACGATCCCGGTCGACCGAGCCGCGGTCCGGCGCCATCTCGACAGTCTCACAGTGCGCGAAGACCGGCTGCCCGCGTCCGGTCGGTTCTGGCTCGCCGAGTACCGACGCGAGTTTTTCGAGCCGCTGGACGGCGTCCACAGCTACGTCGGCGACGGGGAGGCGCGGTGGCAGGACGCGAGCGCCGAGCGCACGCTGGGGTACTTCCGCGACGACGACTGGCGGGTCTCGATCTGGGGCGAGGGCGCCATCGAACACCGAGGCGTCGGGGACGTCAGGACGCCTGGGCGGGTCGGATTCGCACCCCTCGTCCGCATCGGCACCGGACGCAGCCGGAGCGCCCGGCTCACATTCGAGGCGAGCTACCGGAACTACATCGGGCTCTACACGAGCACGCTTTCGGGCACCATCACGGACGGCGCCAGGGACGTGCTCGCGGCCGACCCGGCGCTGGCGTCGATCTACTACGTCACCCGGGACCCGTCCAACATCCCAGGCGACTTCGACCGGACGAGCGCGTCGCTGCGCGTCGTGGGGGGGCCGTTCTCGGCGGAGATCGCCAACGAGCGACTCCGCTACGGCGCTTCTGTCGACGCTCCCCTCGTGCTGGGCGACCACGCCGACTACCTCCCGTTCGTCCGCCTCGGGCTGCGGACGCGGAGCGTCACGGTAGAGGCGGTCCACGCAGCCCTGAGCATCCCCTCGCAGTTCGTCATCGACGAGACGGACGGGGGCGACCTGTTCCTCGACAGCCCCGAGCGGTACCTCACTGTTCACCGGCTCGAAGTCCAGCCGACGGGTTGGTGGACCTGGGCGTACACCGGCATGGTGGTGTACGGGCGGCGCGGACCGGAGATCGCCTACCTCAACCCGCTTTTTCCCGTCAAGGCGGCCGAGCACGCGCTCTACGACCGCGACAACACCCTGTTCTCGCTCGAAACGACCGTTCGCCCCGCCCGCGGCGTCGAGGCCAACGCCACCTGGCTCGTTGACGACCTCGCGACTGCGACGCTCGGAGACGGCGACTACGGCAACAAGTGGGCGATCCAGGCCGGATTGAAAGCGACCCTGCCCCGCACCGGCGCGACGCTCTTCGGGGAGTACACCCGCATCGAGCCGTACACCTACTCCCACCGGTTCCGGGAGGACGGGGTCTACTTCAACGGCTACACGCACAATGGCCTCGGCCTCGGCCATCCCCTCGGACCCAACGCCGACCAGTGGCTGGCGGGCGTGAGCGTCTGGCTCCCGTTTCGCGCCCGCGCACGCCTCTCCGGCCGGTACGTGCGGAAGGGCGAGAACCCGATCGACCCCAGTACCGGTGTCGTGACCCAGGTCGGCGGCGACGAACGGTATGGCGAGGCCCCCGAGGATGGGCAGAAGACGTTCCTCTCCGGCGACCTGTACCGCGGCGCGGGCCTCCGTGGCCTCGTCGAGGTGGAGCCCGCACGCGGCGTCGCCCTCCGACTGTATGCGGACCGTCAGTGGTGGCAGGGCCGCGCGGCCGAGACGTTCCTGCGGGTCGGGCTCTCCGTCCGGCCCTGATGCCAAGCCTCCAGACGTGGACCGGCCCGCTCGGCGTGACCATCGACTACACCGAAATCCAGTCGTGGGGACGAGTTCGGGTCGCGGCAGGAGGTCCTTCCGGGCCGACGCCCCACCGTCCGGCCGCCGCCGCCGCGTTCGAGGCGCAGGCGCGGGCTGACAGGTGCCGCGTGCTCTGGTTCGGGGTGGAAACCCCCGAGGACATCGCACCGAACCGGCCGTCGCTCGTGATCGGAGCGGAGCCGGTGTGGGGCGCCGGCCGGTGGCCCGCGATGGTGACCCGAAAAGCGTCGGTGAGGGCGCAGATCCGACGGGCGGCCAACAAGGGAGTGACCATCGAGCCGTGGAGCTCTGACCGCGTCCGCGCGTCCGCCGAACTCCGCGCCGTCCTGGCCGACTGGCTCGCGCGACGCGGCCTCCCGCCGATGTCGTTCATGGCCGACCCGTTCGTGCTGGACGCTCCGGGCGACCGTCGGTTCTGGGTCGCGACACGAAACGACCGGGCCATCGGGTACCTGGCGCTTCGACCGGGGGACGAGGTGTTCGTCGAGTGGATCATCCAGCGGCGAGAGGCACCGAACGGCACCGCCGCGTTGCTGCTCGACACGGCACTCCGGGACTCGGGATGCCCGGCGTTCACGCTCGGCATGGTGCCCCTCTCCACCCATGCCCCACTGTCCGACACGGCGCCCTCGCTGCTCGTGCGCGGGCTCCTGACGTGGACACGCGCGCACGCGACGCGCTTCTACAACTTCGGCGGACTGGAGCGCTTCAAGGCCAAGTTCGTCCCCGACCGCTGGCGCCCCCTCCACCTCGTGACGACCGGACGCCCGATCTCTGTGTTCACGTTTCACGACGTCGCCGCCGCGTTCGCCGCGCCACGGGCTCCGACCCGCTTCGTTGGCCGAGCGCTGCTCGATGCCGCAGCCCACGAGATTCGCGACGCTACCGAGGCGGCCAGGGACTGGCTCAGTTCGCGCTGAAGCGGAAGGTCGCGTTCGTGGTCTGGTTCACCTGGAGCGCGTTGGAGGGCAACGGCTCGGCCCGGCACCGCGAGAGCAGCCCCTCCACCTGGGATTGCAGGGCCGCGTTGCGGCTCCCCGACACTCGGGCGGCTGCGTACGAGCCGTTGGGGCGGAACGTGATGGCATACACCACCTGACCCTGGATACCACCGAACGGGGGCGTCGGGCAGGTGTAGGACCGGTTGCCGAACTGGAAGCCGACCTCGGCCGGGGCGTCGCCTCCGGACCCGTTGCCGGACCCCTCAGCCGAGCCCGCGGTGGGTGAGTCGCCCTGGGAGGTGCCGGTGCCCGTCGTCGGGCGAGGCTGCGTAGGGGCCGTCGGAGCGGGGTCCGGACGGGTCGCGCGGGACGGCGGGTTGGGCCGAGTCGGACGAGCGTTGTCGCTCTGGACCGGGCGCGGAAGGGGCGGCTCGGCGCGCGGCGGCGTCGGGGTGCGCTCCGGAACTCGGACGCGCGTCGGGGCGGGCGGGGTCGGGCGCTCCGGCTCTGGCTGGGTCATCGACTCCGACGAGGACCCCGCCTCGGCGCGCTCCGGCGGACCGGTCATCACTGGGATCGTCGGCGCCGGGCCGAACTCGATCTCCGTCAACTGCGGCGGGAAGTCCGGGTCGGTGGCCTCCGGGGGGACCGAGAGGCCGAGCGCCAGCAGCAGGAGCACGACGCCGTGCAGCGTGACGCTGAGGATGAAGCCGTCGCGGTCGTCAGAGGACACCATGGGATTAGCGGGGGGACGCGCCGAAACGATACGCCAGCGAGACGCGATGCGAAAAGCCCAGTTCGCTGGTGACGCCCCCGAAGTCGCCAAAGCCGTAGTCGATAGCGAGCGCACCCAGTCGGACCCCTGCGCCCACCGACGGTGTGATCTGGGTCCCGAATCGCTCGCTCGTGGTCACGTCCGAGAGTCCGGCCCGGAAGGCGAGCAGGTCGCGGAACGTCAACTCGGCGCCCACGCGTGGCCGGAACGAGACCCCACCCGCGTCCAGCACGTAGGCCGACTGGCCGTCGAAGCCGAGGTCGAGGTCCGCGGCGGCCGTCAGGCCGATGTCGTCGGAGAGCGGGATCTGAGTGGAGGCGCCGAGGCGCGCGAGCGGCAGCACCAGTTCGGTGAGCCCCACCGGGCGGCTCGACGAGTCCACCTCGGCGAACCGGTCGGCGTCCACGGACCAGGACTGGACCATGCCGGTCGCGTCCTGCACCATCAGCCCGAGGCGGACGCGCCCGAGGTCGAGTTGCGCGCCCACGTCGAGCGAATACGCCCACGCGCTCGCGAAGTCGCCCACGCCGCGCCGGATCACCTTGGCGGACGCGCCGAGCGACAGCTTGTCGCCGACGCCCCGCGCGTAGGACACGAACAGCGCGTTGTCGGCGGCCGAGAAGAGCGTGACGTCGTCCGGGTTGATCTGGCCGGTCGCCGGGTCGTAGGCGTCGAGCGTGTTCGCAATGTCGTCCACGGCCGAGCGGATGAATGTGACGCCCAACGTCGAGCGGTCGGACAGCGGGTAGGCGCCTGCGGCGTAGTCGAATGCGACGGCGCCGTCGAAGCGCTCGGCGTGCATGTATGCGACCTCGGGCGTCCGCACCGCGTCCAAACCGGAGACGTTCCAGTAGCCCGCCGTGACGTCGTCGGCGTGGGCGATGTAGGCCCCGCCCATCCCGAGGGCGCGGGCCCCCACCCCGGCCGCCAGGTAGTCGGCACCGTACTTGACGACGGTCTGGGCCGACGCCGGAAGGACGAGCGACAGAAAGACGAGAGCGGCCAGCCAGGTGCGGCGCGGCGACAGAATCATGGAGTCAGAAGAGGACGACGTACCAGGATGCAGACGCGCGAGGTGGCTTGCGGAGGGGAACGGGACGGAAGATCGGTTCGTGCCGCGCTCGCGACAAGGCGTTCAGGCGGCCCCCTGTGTTGCAGCGACGGCCCGCTCCGCCTGTCCGACGTGGCGGAGACAGTGCTGGCCCATCGCCTCCAGGAAGACGCCGAGTTGGAACCGCATCAGCTTCAGGAACGGCGAGCGGATCTTGATGGCCGCCAGGTCCAGCCCGTCCGCGGCCTCGACGACGGCGACGTAGCGGTCGATGTCCTCGCGGAATCGCGTCAGCGAGCGGTCCAGGTCGATCTCCGAGACCAGTCCGGCCGTCTCCGGCGGCTTCATCGCCCCAGCGGTCGGCATCGCGCGTGTCCCCGGGCGGAGCATGTCCACGAACTTCCTCCCCGCCCAGCCATAGCGGAACGGCCCCGTGCCTCGCGGCGCGTTGGGATCGGCGACGGCGGCTTCCAGGGCCGGCAGGTAGCCCTTCGCGATCGTGTTGAGGTGCACCACGCACTCGCCAACCGACCACGACGACTCGGACGGCTTGGCGTTGTACGCCTCATGCGTCATGCCATCCGTGAGGGTGAGCAGGCGCTCACGCGCCTCGATGTAGGCGGCGGCGAGATCGGTCATGGGTCGGAGCGGCGGAGGCGAGCGGCAAAGGCGCCATCTGTCCCGTGGACGTGAGGCAGCGCGCGATAGACGTCCCCGTCGACGAGCGCAGCCGGAACGAGGGTCCCCACCGGGTCGAGAGAGTAACCGGGGTGGCGCGCGAGGAAGGCCGTCACCCGGTCGTCGTTTTCCTCCGCTTCCACAGAGCAGGTCGAATACACGAGCACTCCGCCGGGGCGAACGTGCGCCGCGGCAGCGTCCAACAAACGGTCCTGCAGGTCGGTCAACTCGGCGAGGGCCTCGGGGCTTCGGCGCCAGCGAAGATCGGCGCGCTTGCCGAGCACGCCGGTGCCGGAACACGGCGCGTCCAGGAGAACGCGGTCGTATGCACCGTCCCCATCCCACGTGGTCAGGTCTGCCTTCACCGGCCGGATGCTGGAGAGTCCGTGGCGGCGAGCAGCCCCAGCGATCAGCCCCACCTTGGCCTCGCTCACGTCCAGGGCAGCCACTTCCCCGTCGTCGCCCATTCGCAGCGCCGCGTAGACCGCCTTCCCCCCCGGAGCCGAGGCCGCATCGAGGACCCGCTCGCCTGGCTGGGGGGCGAGGACGTGGACCACGAGCCCGGCCGCGACATCCTGCACCGCGACCGTCCCCTCGTCCAACAGCCCGGAGCGCAGAATGGGCTGGAGCCGGTCCACCTCGACGAAGTCGTCGGCCCAGGGAGAGGGGCTGGCGGTCACGCCGAGGTCGGCGAGTCGAGCGGTCACGGCAGCGCGGGCGTCGGCGCCGCCCGTGAGGCGGAGGGTGAACGTCGCCGGGGCGTTGCTCGCCGCGAGAAAGGCACGGGTGGCACCCTCTCCCCACGCGTCGAGCCAGCGGCGGACGGTCCAGGTCGGGTGAGAGAACCGGACGGCGAGGTCGTCGGCGAGGTCGCCCGAGGCGGGCTGGGGGAGGGTCCCGGCGCGGCGGGCGCGGTCGAGGGCGCGGAGGACGCCGTTCGTGAGGCTGCCTGCCCCCCTGTGCAATACGGCCTTGGCGGTCTCGACGGCCTCGTTGACGGCCGCATGGGGAGCCGTCTCGCGGATCAGGAGGTCGTACGCGCCGATCCGGAGCACCTGAAGCAACTCGGGGTCGAGGTCCTGGAGCCGGCCACGGACGAACGCCGCCAGCACGAAGTCCAGCCAGCGCTTCTGCCGCGTCACCCCGGCCACGAAGTCGACCGCGCGGCGAGACACCTCGGGCGGATGGGAGCCGTCTGCGAGGCGGGCGACGTGTGCGCCGTCGTCCTCGACGCGGAGCAGGCGCTGGACAGCGAGGAGGCGGGCGGTGAGGTCCGGGGCGTCGGGCATGCCGAAAGCTAGCCGCGCGGACCCTCCGCCCCGGCGCCTCGTACGGATCTCCCCTTCTCTTCTCCCCCCTCTCATGGCGACCTGCGACACCTGCGGCAACGACTACGACCGCGCCTTCACCGTCACCCTCCACACAGGCGAGACGCTCACCTTCGACTCCGTCGAGTGCGCCGCTCAGCGCATCGCGCCGACGTGCGCCCACTGTGGCGTCCGCGTCCTGGGCCACGGGCTGGAGGCAGGCGCGGCCGTCTACTGCTGCGACCACTGCGCGAAGAAGGCTGGCATCACGGGACTCAACGACAGCGTCTGATCACAGCCCGACCTGGAGGCCGACGTGCACCTTGCCGCGCGTCGGCCCGAGGTCGGGATTGAGGGCGTACGTGACCGTCGCGAGCCCCAGGGCCGTCGTCACGCGGAGTCCTGCCCCATACCCGAGGAGCGTGCGGCGCTCGGCCCCCACGCCGGGGCCTGCGGGTCGGTCAAACCCACCCGCGTCGGTGAAGGCGAACACGTATGACGCGTCGTCGAACCGCACCCGATACTCGGCGAGGGCGCGGAGCGCGGACCGGGCCAGAAACTGATCCTCGTCGTATCCGCGAAACGACGCCGCACCACCGAGGCGGATGAGGTCGCCCTCGTCGATCAGCCCGTCCAGCCCTGCCTGCTGCTGAGTCACCGTCGCGTCGGCGCCGAAGACGAGTCCCTGCTGGGCGACCGTCGGGACGAAGATGCGTCCGCGGACGGTCAGACGACGACGGCTACCGGGTCCCGTCCCAAGCCTGTCGCCACCGCGCCGCCCCTGCTCGGCGAGCACATCGAGGGCGATCCCCCGTCGTGGTGTCCGGGGTCGGTCCAGCCGCGCGAACGCGATCCCGACGCCGACCAGCACGTCGTCGGTCCGACGCACGCGCGGGCGCCCGTCCACCAGGGTCGCGCCGTAGGTGCCCGGGCGAACCGCTTCGCCCGCGAGCGTCGCGACCAGGTCGAGCGTCGGGTCCAGCGCGTACCGCAGCGACACCGCGACGCGCTGGCGGGCCAGCGTCGAGTCGCGCGACGCTCCCTCGAACGCGAGGCCGACACTAAGCGGGCTGCCGAGCAGGAAGGGGTCGGACACGGCGACCGACACGGCCGAGGCGAGACCGGGCGTTCGCTCCAGGGACGCGCTGGCCGCCCGCCCACCGCCGAACAGGTTGCGCAAGTCCACGCGACCGTTCCCGACCACGCTGCCCCCACCCTCGCCCGTCGGTGGCAGGTAGCCCAGCACGACATCGAACGCACCCGGCGGGGCCTCCACGACGGGCACCTGGAGCAGCAGGCCACCGTCCTCGGCACGTGCGAGTGTCGGCTGGCCGACTTCAAGGTAGAGGCCGGTCGCGTCGAGGCGACGGCGGACCTGCCCCAGGTCGATCTGCGACGGGGGCGTGGGCTCGGTCAGTCCCGCCCGGCGTGACGCGAACGCCCGCGACGGGGACCGCGCGCCGACGAGTTCCACGCCCACCACCTCGGCCTCGGGCCCCTCGTCGACGCGGACGACGATGGCCACCTCCCGCCCGCCCGAAGCGATCTGGAGGTCAGGCACGAGGCGGGCCTCCACACGCCCGAGGCGAGCATACCGGGAGGCCGTCCGATGCAGGTCCTCGCGAAGCGCCCGCAGGTCGAAAACGCCTCCTTCTCGGCTCTGCCAGTCCGCCATCGGATCCGAGAGCGCCGCGCCACCCACCAAACGCAGCGACTCGATCCGCGCGCGGGGGCCTGCCCACACGAAGGCTGTGTCGGCACGGGTCGAGTCGAGGCGCGCGGTCAGAAAGCCTCGCGCGGACAGCGAGTCGAGCGCCCCCTCAAGAGTCGAGGCACGGGAGACGCCTGTGGAGTCCGCCGTGACGACGGTCCAGGCCGCCTGTGCGCAGACCGGCGCGCAGAACGCGAGGAGCCCGGCGAGCGCGAGCGCCCGTGGTACCTTTCGCCACACCGCGCCTCCGTTCCGTGCTCGCATTTCGGTTGGGACTCCTCGTCTGTGCCCTCGGCCTCGCGCCGACGGCCTCCGCTGAACGCGCCCCGATGGTGCGCTCGTCTGAGCAAGCTAGCCGCGCCGACACCCTGCGATACTCGGTGCGCGCGGGCGAGACCCTCATCGTCTCGTTACCCGCTCGCGCGGGCGGCGACGAGGTGACGTACGAGATCGACGAAGCCCCCGCGCTCTCGTGGCTCGTCGACCGCTCCTTCATGTGGCGCACGCTCGCTCGTGAGCGCGGCACGCTGCCGGTCCGCCTCCGCCGCCTCGTCTCCGGCCGCGCCGACGGCGAGGTGGTCCTGCTCGTCGAGATCACCGGCTGATGGCCGACGCGGAGGACGGGCTCGACGTCGCGCTGTGCGCAGCAGACACCGCGGAGGTTCGTCAGGCCTTTCAGGACGCGCTGCCCGCGTGGTTCGACGGTGCTCGCCGCCCGATGCCCTGGCGCGAACCCGGCCCCGACGGCCGACGCGACCCGTATCGGGTCTGGGTTTCGGAGATCATGCTCCAGCAGACACGCGTCGAGACCGCGATTCCCTATTTCGACCGCTTCATCGAGCGGTTTCCGTCCGTCGCAGACCTGGCCGTGGCCCCGCTCGACGACGTGCTGAAGCAGTGGGAAGGACTGGGGTACTACAGCCGGGCCCGCAACCTCCACCGAGCCGCACAAGGGGTGGTCGCCGAGCACTCCGGCGTGGTCCCCTCTGAAGAAGCCGCTTTTCGTGCGCTGCCGGGCGTCGGCCCCTACACCGCTGCGGCCGTGCTGTCGCTCGCGTTCGATACCCCGCTCGCTGTCCTCGACGGCAACGTGATCCGCGTCCTGACCCGTGTCTTCGGCATCCAGGCGGACGCGCGGAGCGGCAAGACCCGTCGCCGACTCCAGGAGCTCTCGGATGCACTCCTCGACAGGTCGCGGCCGGGACGGTGGAACGAGAGCGTGATGGAGCTCGGCGCGACCGTGTGCACCCCCCGGTCGCCCGCCTGCCCTGTCTGCCCGCTGCGGGCGATCTGCGCCGCCGCGTCACTCGGGACGCCCGAAGCCTTCCCTGTCGTCTCGAAGCGGGCACCCGTCCCCCACCACACCATCGCCGTCGGACTGGTGACCGACGAGGCCGACCGACTGTTCATCCAGCGCCGCCCCGAGGACGCGATGCTGGGGGGGCTGTGGGAGTTTCCCGGCGGGAAGGTCGAGCCGGGCGAAACCCTCGAGGAAGCCTGTGCACGAGAAGTGCGCGAGGAGGTCGGCCTCGATGTCGCTGTCGGCCCCCCTGTGGCGCGCGTTGAGCACGCCTATTCCCACTTCCGGATCACGATGCACGCCTTTCGGTGTCTATACCAGGGCGGCTCACCTCGGACCGAGAGCGGCGAACCCTGGGCCTGGGTCGCCGTGGACGACCTCGACAGGTACGCGTTTCCTCGTGCGAACGGCCGGATCATCGAGGCACTTCGGGAGCAGGTCCGCGCTCCCCGGTTGCTCTAGCGAATCCCCCGCTTGGCCGCGTCGTACGTTGCCCTCTCGCCCCGCTCGGTGCCATGGAAAGCCTCGTCGACCTCCTCCCGCTGCTGTTCATCGGGCTCTACTACTTGTTGTCGAACCGGCGGAAGGCTGCCGCGAAACAGGCTGCCCGTCAGCACGTCGAGGCGCCGCAGACGGAGTTGGTATCGGAGGAGGCCAGCGACCCGACGCCGTTCCAGACGTTTCTGCAACAACTGGAAGAGGCGATGGCCGAGTCGGCGGGAGGACTCCCGACCGAGAACGCTCCCGTGCCGACCGAGGAGCCCACGCTTCCCCCTCGGCCGGTGCCAGAGTTCCAAGGCCAGGAGTTCCATGCCGTCCCCGGCTCGTTCGACAGCGCGTCTGCCGTCGACCACGAACGCCACGGCTTCGGCGACGACAACCCGCTCTCAGAGGAGGCCTTCGAACGTCAGCCTGCCTTCGCCCCGCTCCAGCGCTCTGACTCTCGGGAGTATGACCCTCACGGACTCCGGCGGAAGAGCTCTGCTCGTCCGACCCTGTCGGATTGGAGAGCACGCCTTCGGGACCCGCGTGCTGCGCGAGACGCTTTCGTGTTGCAGACCATCTTCGGGGCCCGAGGCGGGATCCACGGCCCCTCGCAGAAACGAGGCCACTGATTCGGCCCCGCGAGGAGCGCGAGGAACCGCGTACACGACGAGCGACCCAGCAAACGCTAGTTAGGGCCGAACCCCCTTCCCTTCGACGGGTCTCCACAGCCTACGAAGAAAACGCTTTCACGCCCTCTGGAGGGCCGGTTACGGCCTCCATGGGGCCAGGAAATCCCCGACCGTGTGATGAAGAGATCCAAAAGGGCAATGCAATGGGCACCCGTTCGACTTTGGAGGCGTTGATTAGGTCAGGTGATGACGTGCCGTCCCACGTCCCACCCTTGAGCCCGCTGGCCCCGTAAGGCCAGCGGGCTACTTTTTGCGACTTGCTTCGATTCGTACCCAGAGCGTTACCGCCACGAGGCGTCCGAGCGCCCTACAGGGAGTCGCTCAGAGGCTGAAGGATTCCCCGCAGGCGCACGTCCGCACCGCCTGCGGGTTGTCGAAGTGGAAGCCCTTGCCCTCCAGGCCGTCCGTGAAGTCGAGCGTGGTGCCCTCGACGGTGACGAGGCTCCGCGGGTCGAGCACGAGCCGCAGCCCATCCACCTCGACGGTTTCGTCGACAGGGCCAGCGACAGTGTCCCAACCGAGGTCGTAGGTCAGGCCCGAGCACCCGCCGGGGACAACGGCTACCCGAAGGAAGGTGGTTTCCAGATCGATGTGTTCACTCACGGCGACGGCGGCCAGCCGCTGGCGGGCACGTTCGGTAATCGCAAACGGGGCGGTCTGGGTCATCACAGGGAGGGGGCTTTCAGGGACGCTTCACCCACTCCGGAACCATGCCAGGTGGGGTTCGGACCGAACTTGTCCACGACGCGCAAGGTCCGCCTGCGAATGAGGTTCACGCGAGACTGAGGGGCGCCTCTCGTTCGCCTCGTCTTGGTGGAACTGCGTCCGACACGCCCGGTTCGCCTCCCCACTCCAGCACTCCACCATGGCCACGTACACAGAACACGATTTCTTCGAGGACGTCGCCGAGCAGGGCTACAAGTACGGCTTCGTCACGGACGTCACCAGCGAGAAGGCACCCAAGGGGCTCTCCGAGGACACGGTGCGTTACATCTCGGCGCAGAAGGAGGAGCCCGAGTGGCTCCTCGAGTACCGGCTCAAGGCCCTCCGGCACTTTTTCAAGCTCTTGGAAGAGGGCAAGTCGCCCGACTGGGCACACCTGCAGGTCCCCGAGATCGACTACCAGGACGCGTACTACTTCTCCGCGCCCGGCTCGAAGGTGAAGTACGATTCCATCGACGACGTGCCGGAGGAGATCCTGGCCGACTTCGAGAAACTGGGCATCCCGCTCCGTGAGCAGGCCGCGCTCGCCGGCGTCGCCGTGGACGCCGTGATGGACTCGGTGTCCGTCGCGACGACGTTCAAGGCGGAGCTCGCTAAGGTCGGCGTCATCTTCTGTTCCTTCTCGGAGGCCGTCCAGAACCATCCCGAGTTGGTCCGCGCCAACATGGGCAAGGTGGTGCCCTACACGGACAACCTCTACGCAGCCCTCAACTCGGCGGTCTTCTCGGACGGCTCGTTCTGCTACATCCCGAAGGGCGTTCGCTGCCCGATGGAGCTTTCGACCTACTTCCGAATCAACGAGGCCAACACGGGTCAGTTCGAGCGGACGCTGATCGTCTGCGAGGACGGCGGCTACGTCTCCTACATGGAGGGCTGTACGGCGCCGATGCGCGAGGAGTACCAGCTCCACGCTGCCATCGTCGAGATCGTGGCCCACGACGACGCTGAGGTCAAGTACTCGACGGTCCAGAACTGGTACCCCGGCTCGGCGGAGGGCAAAGGCGGCGTCTACAACTTCGTGACCAAGCGGGCGCTCTGCTCAGGCCGGAACTCGAAGGTGACGTGGACCCAGTTGGAGACGGGCAGCGCGATCACCTGGAAGTACCCGTCCTGCATCCTCAAGGGCGACGGCTCCGTCGGCGAGTTCTACTCGGTGGCCTTCACCAAGGACTTCCAGCAGGCCGACACTGGGACCAAGATGATCCACCTGGGCAAGAACACCCGGAGCACGATCATCTCGAAGGGCATCTCGGCGGGGCAGTCCAACAACTCGTACCGCGGCCTCGTCCGCGTGAACAAGAACGCGACGGGAGCTCGCAACTTCAGCCAGTGCGACTCGCTGCTGATCGGCGACCAGTGCGGGGCCCACACGTTCCCCTACATCGAGATCCACAACGACACCGCCCAGGTGGAGCACGAGGCGACGACCTCGAAGGTCGGCGAAGACCAGATGTTCTACTGCCAGGCTCGCGGCATCTCGGAGCAGGACGCGCTCAACCTCATCGTCAACGGCTACGCCAAGGAGATCCTGGCCAAGCTGCCGATGGAGTTCGCCGTCGAGGCCCAGAAGCTCCTCTCCGTCCAGCTCGAAGGCAGCGTCGGCTAGCCGACCCCGCCCGCCTCGGCACCGAGGCAGACCCTCCTGACTTTCCTGAACCGCGCGCCGACCGTCGGCGCCGCACTCTGACTGACGAATGGCACTCCTTTCCATCGACAACCTCCACGCTTCCGTCGAGGAGACCGAGATCCTCAAGGGCCTCTCGCTCGACATCCAGCCCGGCGAGGTCCACGCGATCATGGGGCCCAACGGCTCCGGCAAGTCCACCCTGGCGGGCGTGCTCGCCGGCCGCGATGACTATGAGATCACGGAGGGCTCCGTCACGTTCGACGGTGAGGACCTCCTGGAGATGGACCCCGAGGAGCGGACTCGTGAGGGCCTCTTCCTGGCCTTCCAGTACCCGGTCGAGCTTCCTGGCGTCAGCACGCACCAGTTCCTGCGAACGGCCGTCAACTCGGTTCGCGAGCACCGGAAGCTGGAGCCTCTCTCGGTCGGCGACTTCATCAAGCTGATGCGTGAGAAGGCCGAGTTCGTCAACCTCGACCCGAAGCTCACCCAGCGCTCGGTCAACGAGGGCTTCTCGGGCGGCGAGAAGAAGCGCGCCGAGATCTTCCAGATGGCGATGCTCGATCCGCGCCTCGCGATTCTCGACGAGACCGACTCGGGCCTCGACATTGACGCCCTCCGGATCGTGTCGGACGGCGTCAACAAGCTGCGCGCCGAGGACCGGTCGTTCGTGCTCATCACGCACTACCAGCGTCTGCTCAACTACATCACGCCGGATTACGTCCACGTGCTCGTCGGCGGCCGGATCGTCCGCTCGGGTGGCCCCGAGCTGGCCGAGGAGTTGGAGGTGAAGGGCTACGACTGGCTGCTCGAAGAAGCCGCCACCGCGGCCTGAGTTCACCATTCTGGGGTTGGAGATCAGCGTTGAGCGTCTCCGAGCCCGGCCTCTGAACCACAGACCTCTGAACTCCGAACTCTGATGATCGATCTCGAAAAGGCTCCTGCCCTCCTCCGCCACGCCGTCGAGGCCCTCGAAGGCGCGTTCTCCGGCGACGGCGCTCCCGACCCGTTCGCCGATCGGCGTCAGGCCGCCCGCACCGCGTTCGAGTCCGCTGGGCTGCCGACGACGCGCCACGAGGCGTGGAAGTACACCGACCTCCGCCCAGCCCTCAAGCCGGACTACGCGCCGGCTGGCCGCGCCACTGCGACCGACGCCGACTTGGCTGCCGGGAGCATCGACGGGCTCGACGCCGCGCGCGTGGTGGTCGTCAACGGTCGCTACGACGCCGAGGCGTCCGACCTCGACGGCCTGCCCGACGGAGTCACGGTCGCGTCGCTCGCCCACACCCTCCGCACCTCGCCTGAGGTCGTGGCGGACACGTTCGGGGCGCACGTCGACCTGGGTCGCGATGCGTTCGCGGCGCTCAACAGCGCGTTCAGCCTGGATGGGCTCTACCTGTCGGTGCCCCGCGGGGTCGCCGTCGAGCGCCCCATCCACGTGGTCCACGTGCTCACGGCTGACCAGCCGACGATCGTCCAGACGCGGCACCTGATCGTAGTCGGCGAAGCCGCCGAGGCCCGCATCGTCGAGACCTACGTGGTCCGCGGCGACGCCGCCACGTTCCGCAACGACCTGACCGAGATCTCGGCCGGTGCTGCGGCTGTGGTGCGCCACATCCGCATCCAGGACGAGGGCGATCAGGCCAACGGCGTCTCGCTGGTCCAGACCTACCAGGAGCGCGACTCGGACGTGTCGACGCTGACGTTCACCTTCGCCACTGGCACGGTCCGCAACAACACCGTGATGGTGCCCGCCGGCGAGGGAGGGCAGTCGACGCTGGGTGGCCTCTACATCTGCCACGGCGACCAGCTGGTGGACACCAACACGCTGGTGGACCACGTCGCGCCGGGCTGCCAGTCGAACGAGCTCTTCAAGGGCATCGTCACCGACCGCTCGACGGGCGTCTTCAACGGCAAGGTGTTCGTGCAGCGCGAGGCGCAGCAGACCAACGCCTACCAGCAGAGCCAGGGCGTGGTGCTCTCGCCCGACGCGCATCACTACTCGAAGCCCGAGCTGGAGATCTACGCCGACGACGTGAAGTGCTCGCACGGGTCCACGACGGGCGCCATCGAGCCCGAGCACGTCTTCTACCTCCGCAGCCGCGGCGTCTCCGAGGCCGACGCGCGGGCCATGCTGCTCTACGCGTTCGCCCACGACGTGGTCGAGATGGTGACGCTGGAGCCGGTCCGCGACCACCTCGACGCCCGCATCGCCGAGCGGCTCAAGTAATCTGCGGTCGGTGGACCGTGCGCTGTCGAACGGTCCACCATCCGCACGTCCTACCCCTCCAATGACGCGCGACATCCTCCACGACGGCCGCGAGGCGGACGACTTCTCCGATCTGGAGACGGGCATGGTCCAGGTCATGCGGACGATCTATGACCCGGAGATCCCGGTCCCGATCTGGGACCTCGGCCTGATCTACGGGTGGACCATCGAGGACGGCGACGAGGGCAAAGACGTGACGATCAAGATGACGCTGACGGCGCCCAACTGTCCGGCCGCCGAGACGCTGCCCGCCGAAGTCGAGCAGGGCGTCAACGCGCTGGAGGGCGTCGCCCGCGCCTCCATCGACCTCGTCTTCGTGCCGTCCTACTCGATGGAGATGCTGAGCGAGGAGGCCCGCATGACGCTGGGCTTCATGTGACCCCGCGGGTCCCCTCTGCCGGGGAGGCCGACGGTTTCGCTCAGACGCAGATTGGAGGATCCCACCTCTCCGACACGATGCGTTTTCTGATCCTGTTGAGTCTGTGTGTGCTGTCTGCGTGCAGCATGAGCGAGCCCGACGAACCGCCTCCTCCTGCCCCATTGGAGACCTTCCAGGGCGAGCGGACGATCCGCTTCGAGGCGGTCCCGGGCTTTCCTCCTGGAACCCTTCTGGACCTGGCCTTCGACGGCTCGCTGACGGCGGCCGTCATCCTGAACGGCGCGGGCACCGCGCTCTGGCTGGAGGACGGCTCCGGCTGGCGGCGCCTCTTCACCACCGACGACCAGGCCCCGATCGCGACCGGGCCGACCGCCGTCTGCTTCTCGCCCGGGGGTGAGTTGTTCGTCGGCGGCGCCAACGCCTACTTCTGGCGGATCGGGCGCGATGGCACGACGCTGGCACGAGACCGGTTCAACGTTGTCGGCATCGGCCAGGAAGTCGGGGACTGGCCGGTGAAGCAGTGCCGGACGGCGTCGAACCGTGTCTTCGCCTCACTGGCCAACGACATCGGCTCAGACGGCGCGCTGCTGATGCGCCCGGCCGACTTCAGCCGACCGTCGGATTGGGAGCGGCCGCCTCTCCCCTTCCGCCCGGCCACCCGCGAATACCCGACCGTGGTGGACGTGGCCGTGTATGGACTCCGGGCCAGGTTCGTCTCCAACTCGTTCACAGAGGTGGTCGCAGGGATTACCTACGGCGCGTCGCGGCCGACCCTCACCGCGCACACGATCACGGGTCAGTACCAGTACGGCTCCTGGGTGAGCGACTGGCTGGAGCGCGACCGTCCACAGACGGTCCTCCCGTACGGGCCGCCACGCGCCTTCGCGGGGACCGAGGACACGGGTGAGGCCGTGCTGTTCCTCCGCGAGGACTCCAACCGGTGGCGCATCCTGATCCCCCCGCCTCCAGGCTATGCCGACCCGTTCGGGTACGACGGGATGGCCATTCTGAACGCACCCGAAGCGCAGGGCGTCGTCCGCACCATCGGCGTCGACTCGGAGGGGCATCTGTGGCTGGGAGGCTCCGCGATGCAGACGATGCGCTCGACGACACCGCTAAAGTGAGCCCGTCCTGCTGCAACAGTCGTCACGCTCAGGTCTCGCACGGAGGCTGAGGGAGAGGTAGGCTCACATCCGGGATCGCCCCAGGGAAATCCGTGTCGCCAGCGGATTAGACCCGAGGATGCGAGAAGGATCGTTCCACCAGAGCCGGGTAATGAGAGCCGTTGCCTGATGGCACGCCGCGTGAAGTCGATGGCACCGTCGCCTCGGCGGCCTCTCTCCCACTCTCGCGCCCGTTCCGCCTCGATGAACCTCACCGCTACCTCCCTCGATTCCGCGTACCGCCAGGCTGAGCGGACCCTCCGCAAGCCGAGTTCAGCGATCTGGCTCCGGAGCGTCTGCGTGCGGACCGCGCGGTTCGATGAGGCCCTCGACTTCTATGTCACCGCGCTGGGGCTGACGCTGGGAGGACTGGGCGTCCACCCGCTCACCGCGCAACCGCGCGCGCAGTTGCTCGACGCAGAGGGCAACCAGGTGTTTGAACTCGTCGAGTCGGCCGACGACACGGCGCGCGGCGTCCACGAGCTGGCGTTCGGGATGCCGCGCCGGACCGTGACGCTGCTCCGGGCGCGCCTCGACCTTCAGGGGATCGCGTACACGCCGACCGGCGACGCCCTCTACCTCCGCGACGTCGACGGAACGCTGCTCCGCATCGAAGCCCTGTAGCGACGCCGTAGCGCCCGCCTCGGTGTCTCGGTCGATCCCCGAGGCGGAGGCTACCAGCTGCCCGAGGCCCCGCCTCCACCGGACGAGCCGCCCCCGCCGCTGAACCCGCCACCGCTGCTCGACGATGCCGTGGGCACGGTATAGGACCGGCCATCGACGACGACAGTGGATGCGCCCCGGCGACGAGCCCTGGCAAAGGCCTGATGCTTCTTGCGGATGTGACGCCGCCTGGGTCCCCAGGTCGGGTGGGCTTCCAGCCACCGGTTGAGGCCGATCAGCAGGAACGCGAAGGCCACCGGGACGAGGATCGCCGCGAGCCACCAGCCCGTCAGGCGCCACGTCAGGAAGCCGAGGACGGTGCCCGTGAGCATCCCCATGGCAGCTGCCTTGGCGTCGCCGGCCGTCCCGGCGTCCCCCGCGCGAAGCATGGGGAGCACGCCACCGACCAGGATCATGAACCCGAAGACGAACGCGATCGACACGCTCTCCGCCCCCCCGTCGGCTGCCGCCTCGTACTCGCCGTCCACAGCTCGCAGGATTGCGTCCACGCCCGCCAGCACGCCGCCGTCGAAGTCACCATCGCGGAACCGGGGCACGATCTCGTTGCGGATGATGGACCCCGCGGTGGCATCCGTCAGCGCCCCTTCCAGCCCGTAGCCGACCTCGATGCGCAGCTCACGGTCGGCCACGGCGACCAGCAACAGCACGCCGTTGTCCCGGTCCGCCTGACCGAGGCCCCAGGCGCGGAAGACCCGCGTCGCGTACGCTTCCAGCACTTCCCCGTCGAGCGACGGGATCGTGAGCACGACGATCTGATTGGATGTCGAATCCTCGTGGGCGGCCAGCCTCGCCGTCAGGGCCGCCTCGGTGGCGTCGTCGAGGACTTCGCCGAGATCGACGACGCGTCCGGCCAGCCGAGGCACATCCAGCGCGTGCGCAGTCGGCGCGAACAGCAAGAAGCCAACGAGGAAGGCGCCCCGCATCACTCGTCCCGCACGCGCACGTCGTCCGGCAGCTCGTCAGTGTCGTCTGGACGAATGTCCACCCCTCGGCGGTGGAGGAGGTCGCCGCAACGCTCGATGGCCATCACCATACCGTCGGCGAGGGTCCGGGACCGGATCCCGTCGCGAATCAGCCCGACGACCTCCTCCCACTCGGCCTGTTCCACCTTCGCGTCGATGCCGGTGTCGCCGATGACCTCGATCCGGTGCTCGAAGAGCGAGACGAAGAGCAGGATGCCGGTCCGGTCGCGTGTATTGAACACCTCCTCTTCCAGAAACGCCAGAGCCGCGCGGCGGTGGACGGTCGTGTCCAGCGTCTCCATGCCGGCGAAGGCTCGCCGGACCGGTTCGAGCAGGGTTGCCAGCCCCCCCATCACGCCGCCGCCCGTCATGACGAGCGCGAGCGCCCAGGCGGAGTAGAGCCAGCCCAGCCCCCAGCCGTCGTACAGCCAAGCCGTAGCGAGGGCCAGCACCCCGGCCAGCAGCGCCCCGAGCGACGCGAGGCGCCAAGTGGCGACCGCGTAGTCCCCGCTGCGACGCACCACATACGGCACGATTTCGCCCGCGGTCCGGGTCTCGGCCTGGCTGACGGCGTCGCGGATGCGGGTCAGTTCGTCGTCGGTGAACAGCGGCATCAGGGAGAATCGGTTGGGGTCGAGAAACGGGCGGTGTCGGGCGAAGCCAGGAGTCGTTGCAGGAGGGCATCGAGCCGACCGGCGGGCGTCCGGGCGATTGCTGCCGCGAGTACCGCAGGGTCCTCCGGTCTCCGGGCGGGGCGGAACCGGCCCCTCAGGCCGTAGAGTTCGGAGACGGCGTCGGCGACCCCAGCTGCGGAGGCGGCGCGGTCGACGGCGCGCCGACGAGCCACCTCCACTTCAGCGGCCTGGAGGGGAGCGAGGAGGGCACGTTCGTCCGAGGACGTCGCGGAGGCCAGCCGGAGGCGAAGGGTCTCTCGCGCCGCGCCGAACCAGAGATCGGCCCGGGCGTCACGCCCGGCACGAGCCGCTAGAATCTCCCGAAGCAGCAGGGCGGCAGGGCGGTCCTCCCACCCGGCAGAGACCTCCCACTCGCTGACGACGCCTCTCCAGCCCGCCGGGAGGGGCTGGTCACCCTGCGTGGCAGGGTCGGCGCGCTCGAACGTCGGCCCACCGCCAGGGCGAACGGACAACCGGGACGCAATCATCGGTTCGATCCACTCGGGCCCCAACGCACCGACGAGGACGACCGTAAACGCGGCGGGCTGACCGAAGGCCTCCGCCAGCCGCCCGGCCCCACCATCGGCTCGGGTCTCGGGCAGGACGAGTCCCCACCGCGGCGCGGCATCTGCGACCATGTCGAAAGAGTCCACAGCGTCCGGCGGGGACGTGAGAAGCGAACGGATCGACTCGACCAGGTCGCTCAGCGAGTCGGATTCGCCGACGGCTTCCCGAGAGCCGGGGCCCAGGCGCGCGGTGAGCGCTCCCCACCGTCCCTCGCCGATGTGGGCGTACGCGGGACGGTCGCTCTCTGGGAGCCCAGCCCATCCGGTCGGCGCGTCGAGGCGCGCGTGGTAGCCCTCGACGGGGTACTGGACATAGACAACCGTCAGGCCGTTTTCGAGCGTCCACTCGATGAGTCCGGCGTCCTCGTACACCGCCCGGCGGGCGATCCTCCCCTCCGGGACCGGGGGCGGCACCACCGGAGGCTGGACCACCTCCACCTCGACGGCGACGGGGACCGGCGCGGGCGGCGGCGCCTCGCGCTCGATCTCGGGCACGGGAAGCGGAACCAGGGGTGCGGCGCTGCCTGCACATCCGGCACCGAACACGAGGAACAGGAGCAGGACGAGCGGTCGCATGATGGATCGTAGGCGTCCTCCGAAGCTACGGCGCCGCGCCGCGTCCCCACCGCCGGAGCAAGAGGCGCGACGCGCCCAGACTCACGGCCGCGAGCGCCACCGCCACCACCGCCAGCCTGACCGAGGCGGCCTCTCCTCCGACCTGCTGGAGGCGGCTGAACAGGGCCAGCGGGACGGTCTGCGTCCGACCGGGGAGGTTGCCCGCGACCACCAGCGTCGCCCCGAACTCGCCGAGGGCCCGCGCAAAGTGGAGCACCGCACCGGCCGCGATCGCCGACGATGACAGCGGGGCGACCACTCGCCACGCCACGTCCCACCGCGAGGCACCGTCCACCCGTGCCGCCTCGATCAGCACGGGATCCACCGACTCGAACCCCGCCCGCGCCAGTTGCACGAACAACGGCAACCCGACGATGGCCGATGCCAGCACGCCCGCCCACCAGGTGAACACCAGCGTCCGTGGGAGCACCAGAAGCAGCGCGTACCCCGTCACGACCGGCGGCAGGACGAGCGGAAGCAGCACCAGAAACCCGAGGACGCTCGCCCCGATCCCTCGTCGGTGCGCGAGGACCCAGCCGAGCAGGAGGCTGGGGCCGACCGCGAGTAGGGTGGCCGCCACGGCCACCCGGAGGCTCACGGCGACTGCCGCCCAGTCGGCCGGGCTCATCGGTCGAACCCGGCGTCGGCCCAGAGATCGCCTGCCTCTACGAGCGCGTCGAACACTCTGCGGCCCCGCGGTTCCTGCAGCAAGGCCGCCTCGAATACGATCCGGGCATGGGGCACCTCGGCGAGCACGCGCACTCGCTCGCTCGCGGTCGCGTCGGACGCGTAGACGATCGCTCGGTCCGCCGCACCCGTCTCGACGGCGGCGAGTGCGGCGCGCACATCCCCGAGCGGGACCACCCGGGTCGAGACGCCGTCCCACAGTCCGGCCGCTTCCAGGCTCTCTCGGGCATACGAGCCCGCTGGGACGTGGGTCGGGTCGGCCAGCGCAAGCCGGTCCGCCGAGGCCAGTGCCGTCGCCAGCGAGGCGCCCGCCGGGGCATCGGCCGGACCCACCAGCACGAGACGGCCCGTCGCGACGACGCGGCGCTCGACGACCGGGCCCCTGCGCTCGATCAGCCAGTCGATCCAGTCCGGGTCGGCCGTCACGAACACGTCTGCCGGTGCGCCCTGGGCGATCTGCCGCGCCAGCACCGAGCTGGCTGCGACGCTCACGAGGGTCGGTCGGCCCGCCTCCTTCTCTCGCTGGGCGACCGCGTGCACGACGTCCCCGGTCGAGGCGGCGGCGAGGACGACGGACGCATCGGGACCGCTCGCACAGCCGCCCCACAAGACCAACGCGGTCACCCACCCCCAGCCGGTCACCCGCCTGACTCGGAGTCGATCGTCGCCAGATCCTGTTCGGCGCGCTCGCGCACCGGGGTGCCCGGAGGCGCCAGTTCGAGGATCCGCTCCAGCGCCACGCGGGCACTGTCCACTCGCCCGATCATGAGGCGCCGCTGTGCGAGCAGGTAGGTCGCGTCGAGGTTGTCCGGGTCGGTCTCCAGCACCGTCCGGAGTTCCTGGATGGGCCGCATCGGGTCCGCAGGGTCGAAGGTGGCCGCCTCGGCGAGGGCGACGCGAACTCGCGGGTCCTCGGCGAGTGCGAGGCTTTTTTCGAAGTCCTCGATCGCCCGTCGCGCCCAGCGAACGCTCGACGTCGGATCCGTCTGGACCGACTGAAAGGCCGCCGTCAGGTAGTAGCGGCCGGACTCGTACCAGCCATCCGCGGTACCGAGCGCCGCGAACTGGTCGGCGGGAGTCTGGAGGGAGTCGGCCAGGGGCGGCGCGCCGTCCGGGATCGGCGCGGCCTGTCCGATCTCCGCCTGTGGGTCGGCGGGAGGCGCCGGCTCGGGGCGCGGGGCGAACACCGTCAGCAGGTAGAGGCCGATCACCAGCCCCGCCCCGATGCCGACGACGGCCAGCGCGCGACGCCCGGCATCGGACGACGGACGGACGGTGGGGGCCCCGTTGCTGGCCGGAGGCAGGACGACGGCGTCCTCCGCGTCGGTCGGCAGGGGCTCCCCGCAGGCGTTGCAGAAGCGCGAGCCTGCAGGAGCCACGTGTCCGCAATGCGGGCAGGCGTTTCCTGGGCCCGACTGGGCATGGTCTGGCGAGGGGGTGCCCTCCAGGGGAGTCGTCGTCACCGGCGTTCCGCAGAGGTCGCAGACGGCAGCCCCCGAGGGGACGCTCGCTCCGCACGAGTCACAGGCAGTCATGTGCTATCCCTCGGTCGAGCCTACGATGCGGTCCGCCCCTTCTTCCTCCACGCGCCGCCGGAACTCCTGGGCCGGCTTGAACACGGGGACCATGCGGCGCGGCACCGGGACCGGCTGGTCCGTGCGGGGGTTGCGGGCGGTGCGCGGTGCGCGCTCGACGGAACGGAACGTGCCGAAGCCTCGCAACTCGACCCGGTCCCCCTCGGCGACGGCATCGAGGACCGTGTGCATGAAGCCGTCCACGACGGCCTCGGTTTCGAGCTTGGTCAGCCCGGTCGCGTGAGCGATCAGGTCGACGATCTGAGCTTTGGTCACAGGTCTGAGTCCGGGCTGGGGGTCAATGATACGAGCCCTCGCTGAGGAACGGTGGCAGCCACCCCCGGTTCGGAGTTAGTTTTCACCCAGCCGAAATCGAGCTTCCCACCGTCCCCCATCGATGCGAGTACTGTTCGTCGCCGGCGAGGTCGCCCCGTTCTCCGAAACCACCCCGACCTCCCAGGTCCTCCGCACCCTCCCCGAGGCGTTGCAGGAACACAAAGAGGTCGAGCCGCGCATTCTGATGCCGCGGTACGGCGTCGTATCTGAGCGCCGGAACCGCCTCCACGAGGTGATCCGCCTGTCGGGCGCCGAGATCGAGGCCGGGTCCGCGAAGGACACGCTCAAGGTCAAGGTGGCCTCGATTCCGGGCATCCGGCTCCAGGTCTACTTCATGGACTCGGTCCACTTCTTCAAGCGGAAGGGGCTCCATGCGGACCGCCGCACGGGCGCCGACTTCGCGGACAACCCGGCGCGCGCGCTCTTCTTCGCCCGCGCCGCCTTCTCGACGGTCGAGAACCTGGGCTGGCGTCCCGACGTGGTCCACGCCGCGGGCTGGATCAGTGCCTTCGTGCCGCACGTGCTCCACATGGAGCTCGGCGAGAACGAGCTGTTCGCTGGCGTCCGCACGGTGTTTACGCCCGACGGGCCGGACGGCTACGTCCACGAGGTCACCGAGGCGGAGGTGCAGGAACTGGGCCTCCCAGCCGACATGGCCGGGCAGACGATGCGCCAGATCGGGCTCTCTACCGCCAACGCGGCGGCCTACGCGACGCCCGACGCGCCCGCAGACGGCGAGCCGGACGGGCCCCAGCTCGGTGACGACCCCGAGGCTCTCGCCGACATCGCGGCCGAGCTGTACGCCAGCCTCGACCCGGCACTGGCGGCCTGAGCGGCGTCGCACCGAGCGGCTTTTTTGCAGGAATCGCCCGGACAGGGCCCCGACGCACGGGGTAGGCTGTGAACCGGCGTCCCAATCCTCGCCCCTCCACGCGAAACGCTGGAGGGGTGCGTTGGGAGAGCGCCCGTCCTCTTCCCTGCCCGACTTTCCGCCCCGTGAGATTTCTCGTCGCCGCCTTCGCGGCCTGCACCGTCCTCTCTGCCTGCCAGGACCCCGCCGGGGTCGGCCTCGGCCTGATCGACGAGGAACAGCTCGACCCGAGCGTCCGCACCGTCGCCTTGTCCGGCCTCGGGACGACGCCTGACACGACCATCGCCATCGGAATCGCCGACGGCACCAACACGGACCTGCTCCAGACGCGTGTGCTCGTCGGCAGCGTCGTTGACCCCACGTACGGAGACGCCCGCGCCCGCGCCTACGTGGATGTGATCCAGGCGGCGAATCTGCCCAGCGACGCGACCGCCGAGGACGTGACCGCGGCCTGGCTCGTGCTGACGCAGAACTACGTCTACGGGGACACCACCACGACCCTCCCCCTGGAGCTTCGTCCGATTACGGAGACGTGGTTCGCCGACACCGACTACGCTCGAGACCGAACCCTCTCGACCGGGGACGTGCTCGCCACGACCGAGGTGTCGGTGGCGGACTCGCTCCGCCAGTTCGACCTGCCCGCGAGCTGGGTCGCTGCCAACGCGGCGACGCTCGTCGGGGACGGCTTCCTGGACGCATTCGAGGGCTTCGCCATCGACATCCCCGCCGACTACGTCCCGGCGCCGGGTGCCGTCTACGGGTTCAGCACGTTCGCGAGCACCGGCTCGGGCCTGCGCGTCGTCGTCGGCGAGGACACGCTCGTGTATCCGCTGTCGGAAGTGTTCAGCTCCGTCACCTCCGGCACCGCGTCGACGCCACCGCCGACCGCGCTCCCCGTCCGCAACAACTCGGGGCTGGCGGTCGGCTTCGAGGTGGACTTCTCGACGATCGGCGCCTCCGCGCTCGCGAGGGCGCGTCTCCGGCTTCCCCTCGACGAGAGCTTTGCAGCGGAGGGTCCGTTCGTTCGGCCGATCCCGGCCCGGTCGGTCCTGTATGGCATCAATGACGACGGACGCGTAGCACTGGCCGAGGTCCTCTACGTCGACGGCGAGCTGTCGGTCACCAACACCAGCATCCTGACACCGCTGGTCCAGCGGATCCTGCTCGACCCATCGACGGGGTTCGACCGGTACGAGGTGCTCCCGTCCTCCGGCACGACCTCTCTCGACATCCTGCCGATTCGCCTGCCGAGCGTCGGCACGACCGACCTTCCTCGCTTCACGCTGACGGTGGTCGGCGGGACGAGCTCATGACGACCCTCTCTTCCCGCGTGTCCCTCTTCTCGCTCCCCTCGGTGTCCATGCGCCCGTCCGCGCTCCTCCTGTTTCTCGTGTTGTCCATCGGGGCGCACGCTCAGGGCCAGAACAACTACGGCTCGATCTACTCCCTTTACGGTCTGGGGGAGCGCGTCGAGACGGGATCGTCCCAGTCCACGATGCTGGGCAACGCCTCCACGGCGCTCCGCTCGGGGACGTATGTGAACCTGTCCAACCCCGCGCTCTGGTCTGACCAGTCGCTGACCTCGTTTTCCGCCGGTGCCAGCCTGACGACAGTGACGTCCGAGGACGGCCTCTCGGACGGCACGAGCGTCGGGACCGCGGGAGACCTCTCGGCCCTGCACCTCGGGATTCCGCTGCTTCCGAACCGGCTTGGCCTGACCATCGCCTATCGCCCGTACTCCCGCGTGAACTATCGCGCCGCGGTTCGGGACTCGCTGTCGGTAGAAGGTGAAATGGAGGCCTTCACGCTCAACCAGGAGGGAGCGGGCGGTCTCCAGCAGCTCTCGGGCGGCCTCGGCGTCCGCCTCGGCAACGCCGTACAGCTGGGCGCGTCGGCGGACGTGCTCTTCGGCACGCAGGAGTTGCTGCAGCGGACTCAGTTCGATGACCGCGCCGGGTTTGCTGAGACGCGGCAGGCGCGTGTGACCCGGCTGCGGGGCATCACGGGCACGCTCGGGGCTGCCGTAACGGCGCGCAAGCTGGGCGCCGAGGACGACGCGCTCACGGTCGCAGCCGTCTTCACGCTCCCTACGACCCTCAGTGGCTCGCGGACCGTCACGCTCGGCGAGAGCCTCGACCGCGACACCCTCCTGACCGAAGACGGTAGCACTTCCCTGGATGGAGACGTCGACATCCCGCTCGGCGCGCGGGTCGGCGTCACCTATCTGTCGGGCCTGCGCTGGCTGGCCACGCTGGATGCCTCCTACGAGCCCTGGTCGGGATTCGAGAGTTCGCTCCCCGTCGGCGGCTACGACGCGTCGAGCGGGCTGGACCAGCTCCGCGACCGCTACCGGGTCGGCGGAGGCGTCGAGATCACGCCCGCAGGCCGGGACCGCCGAGCGAGCATGCTCCAGCGCGCGTCGTACCGGATCGGGGGCTATGCCGAGCAGGGGCTGTACGCCCCCGCCGGGCAGGACGTGACCACGTTCGCCCTGACCGGCGGCGTCTCGCTACCCAACCGCCTGACCGGCGCTCGCTTCGACCTCGGCCTCGAACTCGGAACCCGCGGTTCGACCGAGGGCGTACTCGTTCGCGATACCTTCCTGAAGGGCACCCTCACCCTGAACTTCGGGGAACGCTGGTTCATCCGGCGCCGGTTCGACTGATCTCACCCTTCTCTCTCTCACTCGACACACCTCGGCACATGCGTCCGACTCGCCTCGCTCTTCTCACGCTCGCCTTCAGCGCCCTCGCGGCGTGTAGCGCACCGCCCACCACCGGCGGCACCTCCACGGCGTCGACCAACACGCCGTACGTCCCGGACACCCCGACGGCCTACGGTCCTGGCGACTACTGCGCGGAGACGTACGTGCTGCTGCAGCCCACGACGCGCTCCAACTTCAGCCTCGGCTCCGAGTACTACCGCAACGGCGACTACTGCGCCGCCTACCCCTACATCAAGCAGATCCTCGCCA